>NZ_CP108370.1:2700000-3000000 GCF_035953295.1 Streptomyces sp. NBC_01335
TCGTCGTCCACCCGCACGCCGACACCCACATCGACAGCGAGGAGAACGTCAACCGGTTCCTCGACGCCACCGACCCCGACCTCGTCTCCCTCTGCCTGGACACGGGGCACTACGCCTACTGCGGCGGCGACAGCGTCGCCCTGCTGCGGACGTACGGGGAACGGATCGGCTACCTCCACCTGAAGCAGGTCGATCCCGAGGTCCTGGCGAAGGTGGTCGCCGAGGAGCTGCCCTTCGGTCCCGCCGTCGCCCGGGGCGTGATGTGCGAACCGCCGCGCGGCGTACCGGCGCTGGAGCCGGTGCTCGAAGCGGCGCGCGCGCTCGGAACCGACCTCTTCGCGATCGTGGAGCAGGACATGTACCCCTGCGACCCCGACGCCCCGCTGCCGATCGCGCGCCGCACCCGCGCCTACCTCCGCTCCTGCTCCACCCCGCAGCCCACGTCCTGACTCCTCGTACGGACGGACAGATGGACAGATGGACGGGCAGTCAGTCAGGTCAGGCCAGGTCAAACGAGTTGCGCCTGCGGTTCCGGCGCGACCGCGGGGGTCCGGTGGCCGCGCCGGTCCGCGATCAGCATCAGGGCGAGGCCGAACACGGCCCAGCAGGCGAGCACGAGGGCGGGCGTACCGGCACCGATGCCGTCGAAGAACGCGTTGGCGCGCAGCAGGCTTCCGGAGGCGCCCGGCGGGAGGATCTGTCCGAGCGCGGCCCAGCCGTTCGGCAGCCAGTGGGGCCCGCTGGCCAGTCCGGAGAGCGGGTTGCCGAGCAGCATGACCACGGCGGCACCGAGACCGAAACCGGCCATGCCCATCAGCGCTTCGAGCCCGAGCAGGGTCATCACCAGCGCGGCCATGCCCAGGGACAGGCCGAGACCGCTGAGCACGTAGGCGCCGTCGAGAGAGCCCGTGCCGAACTGGAGGAAGGCCGTGACCGCGAATCCGGCCAGCAGAGCGAAGACGACACCTCCGACGAGGCGGCGGCGGAGTCCGGCGTGTCCGGGGAACATGCGGGTGAGAAGCACCGCGGGAATCATGCCGCCGAAGATCATGGGGAACGCCGCGGCGGCGAAGCCCGCACCCTTCGGGTCGTCGGCCGTGAACGGCTTGAGGTCGGTGACGGTCACCTCGGCCTGCTGCTGGTGCGCGATCCCGGTCCCCATGGCGGTCACCGCCGCGGTGGGCTGCGCCCCTCCGGCGGTGGCCGTGTAGACGGTCACGTGTCCGGGAGCCAGTGCTATGCCGCCCATGATGTCGCGGCTCTCCATCGCGGCCTTCAGGGCCGCCTCGTCGCCGTAGGTGGTGACGCTCCACTCATCGCCGGAGAGGACGCCGGAGACGGCCTCGGTCGCCTGCGCGGACCCGGTGACCCCGACGGGAAGGTCGTGGGGGCCGCTGTTCACCGAGGGCAGGGCGAAGGCGCAGAGCATGAGGATCACGACGGCGACCAGGCCCACGACCACGGCCAGGAGCTTGCGCGCCTGCCCGGCGGATGCGGGCGGGGTGATTTGCTGGGTCATGGCGGATTTCCTTGCGATGGGCCGTTGGGTGGACGCCTGGCGGGCCGTCGCGACGCGCGTACCCGTCGCGATGCACATGGCCGGGAAGAGAAGGGACGAAGGGGCGGGCGCGGGGGCGCAGGCACCGGACGTCACGCTTCGCGCGAGGCTCGGCGGCAGAGTGCGGCAGGGCGATGGTTCGCACGCCCGGACACCCCCGCCACAGGATCTGATACAAGAATACAAGGTACATTGATGCGTGTGTCAAACGAAGAGTTCCACCCTGCGGTCCAGGTGCCGTCCGACCTGGTCGAGGCAGCCCTCCGGGCAGCGCGGGCACGCAAGACGGCCGTCGCCGACGTGTCGATGCAAGCCATCGCTCAGGAAGCGGGCATCTCCCGCAGCACACTGCTGCGCCGCCTGGGAGGCGCCCGGCACGCCCTCGACGAGGCAGTCCGGGCCGCCGGGGTCGACCCCGGCGGCCACAGGCCCGTGCGCGAGCGGGCCGTCGAAGCCGGAGCCGCACTCATCAGCAGCGATGGACTGGCCGCGCTCTCCCTCGAACGCGTCGCCGCGGCGGCCGAGTGCTCGGTGCACAGCCTCTACGCCGCGTTCGGCGGCCGGGACGGGATGATGCAGGCCATCTTCGAGCGGTACGGCCCGTTCGTGAACATCGAAGCGGTCCTGGCCGCCCACCCCGGGGACCTGCGGAGCACGGTCCGGGTGATCTACGCGCACCTCGCGGACGTCGTCGGCCTCGAACCCCGGGTGCTCCCCGCGATCCTCGCCGAGGTCCTGGCCCGCCCGGGGGACGACGCGTCGCAGGCCCTCGCGCGCCACATGGTCCCGCGCCTCTACGCGAGCATCGGCGAGTGGCTGGCCGCCGAGGTCGCGGCGGGCCGCATCCGCGACCTGCCGCTCATCGCGCTCATCCACCAGATGTCGAACCCCCTGCTCATGCACCTCCTGCTCCGACCGGCCCTGGAACTCGTCCCCGGTCTCCAGATCCCCTCCGTCGAGGAGATGTGCGACGCCTTCGCCGAGGCATTCGTGCACGCCGTGGGGCTGCCCGACTCCTGACCGGCCGGGGGGACGCCCCGCCCCACCCCCGCCGCCCCGGCCCCCCGTCCACCCGCCGGGCCGCCGGGCGGCGCCCCGCCCGCCCTCGGGAGACACGCGCCCGTCCTCGTGGGACATCCGCCGTCTTCATGGGACATGTGCCGGTTGTGTACGGCATGCGTCACAGCTGCGCGACAACACCCCCCGGTCGGCTCTCCCGGTCGTTCGACAGATCACCGCTGACCGATCGTCAGCCGGTGCACCGCGGCCCTCTTCAGTCCCCCACCACCGCTGCGGTGCGGCAACGCGCAGAGAGGCGACACTCGATGACGGACAGCACGCTCTGGTCCTACAAGGACATCGCCGCGCACATCCGGGTCCTCCCGGACACCGTGCGCTCGTACCGCAAGCATGGTTTCCTTCCCGACCCCGATCAGGTGCGGGACGGCCGGCCCTACTGGTACCCGGACACCGTCCGCCACTGGGTCGCCCGCCGCCCCGGCAACCGCAACCGGGTCCGCACGCTCACCGGCTGAGCCGTCACCGGCCGACGGCATCACCGGCCGCCCGAATCACCGGCCGCCCTGAGCACCGGCTGCCCGAGTCACCCGCTGAGCGGTCACCCGCTGAGCGGTCACCCGCTGAGCACCCCGAGGCGGGTGCGCCCCGGTTCGATGATCGTCACCCCCGCTCCCGGGGCCCCGCCCATCGCGGCGAGCGCCGCGGGGGCTTCGGCGAGGCCGATGGTGGAGGTGACCAGGAGGTCGGGGCGCAGGGTGCCCGCACGGACCAGGTCCATCATCGGCGGGTAGTCGTGGGCGGCCATCCCGTGGCTGCCGAGGATCTCCAGCTCCAGCGCGATCACGCGTGCCATCGGGACGACCGGGTCCCCGGCCGCCGTCGGCAGCAGCCCGACCTGCACATGGCGTCCGCGCCGGCGCAGGCTGCGTACGGAGGCGGCGCAGGTCACCGGCGAGCCGAGGGCGTCGAGCGAGAGATGCGCCCCGCCGCCCGTGAGTTCCCGGACGACGGCGTCCGCGCCCTCCGGGTGGGCCGACGCGTCCACGCACGCCGCCGCCCCGAACGACTTCGCCAGGTCGAGGGCGGCGGCCGAGACGTCGACGGCCACCACCCGGGCTCCGGCGGCCGCCGCGATCATCACGGCGGAGAGCCCCAGCCCACCGCAGCCGTACACCGCGACCCACTCCCCCGGCGCGACGCGGCCCTGAGCGACGATCGCGCGGAACGCCGTGGCGAACCGGCACCCCAGGCCCGCCGCGGTGGCGAAGGAGAGCTCCTCGGGCACGGCCACCAGGTTGACGTCGGCGTGCTCCAGCGCGACGTACTCCGCGAACGAGCCCCAGTGCGTGAAGCCGGGCTGGGTCTGGCGCTCGCACACCTGCTGCGCCCCCGAGGCGCAGGCCGCGCACCGCCCGCAGGCGCAGACGAACGGGACGGTGACCCGGTCGCCGGGGCGCCGGCCGACGACTCCGGGTCCGACGGCCTCGACCACTCCGGCGAGTTCGTGGCCCGGCACGTGCGGGAGGGTGATGCCGTCGTCGTGCCCCATCCAGCCGTGCCAGTCGCTGCGGCACAGCCCGGTCGCCTCGACCCGGACCACCACCCCCTGCGGGGCGGGGACCGGATCGGGCACCTCTCGCACCCGCGCTTCCTGACCGAACTCCTCGAACACCACTGCCCGCATGGCCCCGCCCTTCCGTCACGTCTCGCGTCCGGTGTAACGCCCGGCGGGGTGCCCGGCAACGCGCCCGGTGGAACGCCCGGTGATGCGCCCGGTGGGACGGACGGTGTGCCGCCCGGCCGCGTCCTGCCGGACGGGGCGTCAGCTGCCGCTGGCGATCCTGGTCCGGTCCGGGTCGGGCGGGGGTGTCACCCCGCCCCCGCCGTCCGTCCCACGGCTGCCAGGTACGGAAACGACGGCTCCCTTGGCCTGCGCGGACGGGGCGGGGACCGCTCTCTCGTCGAGGCCGAATCTTCGGTGGAGAGCGCGCAGAGGTGCGGGCGCCCACCAGGTGGCGCGGCCCATCACCTTCATGACCGAGGGGACCAGGAGGCTGCGCACCACCATGGCGTCCATCAGCACCGCCAGGGCGATGCCGAGTCCGAGCATCTTCGTGTTGGTCACCCGCGAGGCCCCTATGGCGACCATCACCACGGCCAGGATCACGGCGGCGGCGGTGATGAGTCCGCCGGTGTGGCGCAGCCCGACGGCGATGGAGCCCTCGTGGTCGCCGCTGCGGTCGTACTCCTCCTTGATGCGGGAGAGCAGAAAGACGCCGTAGTCCATGGAGAGCCCGAAGGCGACGCAGAACATCAGCACGGGCAGGGTGGTCTCGATGTCGCCGGTGCTGGTGAAGGAGAGCAGTCCGGAGAGGTGGCCCTCCTGGAAGACCCAGACGACCGCGCCGAACATCGCGGTCAGGCTGAGGGCGTTGAGCACGACCGCCTGGACGGGGATCAGGACGCTGCCGGTGAGCAGAAAGACCAGGAGCAGGGTCACCACCGCGATGATGCCGACCGCCCAGGGGAGCCGTTCGGCGATGGCGTCCTTCGAGTCGACGAGCACGGCGGCGGTCCCGGTCACCGACGCGTGGACGGGTGCGTCGAGCGCGCGGAGGTCGTGGACGAGCTTCTGGGCCTCCGGCCCGGCCGCCTCGCCCTCGGGCACCACGGAGTAGGTGGCAAAGTCGCCGGCCGTCAGCGGCCCGTCGACCCGCGCCACTCCTTCCGTGGCGGCGATCCGCTCGCGGAGGGCCGTGTACTGGGCGGGGGTGGCGGGCTCCCGGACGAGCAGGGCGAGGCCGCCGCCCGGGGACCCGGGGAAGACCTCGCGGATGTGGTCCTGCACCATGCGGGACGCGGAGTCCGCGGGCAGCTGGCGGTCGTCGGCCATGCCGAACCGCACGCCCAGGAAGGGCAGTCCGAGCAGGACGAGCGCGGCCGTGGTCACCAGGGCGAAGACCGGGGCGCGGCGCATCACAAGCGCGGCGAGAGAGGTCCGCCCCCGGTGGGCCGTCCGGGGAGGCACCTCCCGGCCCCCTCTCCGGCGGACCAGCGCGCGCCGCAGGTCCAGGGCGTCGACCCGGGGGCCGAGCAGCACCAGCGCGGCCGGAAGGACGATGAGGGCCGCCCCGGCCGCCAGGATCACCACGACGATTCCGGCGTACGCGAAGGAGCGCAGGAAGTACTGGGGGAAGACGAGCATCGCCGAGAGCGAGACCGCGACCGCGAGCGCGGAGAAGAGCACGGTGCGCCCCGCCGTGCGGAGGGTGATGCCGACCGCGGAGCGGGGGTCGGCGCCGGCGGCCATCTCTTCGCGGAACCGGCGCACGATGAACAGGGCGTAGTCGACGGCGAGTCCGAGGCCGAGGGCGGTCGTGAGGTTCTGGGCGAAGACGGAGACGTCGGTCAGCTCGGTGATGCCGCGCAGCACGGCGCTGGTCCCCAGGATCGCCATGATGCCCACGCCGAGGGGGAGCAGGGCCGCCACCGCGCTGCCGAAGACCATCACCAGCAGGACGAGGGTGACCGGCAGGGCGACCGTCTCCGCCCTGAGCAGATCCTCCTGGATGATCGACTGCATCTCGTGCCGTGTGGCGATCAGCCCGCCGACGGAGACCTTCACCGGGCCGTGCTCCCCTTCGAAGAGCGGGGCGATCCGGTCGAGGATCTCTCCGGAGCCCTTCTCCTCGCCGGCGATGTGGGCGGCGATCAGCGCTTCGCGTCCGTCCCGGGAGCGCAGGGCGGGGGCGGCGCTCTGCCAGTACGAACCGACGCCGGTGACCCCTTCCTGGGCGGCCAGACGGGCGGTGAGGCGCGAGGCCTCGGCCACCACCGCCGGGTCGTCGACCGAGGCCCGCCCGCTGTCGATCAGCAGCAGGAGATTGGGCTGGGAGGCGGGGAACTCCTTCTCCAGCGCCCGGGTCGTCCAGGCCGACTCGGCGTCCGGGGCCTCCCAGCCGCCGCTGCCCATCCGGTCACCGGCACCGCTCCCCGCGAACACCGCGAGCGCGGTGAAGACGAGCGCCGCGAGCAGGGCGAGCCGAGGCCGCGCCGTCACGAAACGGGTCCAGCCACCGAGCCGCTGCGGGCTCTCGACTACGGACATGATGCCGTGCCCCCTCCACCGGACCCGGGCCGCTCGAAGCGGCACGGGTCGGCCATTGCCGCATAGACTGGCAAACACGAGTGGTAGCTCGCGTTTCTCAAGAATGCGAGCGACCGCTCGCGTTTGTCAATCACTCTCACGAGGGCTGGGGATGAACCATGTCTGAGGCCGGAGCCGAGCGGGCCGCCACCGCGGCGGCCGAGGAACCGACGGCGGAGAAGGCGCACGGCGGCACCGAGCCGGACCAGGGGGCCGCGAACACCCCGGCTCCCCGCCGCCGCCAGGCGCGCGGCGAGGCCCGGATGACCCAGCTGCTCGCCGCCGCCGCCGACGTGTTCCGTACGCAGGGCTACACCGCGGCCAGCACCAACGCCATCGCCCGCGAGGCCGGCGTCTCGCCCGGCACGCTCTACCAGTTCTTCCCCAACAAGGAGGCGATCGCCGTGGAGCTCGGCGACCGCCTCCTGCGCCGCTGGCAGGAGACGTACGGCGAGCCCGTCACCCTGAGCCACGCCGAACTCGCGCTGGACCGCCTGCTCGACACGGCCCTCGATCCGCTGATCACCTTCAACACCGAGAATCCGGCGTTCCGCGTCCTCATGCACGGGGGCGAGGTGCCCGGTCGGATCACCGAGAAGCACGACCTGGTGCACGACGCGATGCTCACCCGCGTCGAGGTTCTCCTCGCGGGTTACCTGCCGGAACTTCCCGAGGCGCGGATACGGCGCGTCGGCGCCATGTCCTTCCAGCTGTTCAAGGCCGGAATCGACCTGATCATGACGCACGAGGGCGAGGAGCGGGAGGCGTACGCCCGCGAACTGAAGACGGTGATGTTCCGCTACCTGAACCCCCTGCTGGACGAGGCGGACCGACTCTCCCGCACCCCGGACTCCGCCTGACCGCATCCCGCCCGGCCGCACGGCACGGGATGCGCCACGACGCGAGGCACGGCAGGGGGCGCGGCGCGGGGGGCGACAGGGCCACCGCTCACTGGCATATGCCCCGGAACATCCCGAACAGTGCGACGACATGCCCCACCAACGACCGTCGCGCGCCGACGACACGCCCTTCACGCACCGGCCCTGACGCGCCCGGACACAGCCCATAGTCTGTGCCGATCCCACCCGGTTCACCCCGGCCGTCACGATTTCGACCGATCCACCCCGATTCCCCCTCCCGTTCCGCCCCGATTCCCCTCCCGATCCCACCCCGATCACCCTCCCGACCGATCGCCCCTCCCGCCCCCCTCCCGGGAGCCGGGAGGCCCCCCACCAGGAGCCGGCGTGAACTGGTCCTCCTCCGACGCCCCACCGCCCCCGCCCCCACCTCCGCCACTGCCCCCCGGCCCGCCGCCCGACCCGCGTGCCGGACCTCCGCCCGGACCCCCGCCCGGCCCGCCGGGCGCACCCCGGCCGCGTCCCGGACTCTGGCGGCGCTGCCTCTGGGGCGGGGTCGTCTCGTGGGCCCTCGCCGCCGGGGCCACGTACCTCACCGAGAACTCCACGCTGCTGCCGACACTGATCCTGCTCGGCAGTTTTCTCGTGCCGGCCGTGTTCGTGCTGTGGGCGTACGAGCGGCACGGCGAGGACCTCGGGCCGTCCCTGATCCTGGGCTCGTTCCTGACCGGCGGAATCCTGGGGGTGCTGGGCGCCTCGGTCCTGGAGTACTACCTGCTGCACCAGACCTCGGTCTGGCTGTTCCTCGGCGTCGGCCTGATCGAGGAGGCGGTGAAACTGGGCGCCCTGATGTTCGTCCTCCGCCGCCACCACTCCGTCCGCGGCCGCAGGGCCGGGCTGGTGCTGGGTGCCACGGTGGGCTTCGGCTTCGCGGCGTTCGAGAGCGCCGGGTACGCCTTCAACGCGGCGGTCACCCTGGAGGGCATCAACCTGCGCGCACTGCTGGAGACCGAGGTGCTGCGCGGGGTGCTCTCCCCCTTCGGACACGGCCTGTGGACGGCGATCACCGGCGGGGTCCTGCTGGTCCGCCGGGAGGCGAACGGCCGGTTCCGTTTCCCGCCGACGGTCGTCGGCACCTTCCTCGGGGTCGCCGTCCTGCACGCCCTGTGGGACTCGATGCGGGGCATCGCCGTCTGGTTGGTCGCCCGGGTCACCGGCGACGGGCAGGTGGACTCGATTCCGGCCCGGGGGTTCCTGGAGAACCCGACCGACCAGCAGCAGCACCTCTTCACCGTGATCTCGGTGGGCGGCACGGTGGCGACCACTCTGGTCGGGGTGTGCTGGCTCCGCGTCCTCGTCCTGCGGTCCCGGCAGGAGCGGGCGCGGGCGACGTCGGCGCCCAGGGTGAGGCGCTCGCCTTGATACCCCCTAGGGGTATAGTCTGGAGAGTGAGGCAAGGGGGCTTCGGACCGCCCCGGACGCGCACCGGATGTCCTGAGTCCCTCATACAACGCTCAATATGCCGATTTGTTGCGCTTTCGACCTACGGCTGACGCCGCGGTCACACTCTTCGGCATTCCGATCAGAGGAGAACACCATGACCGCCGAGACCGAGATCCCTCAGGCCGCCGCCCGCTCCTGCTGCTCGTCCGGGGCCGATCACGGTGCCCCCGCCGAGGTGGCGATCGGCTCGGTCACCGCGGTGTACGAAGTGAAGGGCATGACCTGCGGCCACTGCGAGGGCGCCGTCTCCGAGGAGATCTCCGCCATCGACGGGGTGACCGAGGTGAAGGCCGTCGCCGCGAGCGGCCAGGTGACCGTCTCCTCCCGTGCTCCGCTGACCGAGGACGCCGTGCGCGCCGCCGTCGACGAGGCGGGCTACGAGTACGTCGGCAAGGCCTGACCGACAACGGCCCGATCAGCGACGGCCCGAACGCAAACGGCCCGAACGCAAACGGCCCGGCCGGCAACGGCCCGAGCAACAACGGTCGGCCCGGACAGCCCCCGCCGGGGCAGTTCGCCCGGGCCACCGCCCCACCCGCCACCCTTCGGGCCGGACGCCACCAGCAGATACTGGTGGGGTACGGCCCCGAAGTGTTTCTCCCAGGAGTTCGGACATGGCCAGCACCACCACAACCGAGGTCACCACAGCCGATGCACCGGCCCCGGAGGTCTCCGAGACCGAGCTGATGATCGGCGGCATGACCTGCGCCTCCTGCGCGGCGCGGGTCGAGAAGAAGCTGAACCGGATGGACGGCGTGAGGGCCACGGTCAATTACGCGACCGAGAAGGCCCACGTCTCCTTCGGCCCCGACACGGATCTGGCGGATCTCGTCGCGACCGTCGAGCGGACCGGCTACACCGCCACCCCGCCCCCGCCCCCACCGCCGCCCGAGCCCGTGGCGTCCGCCGCCATACCCGGCGAGGCAGCCGGGGCGGGGGCCGGGGCCACCGGGCACGAAGCGGAGAGCGAGAAGGACGGCCCCCTCGCCGCCCTCCGGCAGCGCCTGACCGTGTCGGTGCTGCTCTCCGTGCCGGTGGTCCTGCTCGCGATGGTCCCGGCGCTCCAGTTCGACAACTGGCAGTGGCTCTCGCTGACGCTCGCCGCTCCGGTGGTCGTCTGGGGCGGGCTGCCGTTCCACCGCGCCGCCTGGACCAACCTCCGGCACGGCGCCGCCACCATGGACACGCTGGTCTCGGTCGGCACGCTGGCGGCGTTCGGCTGGTCGCTGTGGGCGCTCTTCTTCGGAGACGCCGGGATGCCGGGCATGCGGCACGGCTTCGACCTGGTGGCCTCCCGCGCCGACGCGTCGTCCGCGCTCTATCTGGAGGTCGCGGCCGGGGTGGTGAGCTTCATCCTGCTCGGCCGCTATCTGGAGGCCCGGTCCAAGCGGAAGGCGGGTTCGGCGCTGCGGGCGCTGATGCACCTCGGGGCGCGGGACGTGGCGGTCCTGAGGAGCGACGGTACGGAGGTACGCGTCCCGGTCGCCCGGCTCGCGGTGGGCGACCGGTTCGTGGTGCGGCCCGGCGAGAAGATCGCCACGGACGGCACGGTGGCCGAGGGTGAGTCCGCGGTGGACGCCTCGATGCTCACCGGCGAGTCCGTGCCGGTCGACGTGGGCCCCGGCGCCACGGTCACCGGGGCGACGGTGAACGTCTCGGGCCGGCTCGTCGTGGAGGCGACCCGGGTCGGGGCCGACACCCAGCTCGCCCGGATGGCGAGGCTGGTGGAGGACGCCCAGAACGGCAAGGCCGAGGTGCAGCGCCTCGCCGACCGGGTGTCGTCGGTCTTCGTACCGGTCGTCCTGCTGATCGCGGTGGCCACGCTGGTCACCTGGCTGCTGGTGACGAACGACGTGACGGCCGCGTTCACGGCGGCGGTCGCCGTACTGATCATCGCCTGCCCCTGCGCCCTCGGGCTCGCCACGCCCACCGCCCTCATGGTCGGTACGGGGCGCGGCGCCCAGCTGGGCATCCTGATCAAGGGCCCCGAGGTCCTGGAGGCGACCCGGCGCATCGACACGATCGTGCTCGACAAGACCGGCACCGTCACCACGGGCCGGATGGCGCTCCGGGCCGTGCGCACCGCGCCGGGGACGGACGAGGACGAGGCGTTGCGGCTGGCCGGGGCGCTGGAGCACGCCTCGGAACATCCGGTCGCCCGTGCGGTGGCCGCCGCGGCGGCCGAGCGTCTGGGGGCGCTGCCGCCCGTCAGCGGCTTCGGGAACGTCGCCGGGCTCGGCGTACGCGGCACGGTGGACGGCCGTACGGTCCTCGTCGGCCGGCCCGCGCTCCTCGCGGAGGCCGGGATCGCCCTGCCGCCGGAACTGGAGTCGGCGCTCGCCGGTGCCACCGGGGCCACGGCCGTGGTGGTCGGCTGGGACGGGAAGGCCCGCGCGGTCCTGGAGGTGGCGGACACCGTGAAGGAGAGCAGTGCCGAGGCGGTCGCCGAGCTGCGCCGGCTGGGTCTGCGCCCGGTGCTGCTGACCGGCGACAACCGGGCGGTGGCCGAATCCGTGGCGCGTGCCGTCGGGATCGACGAGGTCTATGCCGAGGTGCTGCCCCAGGAGAAAGTGGAGGTCGTGCGAAGGCTCCAGGCGGAGGGCCGGTCGGTCGCGATGGTCGGTGACGGCGTGAACGACGCCGCCGCTCTGGCCACGGCGGATCTGGGGCTGGCGATGGGGACGGGGACGGACGCGGCGATCGAGGCGAGCGATCTCACATTGGTGCGTGGAGATCTCAAGGTGACGGGGGCCGCGATCCGCCTCGCGCGGCGTACGCTGTCCACCATCAGAGGCAACCTCGTCTGGGCCTTCGGGTACAACGTGGCGGCCCTGCCGCTTGCTGCGTTCGGCCTGCTCAACCCGATGATCGCGGGAGCCGCCATGGCGTTCTCCTCCGTGTTCGTCGTGACGAACAGCCTGCGCCTGCGCTCCTTCACGTAACTTCCACAAAGAGATCTAGATCACATCGATTTGAGGGTAACCATTCAATGGGTTCGTGAGTCTTAGAGTGCGATGCCAAGGATGTCTTGGGGGACGTCCGATGAAGTGTCTTGGGGGACGCTTCATGGCAAGCGTTGGCCGGGGCACGTGCATCGGGGAGCTTTGAGCGGCCCTCCCGTACGTACCCCGGCGGACCGCAGCAGGACAAGGGAGTGCACACTCCCTGAAGACGCCCGGCCGGATCCCGTGGGGGGAATCCGCTCCGGGATATGGGAAGCGCCCTGTTCGTCGACCCGTGGGGGGATCGACGGCGGGGCGCTTCCTGCTGTTTCCGGCCATGTCGAGGGGCGCGCCACGGAGCCCCGGGCCCCACAACGCCGAATCGCCCCGGACGCCGCGCTCTGGGCGAGCGCGGCACGCGGGGCGAAGGCAGTCGGCCGAGGAGGCCGGGCGGTGCGGTGGTGCGGGTACTTCGATCAGTGCGGGCACTGCGGGACAGCGAGTACTACGGGTCCTACGGGAGACGCGGGCGGAACGACTACGGCGCGCGGCCCTACGGGTACGGCGCCACGCGGCTCATGCGGTCGTCGCGCCGTACCGGTCCGCCCGGGCACCGGAGTGCGCCGTGCGGGGTGCGTCAGCGGCCCTCGACCGGGACGAAGTCGCGGAGGACCTCACCCGTGTAGATCTGGCGCGGGCGGCCGATGCGGGATCCCGGCTCCTTGATCATCTCGTGCCACTGGGCGATCCAGCCGGGGAGGCGGCCGAGCGCGAAGAGCACGGTGAACATCTCGGTCGGGAAGCCCATGGCCCGGTAGATGAGACCGGTGTAGAAGTCCACGTTGGGGTAGAGGTTGCGCGAGACGAAGTACTCGTCGGAGAGCGCGTGCTCCTCCAGCTTGAGCGCGATGTCGAGCAGCTCGTCGGACTTGCCGAGGGCCGACAGGACGTCGTGCGCGGCAGCCTTGATGATCTTGGCGCGCGGGTCGAAGGACTTGTACACCCGGTGGCCGAAGCCCATCAGGCGGACGCCGTCCTCCTTGTTCTTCACCTTGCGGATGAAGGAGTCGACGTCGCCGCCGTTGGCCTGGATGCCTTCCAGCATCTCCAGCACGGACTGGTTGGCGCCGCCGTGCAGCGGGCCCCACAGCGCGGAGATGCCGGCGGAGATCGAGGCGAACATGTTCGCCTGCGAGGAGCCGACCAGGCGCACGGTGGAGGTCGAGCAGTTCTGCTCGTGGTCTGCGTGCAGGATGAGCAGCTTGTCGAGAGCCGAGACGACGACCGGGTCGAGCTCGTACTCCTGGGCGGGGACCGAGAAGGTCATGCGCAGGAAGTTCTCGACGTAGCCGAGGTCGTTGCGCGGGTAGACGAACGGGTGACCGATCGACTTCTTGTACGCGTACGCGGCGATCGTCGGGAGCTTCGCCAGCAGGCGGATCGTCGAGAGGTGGCGCTGCTCCTCGTCGAACGGGTTGTGGCTGTCCTGGTAGAAGGTGGACAGCGCGCTGACGACCGAGGACAGCATGGCCATCGGGTGGGCGTCGCGCGGGAAGCCGTCGAAGAACCGCTTGACGTCCTCGTGCAGCAGGGTGTGCTGGGTGATCTCGTTCTTGAAGGTCGACAGCTCGTCGACCTTCGGAAGCTCACCGTTGATCAGCGTGTACGCGACCTCAAGGAAGGTCGAGCTCTCGGCGAGCTGCTCGATCGGGTACCCGCGGTAGCGGAGGATGCCCTGCTCACCGTCGAGGTAGGTGATGCCGGATTTATAGGCGGCGGTGTTGCCGTACCCGCTGTCCAGCGTCACGAGGCCGGTGTTGGCCCGCAGCTTCCCGATGTCGAAGCCCTTGTCGCCGACGGTGCTGTCGATCACCGGGTAGGTGTACTCGTCATCGCCGTACCGCAGTACTACAGCGTTGTTGGTGTGCTCGCTCACGTCATCCCTCACCGACGTAGTGCCTCTTCTTCGAGGTGCCCTGACTAGGTGCCCTGTGCCCTGACTGTCTCCACCCTCCCCCATTTGGCTCAGGAGAGTGCACTCGGGGTCGTCCATTGGACCTAATGGCGGCACTGAGTGCCGTCAACTTAGTCATCCTGCCCCCTCCCCGTTGGTTCCGGAAGCCCTGGGTGATGTTTCCCACCGATTTGATCGATCATTTTTTACGGTGAGTCTCCCCCCGCCCCTCCCCTGAGCCGGAAATCCAGCGCCGTACAGCGCCTCCCGGCGGAAACCGTGCGGACTGCCTGCCCGATCGCCTTGCGGGAGCCGACCAGGACGACGAGCCTCTTGGCCCGGGTCACGGCGGTGTAGAGGAGGTTGCGCTGGAGCATCATCCAGGCGCTGGTGGTGACGGGGACGACGACGGCCGGGTACTCGCTGCCCTGGGAGCGGTGGATCGTCATGGCATAGGCGTGGGCCAGCTCGTCCAGCTCGTCGAAGTCGTAGCCGATCTCCTCGTCCTCGTCGGTGCGCACGGTCAGCCGCTGCTCGTCGGTGTCCAGCGAGGTCACGACGCCGACGGTGCCGTTGAAGACGCCGTTCTCGCCCTTCTCGTAGTTGTTGCGGATCTGGGTGACCTTGTCGCCGACCCGGAAGACCCGGCCGCCGAACCGCTTCTCCGGCAGTTCGGGGCGGCCCGGGGTGATGACCTGCTGGAGCAGGCCGTTGAGGTGCCCGGCGCCGGCCGGGCCCCGGTGCATGGGGGTGAGCACCTGGATGTCGCGGCGCGGGTCGAGCCCGAACTTCTTCGGGATGCGGCGGGCCGCCACGTCCACGGCGAGCACCCCGGCGTCCTCCGTCTCGTCCTCCACGAAGAGGAAGAAGTCGTCGAGTCCCTGGGTGAGCGGGGGCTGTCCGGAGTTGATGCGGTGGGCGTTGGTGACCACCCCGGACTGCTGTGCCTGGCGGAAGATCCGGGTCAGCCGGACGGCCGGTACGGGCCCGCCCTCGGCGAGCAGGTCCCGCAGCACCTCGCCCGCGCCGACCGACGGCAGCTGGTCCACGTCGCCCACGAGGAGGAGGTGGGCACCGGGTGCCACCGCCTTCACGAGCTTGTTGGCGAGCAGCAGATCGAGCATGGACGCCTCGTCCACGACCACCAGATCGGCGTCGAGCGGGCGGTCCCTGTCGTACGCGGCGTCCCCGCCCGGTTTCAGTTCGAGGAGCCGGTGCACGGTGGACGCCTCGGCGCCGGTCAGCTCGGAGAGGCGCTTCGCGGCCCGCCCGGTGGGGGCGGCCAGCACCACCTTCGCCTGCTTCGCGCGGGCCAGCTCGACCACGGAGCGTACGGTGAACGACTTCCCGCACCCCGGTCCGCCGGTCAGCACGGCCACCTTCCGGCTCAGCGCGAGGCGCACCGCCGCTTCCTGCTCGGGCGCGAGGGTGGCGCCGGTCCGACGGGCCAGCCACTCCAGCGCCTTCTCCCAGTCGACCTCCTGGAAGGCGGGCATCCGGTCCTCCGGGGTCCGCAGCAGCCGGCGCACCTGCCCGGCGAGGGAGAGCTCTGCCCGGTGGAAGGGCACGAGGTACACGGCCGTGACCGGTTCTCCGCCCTCCGGGGAGGGCACCTTCTCGCGTACGACGCCCTCCGGGTCGGCGGCTAGTTCGGCGAGGCACTCGATGACAAGGCCGGTGTCGGCCTGGAGCAGCTTCACGCCGTCGGCGATCAGCCGTTCCTCGGGGAGGTAGCAGTGGCCCTGGTCGGAGGACTGGGAGAGGGCGTACTGCAGTCCGGCGCGCACGCGTTCCGGGCTGTCGTGCGGAATGCCGACCGCCTGGGCGATCCGGTCGGCGGTCAGGAAGCCGATGCCCCAGACGTCGGCGGCCAGCCGGTAGGGCTGGTTCTTCACGACGGAGATCGAGGCGTCCTCGTACTTCTTGTAGATCCGCACCGCGATCGAGGTCGAGACCCCGACCGACTGGAGGAAGATCATGACCTCCTTGATCGCCTTCTGTTCCTCCCAGGCGTCGGCGATCTTCTTGGTGCGCTTCGGGCCGAGCCCGGGGACCTCTACCAGCCGCTTGGGCTCGTTCTCGATGATGTCGAGGGTGTCGGTGCCGAAGTGGGTGGTGATCCGGTCGGCCATGACCGGGCCGATGCCCTTGATCAGCCCGGAGCCGAGGTAGCGGCGGATGCCCTGGATGGTGGCGGGGAGCACCGTCGTGTAGTTCTCCACGACGAACTGTTTGCCGTACTGCTGGTGGGAGGCCCAGCGGCCCTCCATCCGCAGCGACTCCCCCGGCTGCGCGCCGAGCAGCGAGCCCACCACGGTGAGCAGGTCGCCGCCGCGCCCGGTGTCGACGCGGGCGACGGTGTACCCGTTCTCCTCGTTGGCGTAGGTGATCCGCTCCAGGACCCCTTCGAGGACTGCCAGGTTGGGGGGCGGGGTGGGCGCGTTGGGCATGGATCGACGGTATCGGGTGGTGCCGACAGCGCTGTACGGGGAGGAGTCGTGACGACGGCCCGGCCGGGCGGAGGCCGCGCACTCCGCGCCTCATCCCGGCGACTCCGGACCGGGAGCAGCCGCCTCAGGGCCGGACGACGGTCTTCTCCAGCAACTCCTGTGGACCACCCCGGGTGGTCCTGCGTGTACGACTCCGACCCCGTCCGGGCCGCCGGCCATCGCCGCCGCCTCGTGGACGAGTTGGCCGAGCCCGGCACGATCGGCTTCGGCATCCACGTCGCCGACGTGGTGTTCGGCCGGGTCCGGCGCGACGGCGACGGGCCCGCCTGGAAACCCGTGGAGGCGGCGGAGCCGCGGTGACGACGGACTGACGGGCGGGGCGGGGGCGGGCCGGGGCGCAGAGCGGTCAGGCCGGAGGCGCGGCCGGGCGCTCGATGACGATCATGGCGGCGTCGTCGCCGAGTTGCCCGCCGACCCAGTGCATCAGGTCGCGTCGGAGACGGCCGAGGAAGGCGTCGGCGTCGCGCTCGGGCCAGCCGGTGACGCGCTCGGCGAGCGGGTAGAAGGTGCCGCCCGCGTCGCGGGCCTCGGTGACGCCGTCGGTGTACAGCAGCAGGAGGCTTCCCGGCTCGAACGGGAAGCTGTCGACGTGGTACCTCGGGTGCACCAGTTCCCCGAGGCCCAGTGGGGGCGCGGGGTGGCGGACGTCCATCGTCGTCGGCCGGCCGTCGCGCAGGACGACCGGCGGCGGATGCCCGCAGGCGACCATCTCGACCCGGCCGTCCCGGTCGGGGATGTCCAGGACGGTGGCGGTGATGAACGTTTCTCCGTAGCGGCTCGTCTCGCCGGGCTCCATGAGGTCCCAGCACACACTCCGGTCGAGGTAGCTCACCAGCTCGCCCAGGGTCGACCGGCGGTGGGCGGCGACGCGGAACGCGCCGAGGAGCAGGGCGGCGTCGTTCACCGCGGTCATCCCCTTGCCGCGTACGTCTCCGACGATCAGCCGGGTGCCGGTGGCGGTGCGCGCCACCGCGTACAGGTCCCCGCCGATCTGGGCCTCGGCCTCGGCGGCGAGGTAGAGCGAGGCGACGCGCAGCGGTCCGAGCCTCGTGGGCAGTGGCGGCAGGACCACGCGCTGGGCGGCCTCGGAGACGTACCGTACCTGCGCCAGCTCCTTGGCCCGGCGCTCCCTCAGCACGCAGAAGATCACCAGCATCGCGCCGACCAGCAGCAGGGATACGGCCTGGGCCTGGTGGTTGGTGGAGAGCAGTTCGTCAGGATCACCCACCAGCCCGATGGCCGTCTGCGCGAGCGCCGCCAGTGCGGCGATCAGGCCCACCGTCCGGGGCCCGGCGAACGACACCGTGACCGCCGGGGCCGCGACGAGCAGCGGGCCCAGGTGGATGTCGGCCGGAGCGAGAAGGTCGATCAGCGACACCGCGACGATCCAGAGGACCGGGACGGCGATCAGGAGCCGGCTCCGGCCCCCGCGCCCCTCCCGGCCTCGCCCTCGCCCCGCCCAGCCTCGTCCCTCCCGACGAGGTCCTTCGCCACGCTGTGACATGCCTCCTCTCTACACCGCCCCCACCCGGCCCGCACGCAGGGACGGGCGGGGCGAACCGTGGGGAGACGGTCGTGGCGGGCCGGCACCGGCTTTTCGACGATGCCGATCCTCCCCGGAGGCCATGGGCGAGGAAATCCGCGCGCAGCGGTCACCCCATGGGCGAGGAAATCCGCGCGCACTGGACACCCCTCCCCGCACACCCGAGAACCGAACGTACGTCCGGTGCGTCACTATGCTGCGGAACGCATCCACGCCGCCGCCGTCTCCCCCACACGGCCCGGCACCACTCCTTGCCGCAGAGGACCCGCCATGCCCGCTCTCCGTACGTCCGGCCGCCGCATCGCCGCCCTGGCCGCCGCGTCCGTCGCCGTGCTCCTCCTGAGCGCCTGCGGCGCGGACCCGGTGCACGGGACCATCACGGAGAAGGAGTACAAGCGCAGCACCACCACGTACACCAATGAGCCGGTCACGCGCAGCGAGTGCTCGTCGACCAGGAAGAACGGCAAGACCAAGAAGTCGTGCCACCAGGTGAAGACCGGTGCCACCAAGCGCGTCGCGCACCACAAGGACGAGTGCTACCAGATCGAACTGGACAACGACGCGCACGAGTTGTGCATATCGAAGAGCAAGTGGAACAAGGTGCGCGTCGGCGACAAGTGGTGAGCGAAGGGGCGCGGCGGCGCGGCTGATCGCGACCGTGGCCGGTGCCAGGTGGCCTCTCCGCCCCGGGCCGTGGCGTCCGGCCCCGCGGGCCCGTCACCGCGCTCGTACGACCCACGGACCCGCGTTCCCCGGGAAGGACACCTCTCCGGGGCAGGCCGCCGCCCGGCGTGCGGTCAGCGCGGGGTCACCCAGCCCGGCACCCAGGTCCCGGCGGCGTCGTGTCCGGTCGTCGTGGCGGCGATGTGGGCGCGGAGGGTGGCCAGGGCCGGGTGGGGGTTGTCCCGGTGCCAGAGGAGTGAGTGCGGGTAGACCGGCGTCGGGTCGGTCACCGGGATGCGGCGCAGGTCGTGGCCGGTGGGCCAGATGAGGCGGGTGTGCTCGCCCATGAAGGTGGCCAGGGCCGGGGTGTCGGCGATGGTGTCGAGGAGTGCGTCGGAGCCGAAGTTGGGGCCGGTCGCCTCGATGGTGAGGCCGAACCCGGCGACGAGGTCGTCGTAGTACGCGGCCCATTCGGTACCGGGGACGATGCCGGGCATCCAGATCCGGTGCCCGGCGAGCTGGGCGACGGTCACCGACCGGGCGCCCGCCAGCGCGTGGGCGGGGCCGGTGAGGAGCTGGAGCGGCTCGTCGAGGACCCGGACCGACTCGATGTCCTCGGGCAGGGGCAGGCCGGGCGCGGCGACAGCGCGGAAGGACGCGTCGATCGCACCGGACCGGAGGGCGGCGAGGGCCGTCTCCATCTCGAACAGCATCACCACGTCGAGGTCGAGGTCGGGGTACGCCTGATGGAAGCCGCGCATCAGGCCCGACTGCGCGCCGCGCGAGTTCAGCACGTCGACGCGGAGCGGACGGCGGCCGGGGCGCACCGAGGCGACCGCGCGCTCGGCGACGCGCAGCAGTTCACGCGCGTGGGGCAGGAACGCCCGTCCGTCGATGGTGAGCTCGGCACCACGCGGGGCCCGGGTGAACAGCCGCACGCCGAGGCTGCCCTCCAGGGCGGCGATGCGCTTGGAGACGGCCTGCTGGGTGATCGACAGGTCGGTGGCGGCTTGTCGGAACCGGCCCGTTTCCGCGACGGCGACGAAGGTGCGTACCGCTTCGAGGTCCATGCCGACCCACCCTAGTGAACAACGGAAGGTTGTGAGCAGCAGGCTGTTCGGTTGTTTGACCTGCGGGTGTGCTGCCCGTTTAGCTCTCATGGGTCAACCTCGGTTTGTTCAGGTGGGAGCTTCGCGCATGGTGAGCAGGAGGCCGTTGGGCCGGCCGTTCGGCCTGCTGTGGACGGCGTACGCGGTGAGCGCCTACGGGTCGGGGCTCGGGTTCGGCGCGTTGCCGCTGATCGCCGTGCTGGCGTTGCACGCCAGTCCCGCCGAGGTGTCCGCGCTCTCCGCGGTGGGGCCGGCGGTGGGGGCGCTGATCGCGCTGCCGCTCGCGCCGTGGGTGGAGTTCCGGCGCAAGCGGCCGGTCATGATCACGATGGACCTGACCCGGTTCGCGGCCATGGCGACGATCCCGGTCGCCTACGCCTTCGACCGGCTCGGTTTCGTCCAGCTGCTCACGGTCTCGGCCGTAGTCGCCGCGGCCAAGATCGCCTTCAACTCGGCCAGTGGCGCCTATCTCAAGGCCCTCGTCCCGCCGGACGACCTGCTCGTGGCCAACGCGCGGTTCGAGTCCACGAACTGGAGCTCCATCGCGGTCGGGCCTCCGCTGGGCGGGGCGGCGATCGGCCTGTTCGGGCCGGTCGTCACCGTGGTCGCCGACGCGTTCAGCTACCTGCTCTCGGCGCTGTGCATCACCGCGATCCGCAGCCGGGAGGAAGCCCCGGTGACGGCGGGCAGGAGCCCGGCCCGGTCGGGCGCGCTGCTCGACGGCTGGCGGCACATCATGGGGCATTCCGGCTTGCGCGCGCTCTACCTCAACCAAGTGCTCGTCGCCGGTCTGATCATGGCCACCGAGCCGCTGCTGGCCGTGCTTCTCCTCCGCCAACTCGGTTTCCCGCCCTGGCAGTACGCCCTCGCCTTCGCCGCCCCCTGCTTCGGCGGGCTCATCGGCTCGCGGCTGGCCCGCCGTGTCGTGGCCCGGTACGGCCGGGAACGGGTCTTCCGGACCGTCGGCACCCTGCGTGCCGTCTGGCTGATCGGCCTGGTCTTCGTGCGTCCCGGCGTCGTGGGCCTCGTCACCGTGATCGCCGTCGAGCTGGCGATCATCGTCAACATGAGCCTGTACAGCCCGGTGCTCGCCACCTACCGGCTCGAACAGACCCCCCAGCACCTCGTCGCCCGCACCCTGTCGGCCTGGTCCATCGGCCAGCAGGCGTCCATCGCCGTCCTCACCGCCCTCGCCGGGCTGCTCGCCGACGCCACCGGCCCACGTACGGCGCTCGCGGTCGCCGGACTGCTCATCCTGGCCACCCCACTCCTGCTTCCCCGACGCGACCGGACCGGGTCGCCACACGAGACGGAACTGTCCCGAAGCCCTTCATGACCCGCGACCTCGCCGTCCGCCGGGCCATTTCGCCGGTCGGTCAGGTCGACGTCCTATATTCCCTTGCTCTTTTCGGGGTGCCCCGAGACCGTGGACCGGGGCACGTCGAACATCTCGGCAGCCTGCCGGGGCGTCTTCTCGCTCTCCTCGACGGGCCGTTGGGCGGGCGCGGTCCGGACCGGCAACGGCGAGCTTGCGCCGGAGCCCGCCGAACCGCCCGCAGGCCCGCGCGGAGGCGAACCGTCAGCGGCAGGTACCTGCTCCGGAACCGGGACGAGGGGGACACTCATGGCTCGATGCAAGGCCTGCCCTGAGAGGAAGGGCGAGTGCCGTACGTGCAAGGGCACCGGGAAGACCTACGGATGGGGCGGGCAGCGCAACTGCGACAAGTGCGGGGGCGACGGCGTCTGTTGCGGATGCAACGGCAAGGGGTACACATCCGGCTGGTAGCGGCCGGCCGTGAAACTCGGGCGGCCCGGAGTCACAGGAAAGGGCTTCGGGCCGCGCCGAGCAATACGTGACGTCCCACCACGCGGTCCTACGAGTCCCAACTCCGCACGTGCGACAGGGGAACCAGATCCAAATCGCCCACGTCGAACCGCGGAACACGAGGGGCCTCACCCTGGGCACGGTCTCATTCCCGCCGAGCCATGGCGAGGTCACTCGGCGGAGAGGGCGCGCTCCTCTCCGCCGCATCGACTGAGGGGGGACACTCATGAGTTGGACCAGGCGATCCGCCGGCTTGCTGATGGCGGCGGCCATGGTGACATCGGTAGCCGCGTGCACGGACGAGGGCCACGCCGAGGTCCTGTGCGTCGCTCGGTACACCTACCAGGGCAGTTCGTACCAGGACGTGGGGAACGTGAAGTACACCGTCGGAAAGAAGCTCGGCGCCGCCACGGCACCGCCCTGCGACGACACCGGCGACTCGGGCGGGAACGAGGAGCCGGTCGGGACGGGGACACCTGCGTACGCAGTGGACGGCGTCTCCACCAGGGTCGCCATCGCTGTCGGGGACACGCCGGAGACGACCAGGTTGTACGCCGTCTACTCCGGCGCGAACCTCCCGCCCGAGGTGCAGAAGCTGGTCGACGGCTCCTGATCCGACCGCTTCTGATCCGACGGCTCCTGATCTGCGCCTGATCAAAAACGCGGGGCTCGGTGTGGGTCCAGGGCTGACGCCACACCGAGCCGCGCGCAAGTGCCGTTCGCAGCCTCGCCCGGTCGCAGGCAGCCGGTAGCCGGTAGCCGACGAACCGGGTGATCACGTGCCGGGCAGGCCCGAGGACGAACGGGAACCGGCCTCGACGCCGTCGATGGCCTCCACCGTGTCAGCGATGTCGTAGGCACCGTGGTCGTCGTCGCCGTCCTCCTCCTCCTCAAAGTCCTCGAAGTCCTCGACCTCACCGCGAGCGCCCAGCCGAGCCCCCCGGCTCTCGGCGATGCGTTTGACGTCCCGGAGCGCCTCGCTCAACCGGTCGGCGAGGTACCGGTACTCCGCCCCCGTGACCCGCCGATCCGCCAGCAGTGCGGTCGCGTGGTCGAGCAGGTTGCCCGCCATGCCGAGTTGGACGCTCTCGATGTTGTCCGCCATCCGCGAGACGTACCCGGTGCCGTCCCCCAGCACCCAGCACTGCTTGCCCCCGGCTCCGGTCCACGGCAGCAGCCGGAACGTACCGCGTGCGCGATGCTCCTCGATCATGCCGCGACCTCCGTCACGGGAGTGGGCGGGGCGGTGGCCGCGATCCGGTCGGCACGCCACTCGTGCGCCAGGAGGTAGGGGCGGATCAGCTGCGTGTCCTCGCCGCGCAGGGGGCGTTCGCCGGTACGTCGGGTGGTGGGGCCGGACGGGTGCGGCCGGGGGCCCGGGGCGGGGAGGGCGACCCGGGAGGGTCGTACCAGCCGCCTCAGCGAGCCGGCGAACCGGCGGACGAGGTCCTTCATCTCTGCGCGTTCTCCTTCTGGTGACGGCACCCACGAACGGGTGCGTTCCGTGGTGAATCCATCACAGAGTGAGGGCGCTGCTGGCTACGCTGCCAGGGGTTTGGGCTTGACAGCCCGCCTGTCAGGAAAGGGGAGTTGGTACCGCATGGTTGTGGAGCAAAAGCCTCGGACTCTGAGGGAGAGGTACGGGGCGGAACTGCGACTACGGCGGTTGGCCGCCGGCCTGACACAGGGAGGGTTGGCCGCTGAGTTGCTCTGCTCATCAACTCTGGTCAGCCACTGGGAGGCGGGGCGACGGCTGCCGAACCCCGATGACGCCCAGCGGATCGACCTTGTCCTAAAGACGGACGGCTTCTTCTTCCGTTGGCTGGAGGATCTGGACGCCAGATACGCGCAGTACTTCCAAGCGGTGATCGAGCTGGAGCGCGAGGCCGTCCAAATCCGCAACTACGGCTCTCTCCTCATTCCTGGTCTGCTTCAAACAGAGGCATACGCACTTGCCGTGTTCCAGGCGTACCGCCCCAACCACTGTTCCGAGCCACTTGACGAGTACGTTGTCAAGCGCATGGAGCGCGGGCGGTTGCTCACCGAATCATCGACCCCGGTAGCGTGGACGCTGCTGGACGAGGCGGCCCTCCGGCGTACCACCGGCGGGCCGGGCGTCATGGCGGAGCAACTGCACAAGGTGGCGGACATGGCCGAGGCCGGTCGCCTCCGACTGCACGTGCTGACTTTCGCGTCGGGGGCCCATGCTCTGCTGGAGAGCATGCTCTACCTGATGGACTTCGCCGACGCGAGTCCGATCGCCTACGTGGAGGGACTCCTCACCGGGCATCTGATGGACCAACCGGCCGAGGTTGAGGCGTGCCAGAGGGCCTACACACTTGCCTTGAGCGAGGCGGCATCCTGCCAGAAGTCAGTAGCCCTCGTCAGAAGCATCGCAAGGGAGTACGAGCATGCGCACCACGCAGATCAAGATCGCTGACATGGAAGGGATCACTGGTTGGTTCAAGTCCACTTACAGCGGCGGAGGTGGCGGCGCCAGCGACTGCCTCGAAGTAGCAAGCGGCCACTCCACCGTCCCCGTCCGCGACAGCAAGGCCGTCAACGGCCCCGCGCTCGTCTTCTCCACCGCCGGATGGTCCTCGTTCGTCGCCGCCGTCAAGAGCGGCGACTTCGACGCCTGACCGGGCGCCGTACCGCCTACCGCCGTACCGCCGTACCGCCGTACCGCCGTACCGCGTGGCGAACGCGCGCACCAGTGAACTGGGTCGGTTCCGTACGGTCGTTCACCCCTCCAGCGGGTGGATGCGGATGCCCGCTTCCCGGCGTTGCTGGTACCGCCACACCTCGCTGAGTTCGTACGCGAGAGGATCGCCGGGTTCCCCCGGGCGGAGCGCGCGTTCCCCTTCCACGCACCGCTCGTCGTCGTGGAGCGCCAGGCCGTCCACCGCGGCGAACCGGACCCGGCGGACCTCGTCGGTGAGCCGGGCGGCCATCGCGTCGGCGAGGGCTGGATCGCGGTCCCGGCCCACGGCGATCGTCCGGCAGGCGGCCTCCCGCACCAGGGCGTCCGGGTCGGCCGTCAGCTCCAGCAACGCGGCTCGGACGCCGCCCGGGAACGCCGACGACCTGCTGAAGCCGGCGGCCACCGTATGCCGGACCAGGGCGACCGGATGCCCGGCGTGCGGCAGGAGGGCAAGGTCGCCGCGCTGGTCGCCGTGCTCGGCGACGCCCGTCAGAACTTCAGCGAGCACGGCGTGGTCCGACTCGTGGGTGGACCAGTCGAGGAAGATCTCCAGGGCGGGTGCGGCGAACGCGTCCTCGTCGGACTCGTCGAAGAGATGGGTCAATCGCAGGACCTCGGCTCCCAACAGCCGGTGGAGCGGGCCGGGGTGGGTGCGCAGCGCCTCGGCGGCCGTCCAGGTCTCCTGGTCGCGTCGGTAGGCCAGGGTCATGGTGACGCCCGCCCACACGGCGTGCTCCTGGTCGGGGAAGGACATCGCGCGGTCCCTCATGTCCCGGAAGGGGACGCGGAGTCGGGTGCGGGGGCGCAGGGCCTCTTCCAGGAGAGTGAGGATCGCGGCGTGTCCTTCGCGCACGGTCGCTCCGGCGAGTGTGAGCTCGTCGACCCAGAGAAAGTCCTCCTCCTTCACCCGGGTCCGGGTGACCGCGCCCCCGGCTCCGGTGCGTCGTCGCAGTTCGGTCTCGGCTCCGCACCTGTACCGGTGGAGGGCCAGTTCGCGCATCTCCAGCAGCTCGGAGGAGGGGTAGTACGGCCGGCTTCCTCGTGCGAGGAGCGCTTCGACCAGGGCGGGCGAGCCGGATTCGACTGCTCGGCGCAAGGGCCGCACAGCGTCCGGACCGCACGTGCGGGGATCGGCGCCGTGGGTGATGAGCAGGCGGGTCGCCGCGTGGGAGTAGGTCTGGATCGCGAGGCAGAGGGCTGGTGCTCCGCGTGCGTCGCGGGTGTCGGGGTCCCCGCCCTCGGCGAGGATGTCCTGCAATCGGTCGGTGTCCCCGCTCCGGATCGCGGTGATCAACGGAGCCTCGACGGCGTCCCGTTCCTCGCTCACTCTCGCCCTCCCCCTCGACACACGGCTCAGGCCGCCGACGGCCCCGCGCTCGTCTTCCCGCCCGCCGGGTTCCGGTGCTCAGCGGGCTCGTGACCGGCGGGCTCGTGACCGGCGGCCTCGTCGGCCGACGCACTCGTCTCCACCGGTGGCTCTCCTCCGGACTCGGCCATGGAACCTCTGGACCCGCACATGAAGAATGGCAGGTCTCGCACCCTCACGCCCGCGCGAGGAAACTCGCCCGCAACTCCGGTTCGCGCAGCAGCGCCAGGGTCTCCTCCTCGCCGTCGAAGAGCAGGTCGGCCGCAGGGTGCGCGGACTGGTGGAACATCGCGGCGAGTACGTCGGCGAGCGGGCGGTCCCAGGCGACGCGGGCGACCTCGTCGGCCTTGGTGTGCTGGCCCCGGTCGGTGGCTATGCGCCAGAGTTCGACGGACTGCTTGGCCGTGGCGTAGGCGGTGCGGCGCCCGGCGACGAGTACGCCGCGCCGGTTGAGGCCGAACACGTCTATGCAGGCTTCGCCCTGGGCGCTGAGGCCCTTGTACGTACAGAGCGGCAGCACCAGCCGTAAGTGGTGCAGCGGGTCGTCCAGGGTGGGGTCGAGGAGGAGGGGTCTGCCGGTGCGGGCGTCGCGCGGGAAGAGGTCGCGCTTCTGGTTGCTGTTGCAGTAGGAGCAGGCCAGCAGGTAGTTGGTCCAGTCGAAGGTGCGCAGCGGCGCCTGGCTCTTCGGCTCGAAGTGGTCGATGTCGGTGCCCTGGCTGTCGCCGCAGTACATGCAGCGCTGGTGGCCGGGGGCCATGTCGGTGAGGGCGGCGAGGACTCCGGGGCGCACCCGTCTGCGGACGGCGAAACGGCCCCAGAGGCCGATCGCGGTCGCCTTGCGGTCGGAGGCCGCCGCGTCCGCGATCTGCCGGGTGTAGGTCGCCAGGTGTTCCTGGGTGTCCGGGGGGAGTTCGGGGCGGACCATCCGGATCACTTCGTCTCGCCGGCCTCTCCGTCCTCGTCGGCCTCGTCTGCGTACCTGTCGGACCCGTCCTGGACCTGGTCGGCGATCCGGTACAGCCGGGCGGAGACCTCGTGGGCGCGGGCGGTCGGGGAGCTGGACAGCAGGCTCTTGAGCTCCTTGTAGCGGGCGACGGTCTCGGGCGAGGTGTCGCCCTCGTACACCTTGGATTCGAGCGCGACGAACTCGGCGCGGGCGTACTCGGCGCGTTCCGAGTACGGGGTGTCGAGGCCGAAGAGGTCGGAGAGGACGGCGTCGTCGCCGCTGCCGTAGACGACGCGTTCGTACAGGTCCTCGGGGACGACCTCGGGGGCGGCGCCCTCGTCGACGCCGGGCAGGCGGATCAGGCCGCCGGGGTCGGCGGCCTGGCAGATGTAGGGGCTGTGGGTGGTGACGATGAACTGGATGTTGGGGAAGTGCGTGGTCAGCCAGGGGCCGATGCGGCGCTGCCAGGAGACGTGGAGGTGGGCGTCGATCTCGTCGATGATCACGACCCCGGGAACCTGGAGCGGGCTCGGGCCCTCGCCTTCGCCGCCCCGGCCCAGCGCGTGGTCCCCGAAGGCGTCGTGGATCTGCTTCAGCAGGTCGACCACGAGGGCGGCGACGGTACGGAACCCGTCGCTCATCTCCCGCAGCGGGAAGCGGTGTCCGCCCCTGGTGACCCAGAGGCCCTCGGAGTCGACGTCCTTGATGCGGTAGCCGTCCGGCAGGAGCCCGTCGCCGAGGACGGAGAGGGCGGCCTCCTTGAGGGCGAGGGCGCCCTCCCGGCCTTCGAGGGCGCGCAGATGCTGTTCGATCAGCCAGGCGACGCCCTCCGCCAGCGAGGCGTCCTCGTGGAAGAGGCTCGCCTGCCGGGCCACCGGCCCCGAGGCCAGCATCAGGCGCTGTACGTCGCCCGAACCGCCCGCCATCCGCCGGAACGGCCCGTACGCGGCGCAGAACCAGCCCACCGGGTTGTCGGCCCACGGCCCCCGCTGGGCGGCGCTGGCGCTCTGGGTACGGGAGTTGTTCCGGATCTCGCCCAGCGCGGGCTGCGCGCTCTTGCGCCCGGCGGCCGACTCGCCGGGGGGCGTCCAGCGCAGGCCCGTACCGAACTTGTTCTGGGTGCGGCCCGAGGCGGTGAACTTGTCGAAGTCCTTGTCGCGGACGATCTCCGCCGAGGCGCTGCCCGACTCCGCGCCGCGCGTGACCCAGTTCTCGAAGCCCTGGACCAGCCCCCGGGCGGCCACCGGGCCGCTCAGCGCGAGCGCCAGGGCCCGCAGCAGGGTGGTCTTCCCGGCGCCGTTGCGGCCGGCGAGGACCGTCCAGCCCGCGTGCGAGCCGTCCGGGCGGGTCAGGGTCAGGTCGACTTTGCGCGGTCCGTTGAACGACTTGATGTTCTCGATGGTGACGCGGGTGACGTACATGGCTGCTGACGGTTCCTTCCGGGGCGCGAGGGGCCGGGAGCGCGCGGGTCGGTGTCGCGAGGGTCGGTGTCGCGGGAGTCCGTGTCGGGAGAGTCCGTGTCAGGTGTCAGGCAGGGAGGGCCGGCGCGGGTGGTGGCGAGCGCGAGGGGCGGCTGTCCGACGCGCGAGGCGGCTGTCCGAGTTTACGAGGCGTGGGGCGCGGGGGCGTAGCCATCGGCGCCCCGGAAAAAGTAAACGCGGCCCGACCGCACCGGACGGGGCGCGCGTCGGGCCCCGTTCCCGTACGCGTATCCGTGACGGCCCCGGAAAAGCGAAACGGGCCCGGCCTCGCGGCCGGGCCCCTCTCGCTTTCCCCCCTCGTCGGGTCTTCCCGTTCCCCCCGGACCCCTCCCCCGGAAGTCCCGACGCAGAGTGTGACCGGGCAGGGATGCCAAGGGTTGTACGCCTTGACCATTCCTTTACCCAGGCCGCTGGAAGCGCTCTCAGCAGGCGTGTTCCTGGAAGCGGGAGACCACCTCGGCGAGGACTTCGCCGCCGTCGCGGGCCCAGAGGCCCTCGTTGAAGATCTCCACCTCGATCGGGCCGTCGAAGCCGGTCGCCTCCACCAGCGTGCGCAGCACGTGGAAGTCGACGCTGCCGTCGCCGAGCTGACCCCGGCCCAGCAGGACGCCCTCGGGGAGCGGGGTGATCCAGTCGGCCAGCTGGAAGGAGTGGATACGGCCGCCGGCCCCGGCGCGGGCGATCTGCGCGGGCGCCTGGTCGTCCCACCACACGTGGTACGCGTCGACCACCACGCCGACCTGCTCGGCCGGGAAGCGTTCGGCGATGTCCAGCGCCTGGGAGAGGGTCGACACCACGCACCGGTCCGACGCGAACATCGGGTGCAGCGGCTCGATGGCGAGGCGGATGCCGCGCTCGGCCGCGTAGGGGGCGAGCTCGGCGAGGGCGTCGGCGATGCGTTCGCGGGCACCGGCGAGGTCCTTGCTGCCCTCGGGCAGGCCGCCCGAGACGAGGACCAGGGTGTCGGTGGAGACGCCCGCCGCCTCGTCGATCGCGGCGCGGTTGTCGTCCAGGGCGCGGGCCCGGGTCGCCGGGTCGATCGCGGTGAGGAAGCCGCCCCGGCAGAGGCTGGTGACGGTGAGGCCCGCGTCGGCGAAGAGCCGGCCGGCGCGCTCGACGCCGTACTTCTGCACCGGTTCGCGCCAGAGGCCGACCTGGCCGACGCCCGCCTTCGTACAGCCCTCGGCGAGTTCCTCCAGGGACCACTGCTTGATGGTCTCCTGGTTGACGGACAGGCGGCCGACGTTGCTCGGGGTGGTCATCGGGTTCCTCCCTGGACGGTCAGCAGGGCCCGCATCCGGCTCTCGGCCAGCTCGGGGTCGGGGAAGAGGCCGAGGCGGTCGGCGAGTTCGTACGCCTTCGCCAGGTGTGGCAGCGAACGGGCCGACTGGAGGCCGCCGACCATCGTGAAGTGGTCCTGGTGCCCGGCCAGCCAGGCGAGGAAGACCACGCCCGTCTTGTAGAAGCGGGTGGGTGCCTGGAAGAGGTGGCGGGAGAGCTCGACCGTCGGGTCCAGCAGGTCCCGGAAGCCCTGGGTGTCGCCGGTGTCCAGGACCCGTACGGCGTGCGCGGCGAGCGGGCCGAGGGGGTCGAAGATGCCGAGCAGGGCGTGGCTGAAGCCGCGGTCGTCGCCCGCGATCAGCTCCGGGTAGTTGAAGTCGTCGCCGGTGTAGCAGCGGACACCGCTGGGCAGCCGGCGGCGCACGTCGATCTCGCGGGCCGCGTCGAGCAGCGAGATCTTGATGCCGTCGACCTTGTCCGGGTGCTCGGCGATGATCTTGAGGAAGGTGTCGGTGGCCGCGTCCAGGTCGGACGAGCCCCAGTACCCCTCAAGAGCCGGGTCGAACATCGGTCCCAGCCAGTGCAGGACGACCGGTTCGGTGGCCTGGCGCAGCAGGTGGGCGTAGGTCTCCGCGTAGTCCTCGGGGCCCTCGGCCACGGCGGCGAGCGCGCGGGAGGCCATCAGGATGGCCTGCGCGCCGCTCTCCTCGACCAGGGCGAGCTGCTCCTCGTACGCGGCGCGCACCTCGGCGAGGGTGGCCGGGCCGGTCAGCTGGTCGGTGCCGACCCCGCAGGCGATCCGGCCGCCGACGGCCTTCGCCTCGGCGGAGGAACGGCGGATCAGCTCGGCGCCACCGGCCCAGTCGAGGCCCATGCCGCGCTGGGCGGTGTCCATCGCCTCGGCGACCCCCAGCCCGTGCGACCAGAGGTGGCGGCGGAACGCGAGGGTGGCGTCCCAGTCGATGGCGGCGGGCCCGTCCGGGCTGACGTCGACGTACGGGTCGGCGACGACGTGGGCGGCGGAGAAGACCGTGCGCGAGGCGAGCGCGGAGCCGCCGGGGGCCAGGTCCAGGGGTGCGGTGCGGGGCTCGTACGCCCCGTGCGGGAGGTGGATCGTCACAGCGACAGCTCCGGCACGTCGAAGCGGCGGCCCTCTGCGGCCGACTTCAGGCCCAGCTCGGCGAGCTGCACGCCCCGGGCACCGGCCATCAGGTCCCAGGAGTACGCCTCGTCCAGGACGACGTGGCGCAGGAAGAGCTCCCACTGCGCCTTGAAGCCGTTGTCGAAGGTGCCGTTGTCGGGGACCTCCTGCCACTGGTCCCGGAAGGACTCGGTGACGGGGAGGTCGGGGTTCCAGACCGGCTTCGGGGTGGCCGACCGGTGCTGGACGCGGCAGTTGCGCAGGCCCGCGACGGCGGAGCCGTGGGTGCCGTCGACCTGGAACTCGACCAGCTCGTCACGGTTGACGCGCACGGTCCAGGAGGAGTTGATCTGGGCGACGGCGCCGCCCTCCAGCTGGAAGATGCCGTACGCGGCGTCGTCGGCGGTCGCGGCGTAGGGCTCGCCCTGTTCGTCCCAGCGCTGCGGGATGTGCGTCTGGACGTGCGCCTGCACGGTGTTGACCTTGCCGAACAGCTCGTGGAGGACGTACTCCCAGTGCGGGAACATGTCCACGACGATGCCGCCGCCGTCCTCGGAGCGGTAGTTCCACGAGGGGCGCTGGGCCTCCTGCCAGTCGCCCTCGAAGACCCAGTAACCGAACTCGCCGCGCACGGAGAGGATCTCGCCGAAGAACCCGCCGTCGATGAGGCGCTTCAGCTTGAGCAGGCCCGGCAGGAAGATCTTGTCCTGGACCACGCCGTGCTTGATGCCGGCGTCCCGGGCGAGGCGGGCGAGGTCGAGGGCGCCCGCCACGTCGGTGGCGGTGGGCTTCTCGGTGTAGATGTGCTTCCCGGCGGCGACGGCCTTCTTGATCGCCTCGACGCGCGCCTGGGTGACCTGGGCGTCGAAGTAGATGTCGATGGTCTCGTCCGCGAGGACGGCGTCCAGGTCGGTCGACCACTCGGTGAGGCCGTGCCGGGCGGCCAGCTCCTCCAGCGCGTGGGCGCGGCGTCCGACGAGGACGGGCTCGGGCCACAGCACGTCACCGTTGCCGAGGTCGAGGCCGCCCTGCTCGCGGATCGCGAGGATCGAGCGCACCAGGTGCTGCCGGTATCCCATACGACCCGTCACGCCGTTCATGGCGATGCGCACAGTCCTGCGAGTCACGAAAAGTTCCCTTCATCGGCCGTAGCAAGCGCTTTCTATCGTGTATGAAGCTAGCCTGCCGACAGCGGCCCGGACAAGAGGGGCGCCGCGACCAACCTCCGAGGAGAACGAGAAACGATGACAGTCACCCTGGCGGACGTCGCGGCACGCGCCCGGGTGTCCCCGGCCACCGTCTCCCGTGTGCTCAACGGCAATTACCCGGTCGCCGCCACCACCCGCGAACGCGTGCTGCGCGCCGTGGACGACCTGGACTACGTGCTCAACGGCCCGGCCAGCTCGCTCGCCGCCGCCACCTCCGACCTGGTCGGCATCCTGGTCAACGACATCGCCGACCCGTTCTTCGGCATCATGGCGGGCGCGGCGCAGTCGGAGATCGGCGTCCCCGGCGACGGCACCTCACGGGCGGGCGGCGAGAAGCTCGCCGTGGTCTGCAACACCGGCGGCTCCCCCGAACGCGAACTCACCTACCTCACCCTCCTCCAGCGCCAGCGCGCGGCGGCCGTCGTGCTGACCGGCGGCGCGCTGGAGGACCCCGGGCACCAGGCGGCGATGGCCGCGAAGCTGGGGCGGCTCGCCGACGCGGGCACCCGGATCGTGTTCTGCGGGCGGCCCCCGCTGCCCGAGAACGACGCGGTCACCGCCGCCCTCACCTTCGACAACCGGGGCGGCGGCCGGCGCCTCACCGAGCACCTGATCTCGCTGGGCCACCGCCGGATCGGCTACGTCGCGGGCCCCCTGGAACGCACCACCACCCGCCACCGCCTGGAGGGCCACCGCGCGGCCATGCGGGCGGCGGGCCTGCTCGGCGAAACCGGCACCCCCGAGGACGACCGGCTCACCGTGCACGGCCCGTACGACCGCCGCTCCGGCTACGAGGCCACCCTCGAACTCCTGCGCCGCGAACCGGGGGTGACCGCCGTCGTCGGCGCCAACGACTCCGTCGCCCTGGGCGCGAGTGCCGCCGTACGCGAACAGGGGCTGCGCATCCCCGAGGACATCTCGGTGGCCGGCTTCGACGACCTGCCGTTCTCCGTGGACACCGTCCCGGCCCTGACCACGGTCCGGCTGCCGCTGTACGAGGCGGGGGCGCGGGCGGGCCGACTGGCGATGGGCACGGAGACCCCGCCGCCCGGCGGCATCGCGACGATCGCGGCGGAGCTGATGGTGCGCGGATCGACGGCCCCGCCGCGCGGGGACCGGCCGCTCTGAGGGCGCCGCCACCACCACGTAGAAAGCGCTGTCTGTACGGTGGTTCACGCATCCGGTTCCGGGCGGCGGGCAGGGGTACGCGTAGCGTCCGGCAGATCGCGTGGATCGCGCAGGACCGATGACGTGGCAGCAGGGAACGACGGAAGGAACACGCACGTGAAGCTCGCTTTCTCGACCCTCGGAGTGCCGGGGACGCCCATCGACGAGGTCGTCCGGCTGGCCGTCGAGCACGGCTACCAGGGGGTGGAGCTCCGCGCCCACCCCGAGGAACCGGTGCACCCGGGGATTTCGGCATCCGAACGCGCCGAGGTGGTAGCGGAGTTCGAGAAGGCCGGGGTGGAGATCCTCACCGTGGCCGGGTACGTCCGGGTCGCGGCCGACGGGGACGACGACGCGATCGTGGCGCAGGTCGCCGAGCTGGTGGATCTCGCCCACGACCTCGGGGCGCCGTACGTCCGGGTGTTCCCCGGCGGCGGCGACCAGGACCCGGAGACCGCCGACGCGGCGGCCGCCCGGCGGCTCGGGGCCGCCGCCCCGCACGCCGCCGACCGGGGCGTCACGATCCTGCTGGAGACCCACGACTCGCACCGGGCCGGAGCCGAGGCGGCCCGGGTCACGGGCACCGTGGGGCATCCGAACATCGGCGTGATCTGGGACGTGATGCACACCTGGCTGTCGGGCGAGGACCCCGTCGACAGCCGGCTCGTGCTGGCCCCGTACCTCGGCTACGTACAGGTCAAGGACATCGCCTCGGCCGAGGACACCACCCCGCTCGCGCTCGGCGCGGGCGTGCTGCCGCTGACGGAGTGCCTGGACACCCTGGCGCCGGACACCTGGGTCTGCTGGGAGTACGAGAAGCGCTGGTACCAGGGCATCCCGGAGCTGCCCGGACTGCTGTCCGCCGGGCGGGAGTTCCTGCTGCGGGTGGGCGCACCGAAGCAGTAGTCAGTCCCCGAAGCAGTGGTCAGTGTGCGGGCGCGGGCCGCTCTCGGGCGCGGGCGGCTCTCGGACCCGGGACGCTCTCGGGCGCGGGGCGTGCGGGCGCGGGCCGCTCAGGCACGCGCCTCCTGCATCTCCGGCGCGGCGGCCTGCGGTGCTCCGGTCCCGGCCGCCGGCTTCTGCCACCGCCCGCCGAGGGAGGTCACGGCCACCCCGCCGACCAGCAGCGCCGCCGCGCACCACCGCAGCGGGCTCACCGACTCGTCCAGCAGCAGCGCCGCCGAGGACATCCCGAAGACCGGGACGAGGAGGGTGAACGGCGCGACCGAGGACGCCGGGTGGTGGCGGAGCAGGTAACCCCAGGCGCCGAAGCCGAAGACGGTGGAGATCCAGGCGACATAGACGACGGTCCCCGCGCCGGTCCAGTCCATCGCGGCGAGCGCGTCGGTGTCCCGGTCCCAGCCCTCGAAGAGCAGCGAGAGGCCGAGCAGGGGCAGGACGGGCACGGTCGAGACCCAGACCATGAAGTTGAGGGAGTCGGGCGGGGCGGCCTTGCGGGTGAGGACGTTCGAGACGCCCCAGAACGCCGCCGCCGCGATCACCAGCACGAACGCGAGCACCGGGCCGCTCGCCCCCTCGTCCACGGCGGCCACCCCGATCCCCGCGAGCGCCACCGCCATCCCCGCCACCCGCACCCCGCCCGGCCGCTCGCCGAGGGTGAGCGCGGCGAAGAGCGCGGTGAAGACGGCCTGGACCTGGAGGACGAGCGAGGAGAGCCCGGCGCCCATCCCCTGGTCCATGCCGACGAAGAGCAGCCCGAACTTGGCCACGCCGAGCGCGAGGCCGACGCCCACGATCCATTTCCACGCGACCTTGGGCGGCCCGACGAAGAACACGGCGGGCAGCGCGGCGATCAGAAAGCGCAACGCGGAGAAGAGAAGCGGCGGGAAGTGGTCGAGACCGAGCTCGATGACGACGAAATTGACACCCCAGAGGGCGGTCACGAGGACGGCGAGGGCAATGTGGGAGGGACGCATGGCCCGAGCATCACCCGCCCTGACTCTTTAGCACCAGCGCGGTTTTCTTCATGGTGAACTTGAGCGTTGCTGAACAGTCAGTCACTGAACCACGCGTTCTCCTCCGGAGGTCCCGATGCTCGATCTCGCCCGGCTGCGCGCGCTGCACGCCGTCTCGGTGCACGGCTCGGTCGCGGGCGCCGCCTCGGCGCTCGGCTACACCCCGTCCGCGATCTCCCAGCAGATCACCAAGCTGGAGCGGGAGACCCGGACGACCCTGCTGGAGCGGCGCGGGCGCGGGATCGCACTGACCGAGGAGGCCCTCCATCTCGCTTCTGCGGCACAGGAGTTGCTGACCATCATGGAGCGGGCGCAGACCACGTTGGAGGAGCGCCGGGGGCTACCGACGGGGCAACTGTCGATCGGCGCCTTCGCCTCCGCCGCGCGCGGGCTGCTGCCGGGCGTGCTGGCCGGCCTGGAGCGCGACCATCCCGCGCTGGAGCCCCGGTTGACGGAGGTGGACCCGCATCTGTCGGTGGACCTGGTGGCCAAGGGCGTGGTCGATCTGGCCGTCGCGCACGACTGGGACATCGCGCCGCTGCCCGCGCCGGAGGGGCTGGAGCAGGCGGTGATCGGCGACGACCGGTGCGATCTGCTGGTGCCCCGGGGGCACGTGCTGGCGGGGCGGGACGCGGTGCTCCGCGAGGAGCTGGCGCGGGAGCGGTGGATCTGCCAGCCGCCCGGCACGGTCTGCCACGACTGGCTGCTCCGGACGCTGCGGGCGGCGGGGTACGAGCCCGACATCCGGCACCAGGCGGAGGAGAACCACACCCAGCTCGCCCTGGTCGCCGCCGGGCTGGGGGTCGCGATGATCCCGCGCCTCGGCCGGGGGCCACTGCCGGACGGCGTGGTGGCGGTGCGGCTCGACCCCGTACCGGTACGCAGGCTGTACGCGCTCTGGCGGGCGGGGGCGGCCCGGCGCCCGGCGATCACGGCGGCGGTGGCGGGGCTGCTGGCGCACGGGCGGGCGATCGGGCTGACCTGAGAGGCACGGGCGGGCGATCGGACCGGCCGGAGAGGCACGGGAGGGAGATCGGGCCGGCCGGAGAGGCGCGGGCGCGGGCTCCTGGTTCGTTTGCCCCCAATCGTCCGGCGGGGTGGCAGCGCGGCCGGGCGAGGGCCTTGACCGGAAGTTACTTTCCATATATCCGTACCTTCTTGGAAGTTTCTTTCAGTACCGGAAGGGGCTCACGTGCACCACCGCACCTCCAGACGCACCCTCCTCGCCGCGGCGGCGGCCACCGCCGCGGCCGCGGCCACCGGCACCGTCGCCATTCCGGGCGCCGCCGCCGCGGCGACGGACCGGACGGGCTCGGCGGACTCGGGCTCGGCGGACTCCGGCCGGGCGGACTCCCGCCACGTCCCCGCGGAACGGCTCCGGCGGCTCGTCGCCGGCATGAGCCTTGAGGAGAAGGTCGGCCAGCTCTTCGTGATGCGGGTGTACGGCCACTCCGCCACCGAGCCGGACCAGGCGGACATCGACGCCAACCTCGCCGAGATCGGGGTCCGTACGGCCGCCGAGATGATCGCCAAGTACCACGTCGGCGGGATCATCTACTTCACCTGGGCGCACAACACCCGTGACCCGCACCAGATCGCCGCGCTCTCCAACGGCATCCAGCGGGCCGGGCTCGCCGGTCCGTCGAAGGTGCCGCTGCTGATCTCCACCGACCAGGAGCACGGCATCGTCTGCCGGGTCGGCGAACCGGCCACCCTGCTGCCGGGCGCGATGGCGCTGGGCGCGGGCGGTTCGCGCGCCGACGCCCGCCGGGCCGCCCGGATCGCGGGCACCGAGCTGGCGGCCCTCGGCATCAACCAGAACTACGCGCCCGACGCCGACGTCAACGTCAATCCGGCCAACCCGGTCATCGGCGTACGCTCCTTCGGCTCCGACCCGGACTCCGTGGCGGGGATGGTCGCCGCGCAGGTGAAGGGGTACCAGGGCGCCGGAATCGCCTCGACGGCCAAGCACTTCCCGGGCCACGGCGACACCAGCACCGACAGCCACACCGGGCTGCCCGTCATCACCCACACCCGCGAGCAGTGGGCGGAGCTGGACGCCCCGCCGTTCCGGGCGGCCGTCGCGGCCGGCATCGACTCGATCATGACCGCGCACATCGTGGTCCCCGCGCTCGACCCGTCCGAGGACCCGGCGACCCTGTCCCGGCCCATCCTGACGGGCATCCTGCGCGAGGAACTCGGCTACGACGGGGTCGTGGTGACGGACGCCCTCGGCATGGAGGGCGTGCGCACCAAGTACGGCGACGAGCGCGTCCCCGTGCTCGCGCTGAAGGCGGGCGTCGACCAGCTGCTCAACCCGCCGACCCTGGACGTCGCGTGGAACGCGGTGCTGGCCGCCGTACGGAGCGGTGAGCTCACCGAGGACCGCATTGATGAATCGGTTCTGCGGATCGTGCGGCTGAAGGCGGGACTCGGCCTCTTCCAGGACCCGTTCGTCAAGGACTCCCAGGTGGACAAGGTCGTCGGCACCCGGGCGCACCTGGCCGCCGCCGACCGGATCGCCGAGCACACCACCACGCTCCTCGCCAACCCCACCGGACTGCTGCCGCTCTCCCGGCGCAGCCACCGCAGCATCCTTGTGGTGGGCGCGGACCCGGCCTCCCCGTCGGGTACGACCGGTCCGCCGACCACCACGCTGGCCGCGGAGTTCACCGCGCTCGGCCACACGGCGACGGCCCTGTCCACCGGTACGGCGCCGACCGCGGCGAAGATCGCCGAGGCGGTCGCGGCCGCGGCGGGCAAGGACGCGGTGGTGGTCGGCACGTACAACGTGACGGCGACCAACTCCCAGCGCACCCTGGTGAGCGCCCTCGCCGCGACCGGGGTCCCGGTCGTCGCGCTGGCCATCCGCAACCCGTACGACATCGCGCAGTTGGCGGGTACGGGGTACGCGGCGAGCCTCGCGGCGTACTCCTGGACCGACGTCGAACTGCGCGCCGCGGCCCGGGTGATCGCGGGCCACGCCGAACCGGGCGGGCGGCTGCCCGTCCCGGTGCCGCGCGCGGACGACCCGTCGCAGGTGCTGTACCCGGTGGGCTACGGCCTGGAGTACTGAGCACTGGAGTGCTGAGCGCTGGAGTGCCGAGTACGGGAACGCCGAGTACGGGAACGCCGGGTACGGGAGCACTGAGCACCGACCGGGCCCCGTCCCGGAAACGCGCCCGGCGCGCGCCCGCTGTGCAAGCGGGCGCGCGCCGGGTCGTGTTGCGGGGGACCAGGTGGGTCAGGGGTGCAGGGTGCGGTGCCGGTCCAACTGGGCGTCCTGCTTGTCGAGGCGGGTGTCGTACGTCGCCAGCGGCACCGCCTTCGCGGGGTCGGCGGCGACGGCGGCCGGGGTGACGCCGGCCCAGCGCAGGATGGTCGCGGTGGCCGCCGCGCTCTCGTCGGCCACCAGGCCCGCCACGTTGGAGCCGTGGTTGCCGCCGGGCTGGGTGTAGACGTAGCTGTCGCGGGAGCCCTTGCCGGGGGCGAACCGCTCGGCGCCCCACGGGTCGTTCTGCCCGTAGACGTACATCATCCGGGTGGCGTGGTGGGTGACCCAGGAGTCCACGTCCCGCATGACGCCCTTCTGGAAGGTCATCGGGATGGAGCGCGGCACGAAGTTGCGCGGCGGCTGGTAGCCGTACCGGCTCAGCCTGCCGAGCCAGGGCTGCGTGATGTCGGGCGAACCGAGCTGGGTACCGGCCTGGTAGTAGTACGGCGTGTACGTCTCCAGGCCCTGGTCGGCGTAGGCGGAGAAACCCGAGATGGTGTCGACCGAGTCCCAGATCTCCTGGTCGGTGGCGGTCTTCGCGTCGGCCGGGAGGGAGGCGCAGTCGGCGACCTTGCTGTACTGCCAGAACGCCCAGACGTAGTCCATGACGACGGCCTCGTACGCCTTGTCCAGGGTGCCCACGGTGGTGAAGGTGTAGCCGTTCCCCGCCGCGTACGCCGCGTACTTCTCCTCCAGGGGCGCACGCCGGATCAGAGCCTCGCGCTGGACTCCGCTCAGCTTGTCGCGGCACTCCTTCGTACCGACCGTCCGGAAGAAGCGGTCGTACGCGGAGTCCTCGTCGTTCACCACGTCGTTCGGCGCGACGTAGGCGACGACGCCGTCCATGTCCTTCGGGTAGTAGCGCTCGTAGTAGGTCGCGGTCATGCCGCCCTTGGAGCCGCCGGTGGCCAGCCAGTTCTCGCTGTAGATCTTCTTCAGCGCGGTGAACACCCGGTGCTGGTCACTGGCCGCCTGCCAGATGTCGAGCTTGGACCAGTCGGCGGGCTGGGGGCGCGACGGGGTGAAGAACCGGTACTCCAGCGAGACCTGGTTGCCGTCGACGATCCGGGTGGGCTCGCTGCGGCTCGCCGAGGTGGAGACGTTGTAGCCGCCGGTGTAGAAGACCGTGGGCCGCGACGTGTCCTTGTGCAGCAGGGTGATCCGCTGCTGGAACGTTCCCTTGGACGGGTGGCGGTGGTCGATCGGCTGCGTGTAGTTGAGGACGAAGTAGCGGTAACCCGTGACTGGCTTCTCCTCGATCAGGCTCATGCCCGGAATGGCGAGAATGCGGTCCTTGATGTCAGCGGCGTCCGCGGTCGCCGTCGCCGTCGCCGTCGCGGAGTTCGCTCCCGCCTGCTCCACGGCCGGCTGCGCGGCGGTGGCCGCTCCGGCCGAAGCGCCTGTCGCACCGACCGTGCCGATCAGCAACGCGAGCGACAGAGCACCTCTGAGCGTCTTACGCATACGCACTCCCCTGGGTTCACGACATTGGCCGTGAACCTAGCGGGAGCAACACGCACCACGCCAGACCCAGTTGCCCCGGGCGCGGCGCCGCTCGCACCGCGCCGGACCCGGTTGCCCCGGCGCGCCGCTCGCAGCGTGCGGCGCCGGGGCGCCGCTCACACGGCGGCGGGTTCGTCCTCCCCTATGAAGGTGCGCCACAGCCTGGCGTACCGGCCCTGGAGGGCGAGGAGTTCGTCGTGCGAACCGTCCTCCACCACCCGGCCGTGCTCCATCACCACGACCCGGTCCGCGCGCGCCGCCGTGGTCAGCCGGTGGGCGACCACCAGCGTGGTGCGGCGCCCGGTGAGCCGGTCGGTGGCCTGGTTGACCAGGGCCTCACTGGCCAGGTCCAGGGAGGCGGTGGCCTCGTCGAGCAGCAGCACGTCGGGGTCGACCAGCTCGGCGCGGGCCAGCGCGATGAGCTGGCGCTGCCCGGCGGAGAGGTTGCGGCCCCGCTCGGCGACCTCGTGCAGATAACCGCCGTCCAGCGTCGCGATCATGTCGTGCGCGCCGACCGACCGGGCCGCCGCCTCCACCCGGGCGTCGGAGGCGTCCGGGATGCCGTACGCGATGGCGTCGCGGACCGTACCCGGGAAGAGGTACGACTCCTGCGGGACGACCCCGAGGTGGTGGCGGTACGCCGTCATGTCGAGCTTCCGCAGATCGGTGCCGTCCGCGGTGACCCGGCCGGACGTCGGGTCGTAGAACCGGGCGACCAGCTTGACCAGCGTGGACTTGCCCGCACCCGTCTCGCCGACGAACGCCACGGTCTGCCCTGCCGGAATGCGCAGGTCGATGCCGGTGAGGGCTTCCTCCTCGTCCCCGTACGCGAAGGAGACGTCCTCGAACGCGATGTCGCCGCGCAGCTCGGCCAGCTCCACCGGCGCGTCGGGGTCGGCGGTGGAGGTCGGCTCCCGCAGCAGCTCCTGGATGCGGCCGAGGGAGACGGTGGCCTGCTGGTAGCCGTCGAAGACCTGGGAGAGCTGCTGCACGGGGGCGAAGAACAGGTCGATGTAGAGGAGGTACGCGACGAGCGCGCCGACCATCAGCGTCCCGTCGTCGACCCGGCCCGCTCCGACGATCAGCACGGCGGCCGAGGCGACGGAGGAGAGCAGCTGGACGAACGGGAAGTACACCGAGATCAGCCACTGGCCGCGCACCCGCGCCTGCCGGTAGTGGGTGGAGCGCTCCGCGAACCGCGCCGCGCCGTCCCGCTCCCGGTTGAACGCCTGCACGATCCGCAGCCCGGAGACGGACTCCTGGAGGTCGGCGTTGACGGCGCCGATCCGCTCGCGGGCGAGCTGGTACGCCGCGACGCTCTTGCGGCGGAACACGGCGGTCCCGACGATCAGGAACGGCAGCGTGGCGAAGACGACGAGGGCCAGCTGCACGTCCAGGACGAGCAGGACCGCCATGATCCCGAAGAAGGTGACGGCGGAGACGAACGCGGTGACCAGACCGGTCTGCAGGAACGACGACAACGCGTCGACGTCGGTCGTCATCCGCGTCATGATCCGGCCGGTCAGCTCGCGCTCGTAGTAGTCGAGGCCGAGCCGCTGGAGCTGCGAGAAGATCTTGAGCCGCAGCGAGTACAGCACCCGCTCACCGGTCCGGCCGGTCTTGCGGGTCTCCCCGATCTGCGCCGCCCACTGCACGACGACGGCGGCCAGTGCGAGGAGCGAGGCCGTCCAGATCGCGCCGGTCGACATCTGCGTGACGCCCGAGTCGATGCCGTGCCGGATCAGTACCGGCAGCAGCAGGCCCATCCCGGCGTCCACGGCCACCAGCGCCAGGCTGACCAGCAGCACCGCCCCGAACCCGTGCAGCAGCCTGCGCAGCCCGTACGAGCCCTCCGGGCGGACGGCCCGGTCCTCGTCGATGTCCGGGACGTCCGTCGCGGGCGGCAGCGCCTCCACCTGGGCGAGCAGCTCCGGAGTGGCGGGCATTCCGGCGGTGGCCCGGTCGCGCTCCTGCTCCTTGCGGATCCAGAGCGCCGGGGTGATGCCGCGCTCGGTGTCGAACTCGGCCTCCATCTCCTCCTGGAGCGTCCGGTCGTCCTCCAGGGGCGGAATCCGCGCCGGCCGGTGACCGGGCGAGGTGCCGCCCAGCTCGTCCGGGTCGGTGAGCAGCCGGCGGTAGAGCGCGGAGCGCCGCTCCAGCTCCTCGTGGGTGCCGACGTCGGAGAGGTGCCCGTCGTCCAGGACGGCGATGCGGTCGGCGAGGCCGAGAGTCGAGCGGCGGTGGGCGATGAGGAGCGTGGTGCGGCCCGCCATCACCTGCCGCAGGGTCTCGTGGATCTCGTGCTCGACGCGGGCGTCCACGGCCGAGGTGGCGTCGTCCAGGACGAGCAGCCGGGGATCGGTGAGGATCGCGCGGGCCAGGGCGACGCGCTGGCGCTGCCCGCCGGAGAGGGTGAGGCCGTGCTCGCCGACCTTGGTGTCGTACCCCTTCGGCAGGTCGGCGATGAACCGGTCCGCCTGCGCGGCGCGGGCGGCCGCCTCGATCTGCTCCTGGGTGGCGTCGGGGCGCCCGTAGGCGATGTTGGCGCCGACGCTCTCGGAGAAAAGGAAGCTGTCCTCGGGGACCAGCCCGATGGCGGCGCGCAGGGAGCCGAGGGTCAGCTCGCGGACGTCGTGGCCGCCGACGAGGACGGCGCCGTGCGTCACGTCGTAGAAGCGCGGCAGCAGCATGGAGACGGTGGACTTGCCGCTGCCGGACGCGCCGACCAGGGCGACGGTCTCGCCGGGGGCGATGGAGAGGGAGAAGCCCTTGAGGACGGGGCGGTAGTGGGTCTCCTCGGCGTCCTCGGTGTGGGCCGTGCGAGCTGTGTCCGCGCCGAGGCCGGGGTCCGCGGCGGGGGCTCCCGGGGGCGTGCCGTAGCCGAAACTCACGTCGTCGAACTCGACACCGGCCGGCGCGTCGGCCGGCAGCTCCTTGGTGCCGTCGGCGAACGTCGGCTCGGTGTCGATCAGCTCCAGCACCCGGTCCACACCGGCGCGGGCCTGCTGGCCCACGGTGAGGACCACGGCGAGCATCCGGACCGGCCCGACGAGCTGTGCGAGGTACGAGGAGAACGCGACGAACGTGCCGAGGGTGATCTGGCCCCGGGTCGCCAGCCAGCCGCCCAGCGCCAGCATCGCGACCTGCCCGAGCGCGGGCACGGCCTGGAGCGCGGGGGTGTAGCGGGCGTTCAGCCGGATGGTGCGCATGCGGCCGGCGAAGAGCCGGCGGCCCACCTCGCGGAGCTTCCCGGTCTCCTGCTCCTCCTGGCCGAACCCCTTGACGACCCGGACCCCGGAGACGGCCCCGTCGACCACCCCGGCAACGGCGGCGGCCTGGCTCTGGGCGTACCAGGTGGCGGGGAAGAGGCGGGCCCGGGAGCGGCGGGCGATGAACCAGATCGCGGGCGCGACGGCGACGGCGACCAGGGTCAGCACCGGCGAGAGCCACGCCATGATCACCAGGGAGACGAGGAAGAGCAGGACGTTCCCGATGGTCATCGGGAGCATGAAGAGCAGGCTCTGGATGAGCTGCAGGTCGCTGGTGGCCCGGCCGACGACCTGGCCCGTCGACAGCTCGTCCTGGCGTCTGCCGTCGAGCTTGGTGATCGTCGCGTACATCTCGGTACGGAGGTCGTGCTGTACGTCGAGGGCGAGCCGGCCGCCGTAGTAGCGGCGGACGAACGCGGTGACGTAGATGACGACCGCCGCCCCTATCAGCAGGCCGGTCCAGACGGCGAGTGAGCGGGTGTGCGTGGTGACGACGTCATCGATGATCACCTTGGTGATCAGCGGGACCAGCGCCATCACCGCCATCCCGGCGAGGGAGGCGCCGAGCGCCAGGATCACGTCGCGGCGGTAGCGCCAGGCGTAGCCGGTGAGGCGGCGGGCCCAGCCTTGGGGGGGCTGGGGGGCTTGGGACTGGGAGGCCTGGGGCTGGGAGGCCTGAGGCTGGGGGGCGGGGCGCCCTGATTGGTCGGGGGTCTGCTCGGTCGGCGCCGGTTGTCCGGTGACCGCCGGTTGTCCGGGGGTCCGTTCGCCGGGGCCCGGTTCTCCCGATCCCTGTTGTTCTGCGCCCGCCACGGATGCCTCCCGATCGCCCTGCTGCCGCCTGCGAACGTGCTGTCGCGTGACGCCACTCCCTCTGATCTTCCGCAACGCACCAACGCGCTGGGCTGCGGATTTCATCCCGCCGCAACAAATGCCAGTCAATGGTCCCGAGGTAAATCACCCGATCGGCTGAAGTCGGGGTTCGGCCCCCTACGCACGTTCGATCGCCGACTACGGTGGGTAATCAAGTCGGCGAGCGGCTCTGCCGGAGGGGCGGAGTCAGGAATGTCGGGTCTTCGGGAGTTGTCGGGTCTTCGGGAGCCGGAGGCCGCGACCGAGGGGGAGGGGGACTCCATGAGCGAGGAGAAGCCGAGGAGCGAGGCGTACCGCTGCGGTCAGGTGTACGCGGTGATCGAGGTGCTGCAGGCTCTGCGTCCGGGCGGCGGTTGGAAGCTGTCCGGGGAGGGCTACCGCATCGACACCTCCGTAACGCCCATGACCAATCTGCGGATCGCCATGTCCGAGGTGGGCAAGCACTACATCGAGGCGCGACTCAGGCATCCGGTCGGCGAGGTGGACAAGGTCTTCGGCATGCTGCGGGATGCCATGCCGTTGAAGAACGACTTCCCCGGCCGTCTGGAGGGCGAGGCGCCCGGCGAATTCCTCCAGGGCCGCGAGGACCAGATAGCGCTCATCAAGAAGGAGACCAGCCTGCGCCTGCGCTGAACTCGCGCACGCCGGTCTCCCTCTCCTCCCCCGCCCGGGGCTGCCGTCCGGGGCTGCCTTCCGGGGCTGCCTTCCGGGCGGCCCTCCTGGTCGGTGGCCCTGGTCGCCCGGGTCGGCGGCCTCCGTCCGGGCGCCTCCGGCTACAGATGCGTCGGGGCGAACATCCTGAGCAGTGCCGGGAGCACGACCACGGAGGGGCCGGGCTCGGCTAGTGCCTTCGCCAGGTCGGCGGCGAGGGCGTCCGGTGAGGTGCGGACGGCCGGGACGCCGAAGGACTCGGCGAGAGCGACGAAGTCCGGGCGGGCCAGCTCGGTGGCGGTGGCCTCGCCGAAGGCGCCCGTCATGTACTCGCGCAGGATGCCGTAGCCGCCGTCGTCGACGATCAGCCAGGTGACCGGGAGGTCGTACTGGCGGGCGGTGGCGAGCTCGGCGATGGAGTACATCGAGCCGCCGTCGCCGGAGACCGCGAGTACCGGCCGGGTCGGGTCGGCGGCGGCCGCTCCGAGGGCCGCAGGGAAGGCGTAGCCGAGACCGCCGGCGCCTTGGGCGGAGTGCATGGTGTTGGGGTGGCGGGCGTCGAAGGCGGACCAGGCCCAGTAGGCCAGGATCGTCATGTCCCAGAAGCTGGGCGCGGTGTCCGGGAGCGCCTCGCGGACGGAGGCCAGGACGCGCTGCTCCAGGGTGAGGTCCTGGGCCTCGATGCGGGCCCGGACCTGCTCCAGCAGGGTCCGGACGCGCATCGCCGCGGCGGGGTCCTCGCGGGTCTCGACCGCTTCCAGGAGGTCGGCGAGGGCCTCGCGGGCGTCCGAGTGGATGCCGAGGGCGGGGTGGTTGGACTCCAGCTTCCCGGCGTCGGCCTCGATCTGGATGACCCGGCCCCGGGGGCTGAAGGTGTGGTAGTTCGAGGAGAGCTCGCCGAGTCCGGAGCCGATGACGAGGAGGACGTCGGCGGACTCCAGGAAGTCGGTGGTGTGCCGGTCCTCCAGCCAGGACTGGAGCGAGAGGGGGTGCTCCCAGGGGAAGGCGCCCTTGCCGCCGAAGGTGGTGACGACCGGGGCGTCCAGCTTCTCGGCGAGGGCGAGCAGCTTGCCGCTCGCGTCGGAGCGGACGACCCCACCGCCCGCGATGATCGCGGGGCGTTCGGCGCGGGAGAGCAGCCGGGCGGCGGTGAGCGTCAGCTCGGGGCGGGGGTAGAGCTCGCGCGGGGTGGCGTCCATCGCGGAGACCGGCGGCAGCGTGGTCTCGGCGAGCAGCACGTCCTGCGGGATCTCGATCCAGACCGGCCCGTGCGGGGCGGTGAGGGCCGACTCCCAGGCGGCGGCGATGGCGGAGGGGATCTGTGAGGCGGTCCGCACGGTGTGGACGGACTTCACCACGTCGCGGAAGGAGGCCTTCTGGTCGCGCAGCTCGTGGAGGTAGCCGTGCCGGCCGCCGCCGAGGCCGGCGGTCGGGATCTGGCTGGAGATCGCGAGGACCGGCGCGGAGGCGGCTGCCGCCTCCTGGAGGGCGGCGAGCGAGGTCAGCGCGCCGGGGCCGGTGGAGAGGAGCAGCGGGGCGACCTCTCCGGTGATGCGGCCGTAGGCGTCGGCCGCGAAGCCCGCGTTGTTCTCGACGCGGAGTCCGACGTACGAGAGGGAGGAGCGGCGCAGGGCGTCGAACATGCCGAGCGCGTGCTGGCCGGGCAGGCCGAAGACGGTGGTCGCGCCGAGGCCCTGGAGGGACTCGACGACGAGGTCACCGCCGTTGCGGCCGGGCGGCGGGTTGAGTGCGGCTTCGGCCTGGGCCTCGGTGAGGCGGGGCCGGTCGTCGTGGTCGTGGCTCACTTCGTACGCGCCGCGGCGATCTGGCGGGACATGATCGTCGTCAGCTCGTACGCGGTGTGCGAGGCGGCGACGGCGGTGATCTCCGCGTGGTCGTACGCGGGGGCCACCTCGACCAGGTCGGCGGAGACGAGGTGGCAGGAGGAGAGGCCACGCACGATTTCGAGGAGTTCGCGGGAGGTGAGGCCACCGGCCTCGGGGGTGCCGGTACCGGGCGCGTGGGCCGGGTCGAGCACGTCGATGTCGATGGAGATGTAGAGCGGCCGGTCACCGATGCGCTGGCGGAGCTGGTCGGTGATCTCGTCCACGCCGCGCCGCATCACGTCGGCGGAGGTGACGATGCCGAAGCCGAGCTTGGCGTCGTCGGTGAGGTCCTGCTTGCCGTAGAGCGGGCCGCGGGTGCCGACGTGCGAGAGGGCGGAGGTGTCGAGGATGCCCTCTTCGACGGCCCGGCGGAACGGGGTGCCGTGGGTGTACTCGGCGCCGAAGTAGGTGTCCCAGGTGTCCAGGTGGGCGTCGAAGTGGAGGAGGGCGACCGGGCCGTGCTTCTTGGCGACGGAACGCAGCAGCGGCAGGGCGATGGTGTGGTCGCCGCCGAGGGTCATCAGCCGGGCGCCGGTGGAGAGCAGGTCGTCGGCGGCGGCCTCGATCGTCTCGACCGCCTCGTTGATGTTGAACGGGTTGGCCGCGATGTCACCGGCGTCGGCGACCTGTGCCAGCGCGAACGGCGAGGCGTCCTGGGCCGGGTTGTAGGGGCGCAGGAGGCGCGAGGCCTCGCGGATCGCGTTGCCGCCGAAGCGGGCGCCGGGGCGGTAGGAGACACCGGTGTCGAAGGGCACGCCGACGACGGCGACGTCGGTGGTGCCGACCTCGTCGAGCCGGGGCAGCCGGGCGAACGTCGCGGGACCGGCGTACCGGGGCACACGGGAGGAGTCGATGGGGCCGCGAGGCGTTTCGCTGCTGCTCATGGAGGGCCTTCCTTCGGGTCGTTCGGGGTGTTCCGGGGTGTTCCGGGGTGGGGGCGGGGGTGCGGAGGTTCCGGAGCCTCCGCACCGGGTGGGCGGTGGCCCGCCCGGGTGCGGAGGTTCGCGGGAGCCTCCGCACCGGGTGGGCGGTGGCCGCCACCGGTGGGACTGAACCGGTGGCGGCCGTGGGTCGGCCGGTCGTACCCGGTCTCCCGTGGGCGACCGTGGGGGCGGTCGGCCGCGGGAGCACGGTCGAGGGGTCCGGCTCGGGTGGTCTGCGCGGTCGGTCTGCGCGGTCGGTCTACACGGTGGCCGGCTCCTGGGCGGAGCCGCCGGCGGCGGAGGTGTCCCCGTCGCGGCCCCCTTCGTGCCCGTCGCGTCCGGCCAGGCGTTCCCGCCAGGCGCTGAGCACGGCGGGGTCGGTGGGCTCGGTGGCCAGCGAGACGACGACGTACACGGCGAGCGAGAGGAGCAGTCCGTAGTAGACGGGTTCATTGGCAAGGATGCCGTACACCACCATCAGGACGACGACCGCTACCCCGCCGACGCCGACCGCGGCCAGCGCCCCGGCCGCCGTGCCCCGGCGCCAGAGCAGTCCGCCGAGGATCGGCACGAGGAGTCCGGCCACGAGGAGGTTGTACGCGACGGTGAGGGCTTCCACGACGTCGTTGAGGGCGATGGCGATGAGGATGACGGCGACACCCATGATGAGGATGAACGCGCGGTTGCCCCGCACCTCGTCGTGCCCGCCGCCGTCGGCGGCTCCGTCGGCCGCAGCCCCGTCGGCCGATGTTCCGCCGGCCCCTGTCCCGCCGGCGCCTGCTGCCTCCGTGGCGCCCGGGACTCCCGCTCCTCGGCCGATCACGCCGCGCAGCCGGGACCAGATGTCGTTGTTGGCGACGGTGGCACAGGCGATCAGCGCGCCGGAGGAGGTGGACATCACGGCGGCGAGGGCGGCGGCCAGCACGAGCCCGCGCACACCGACCGGCAGCTCGTCCTTGACGATGGTGGCGAACGCGGAGTCGGCGCTCGGCAGCTTCGGGTACATCACCTTCGCGGCGGTGCCGATGACCGCTCCGGCGACGGCGTAGACGAGGCAGTAGGTGCCCGCGACGGTGCCGCCCCAGCGGGCCGTGCGGTCGCTGCGCGCGGTGAACACGCGCTGCCAGATGTCCTGGCCGATCAGCATGCCGAAGGTGTAGATCAGCACATAGGTGAAGATCGTTTCGCCGCCGATGCCGAGCGGGTCGAAGTACTCCGTGGGCAGCTTGGCCTTCATCTCGCTGAACCCGCCCGCCTTCACGACCGCGATGGGCAGCAGCAGGAGGAGCACGCCGATCGTCTTGACGACGAACTGCACCATGTCCGTGATCGTGATCGACCACATGCCGCCGAGCGTCGAGTAGGCGACGACGATCGCCCCGCCGAGCACGATGGCCACGGTCCGGTCGAGGTCGAAGATGACGTCGAAGATCGTGGCGTAGGCGATGGTCGAGGTGACGGCGAGCATGAGGGTGTACGCCCACATGACCACGCCGGAGATGATCCCGGCCCGGCCGCCGTAGCGGAGGTCGAGCATCTCGGAGACGGTGTAGACCTTCAGCCGGGCGATCCGCGCGGAGAAGAACACCGACAGGGCGAGCAGGCCGAGGCCGATGGTGACGACCATCCACGCCCCGGAGAGCCCGTACTGGTAGCCCAGGCCGACGCCGCCGATGGTGGAGGCGCCGCCGAGGACGATGGCAGCCATGGTGCCGGAGTACATCCAGGGGCCGAGCCTGCGCCCGGCCACCAGGAAATCGCTCTTGGACTTGGCGCGGCGCATGCCCCACCAGCCCATGGCGAGCATGCCGGCCAGATAGACCACGATCACCGCGTAGTCGACAGCCATGGGCGTCCCTCCATCTCAGTCGGTCGGGCGCGCACGCCGGGTCGTTCCGCTCGTTCCGCGACGCGCCCACGCCGGGCGGCGGGGTCGGGGCGCCTTCCGGAAGCCCGGAGGCCCCGGAAACCCGAGGCCCGGGATCCCTGAGGCCCCGGAAACCCGGAGCCTCCGGAGGCGGGGTAGCCCGGAGCCCTGCGCGGTCTCCGGCGCTCCGACACGGATGGTCGGTCCCCGGCGTCCCCGGCTCCCCGGCGACAGGTGTCCCCGGCACCACGTGTCCGCCCCGTGAGGACTTATGCGTCTCGTACGTCTCGTGCGCCCTGATGACGGTAGGTGGCCGGTAGGCGGCGCTGAAGTGTACGTTTCCTCCATCCTCGACGTACACGATGGAGCAACCATCCATGCCGGACTCCCCCGCAGGCCCCTCCCCGGCCCCTGAACCAGCCGGACCAGCCGGACCAGCCGGAGCGTCCTCCTCGACCTCCCCCGGCGGACCCGCCACCCCCGCCAGCCCCGCCGGGCCGCCCACGCCGCCCGTCTCCCTGGGCGCGCTGCTGGCCCGCGAGGAGCTGGGGCTGCGCCGGATCGCCGGCCCGGAACAGGCGGAGCTGCTCTGGGTGCACACCTCGGAGATGGCCGACCCGTACCCCTATCTCCTCGGCGGCGAGCTGCTGCTCAGCGCGGGCGTGCTGCTGACCGACCCGGAGTGGTACGTCTCGCGGGTGGTGGAGGCGGGCGCGGCGGCGCTGGGCTTCGGGGTACGGCCGGTGCACGAGTCCGTGCCGCCGGGGCTGGCGGAGGCGTGCGAGCGGCACGGGCTGCCGCTCCTCGAGGTGCCGCCGGAGACCACGTTCACCTCGGTCGCCCGGGCGGTGTGGCAGCTGATGGCGGACGCCCGCCATCAGGAACTGCGCCGGACGGCCCGCGCCCAGCAGGCCCTCGCGTCGGCGGCGGCCCGCCCCGACCCGGTACCCGCGGTGCTCCACCAGTTGGCGGCCCAGCTGGGCGGGTACGCGGTGCTGCTGAGCCCCGAGGGCGGCGAGATCCACACGGCGGGCGCCCGTACCGCCCCGGCGGTGCGCACCGCGCTCTCCCGGCTGGCCCGGGTGGTCGCCCCGCAGGAGCGGCGGGCCGCTCCCGCGTCCGCCACCGAGACGGTGGACGGCACCCAGCTGTCGGCGTACGCGCTGGGCGGCGGGCACGGTCTGGTGCTCGCCCTCGCCACCGGCCCCCGCGAGCCCGGGGACCACACGGTGGCGGGCATGGCCGTCGTCCTGCTCTCGCTGCTGGCCGCCCCGCACCAGGGCGCGGGCTCGGCGGACCGTTCGGCCGCGCTGGTACGGATGCTGCTCGGCGCGGCCCCCGGGGAGGTGGCGCCGCTGCTCGGTTCGGACGGCCCGTGGACCGTGGTGCACGCCCGCCGCACGAGGAGCGGTGGCACCGCCCCGCTCACCGCGGGCACCCTCGGGGCCTCCCTCGGTTCGGCCCTTGTCGACACGGGCCGCCGACCGGACGAGCCGGTGCGCGTGCTGCTCACGGACACCGCCCGGCTCACCCCACAGCCCGGCTGGGTGCTCGGCGCCTCCGACCCCGTACCGCTCGACGGGCTCGCGGCGGCGGACACCCGGGCGTCCCGGGCGCTGGCCCGGGCGGAGGCGACCCGCACACCGCTGCTGCTCCACCGCGCGGATCGGGGCCTGACCGACTTGCTGACCGGCGAGGCCGCCGAGGCCCACGCCCGTACCCTGCTCGCCCCGCTGTCGGCGACTCTGCGGGAGACCCTGCGTTGCTGGCTGTCGCTGCACGGCAGCTGGGACCGCACGGCGGTGGCCCTCAAGATCCACCGCAACACGGTCCGCCAGCGCGTCGGGCGCTGTGCGGAGCTGCTGGGCACGGACCTGGACGACATGGACGTGCGGACGGAGCTGTGGTTCGCCCTGCGGCTGACGTGAGCCGGCCCTGGCCGGGCGCGCCCGGCCTCGTCTCCGCCCTGCTCCGGCCCGCCCGCCCTGCTCCGACCTACTCCGGCTTACCCCGGCTCCCCCACCGGCGCGGGCTCCGCGACGGCGAGGGGCACCTTCACCAGGAGCCCGGATCGGTTGACCAGAAGGACGGGGAGGTCGTCCTCGTAGAAGCGGAGGGTGCCGACGGCCCCTTCGGTGCGGGAGTGCCGGGCGAGCCGCTCGGCCAGGGATTCCAGGTCGGGCAGCGACTCGGCGTGCACCTCCTGACGCGTGGTGAGCGACCACCCGGCGGGCGTCCGCACCAGCTCGCCCACCAGCACGCCCCCGACCCGGGCCGCTGGACCCCGGCCCGCCAGCAGGGGATACGCCCCGGCGGCCCCGGACTCGCCGTACTCGGCGCCGTCCGCCCGTACACCGAGGTGCCACTGCAGATCGGTCAGCACCGGGATGGGCACGGAGTCCTTGAGGTCCAGGCAGAAGTCCACCGCGTACATGTCACTCATGCCACCAGCGTACGAGCGACGGCACACCGCTCGCCCCCACCGGCGCGACGCACGACGGGAGCGACGGGTGACGGCGAAGACCGCTCGCCGCCACCCGCCCCTCCCGTCGTCGGCGCTTCCGGCTCAGGTCACTTGCGGAAGTAGCCGGTGACGTCCGCGATCAGGTCGACGGTGCCCGCGTTGTTGTAGAAGCTCACCTTGCCGTTCACCACCGGCACGATCACCAGGTTCGGAACCGTCTGCCCCTTCACCACGTTCAGGTTCGACGCACTCGTGCGGGTCGTCCCGTCCGGGTAGACCGACACGAAACTCGTCGCCGACACGTGCGTCGCCGTCACGTTCAGCACCACGGCCGTGACACCCGTCGCCGGAACACCGTTGACGCCCGCGACCTGAAGGGTCACCACACCGGCCGGACCGACCTGGGCCTTCGGCACACCCAGACCCTCACGCGTGTCCATCACCCGCTTCGGACCGAGGTTGACGTGCGTGGAGCCCTCACCACCGGTGCTGAAGTAGCCGGTGATGTCCGCGATCAGGTCGACGGAGCCCGCGTTGTTGTAGAAGCTCACCTTGCCGTTCACCACCGGCACGATCACCAGGTTCGGAACCGTCTGCCCCTTCACCACGTTCAGGTTCGACGCACTCGTGCGGGTCGTCCCGTCCGGGTAGACCGACACGAAACTCGTCGCCGACACGTGCGTCGCCGTCACGTTCAGCACCACGGCCGTGACACCCGTCGCCGGAACACCGTTGACGCCCGCGACCTGAAGGGTCACCACACCGGCCGGACCGACCTGGGCCTTCGGCACACCCAGACCCTCACGCGTGTCCATCACCCGCTTCGGACCGAGGTTGACGTGCGTGGAGCCCTCACCACCGGTGCTGAAGTAGCCGGTGATGTCCGCGATCAGATTGACGGAGCCCGCGTTGTTGTAGAAGTCCACCTTGCCGTTCACCACCGGCACGATCACCAGGTTCGGAACCGTCAGGCCCTCCACCACGTTCAGGTTCGACGCACTCGTGCGGGTCGTCCCGTCCGGGTACACGGAGATGTAGGACACGGCGGTCGAGGTGGTGGCGGTCACGTTCAGCACCACGGCCCCCACGCCGGTGGACGGCACTCCGTTGGTGCCGGTCACCTGAAGGGTCACCACACCCGCCGCTCCGACCTTGGCCTTCGGCACGCCCAGCCCCGCGCGCGTGTCCATCACCCGCTGCGGGGTGAGGGGCACGAAGGTCTTCGGCGCCGGGACGTTCACGTTCACCGCGGCGGTCGTGGTGGTCGCGCCCGACTGATGGTGAGCCCGCACGGCGAGCTTGTGGACACCGGGCACGGAGAGCGTCGTGGAGGCGGTGCGCGCGGCTGCCGCGGTGGTCACCACCGGCTGTCCGTCCACCAGCAGCTCGAACGAGCCGATCAGCGAAGTGGGTGTGGTGGTCGTCCAGTTCAACGACACCGGGCCCGGAGTCTCGTAGCCGGAGTCCACGGCGAAGGCTCCGCCGCCGACCGAGGACACCTTGAGGCCCTGTACGGGCCCTGCCGCGAGGGTCCGAATAGCCGGAAGCTGCGGGTAGAGCTTGGCGCCCGGGCACTCGGTGTTGAAGCCGTCCCGGTGGCCGGAGATCTGGTTGAACGTGTACGACTCCCCGGCGACGAACTGCTGACCCGCGTAGTTCGTCTGGGTGGCGCCGGCGACCAGCGAGGTGGTGCCCGCCGGATCGCCGCCGTACTGGCCGAGCTTGTACGCCGCCACCCGTGCGGTCGCCTCCAGCGCGGCGTTCGACGCGGCGGTGTTCGTGTAGTCACCGAGGATCGCGACGCTGGTGGACTCGCTGTTGAAGCCGTAGGTGTGCGCGCCCATGACGGGCTGGTCGATACCGCCCTGACGGCCCTCGAAGATCGTCCCGCACTTGTCGACCAGGAAGTTGTATCCGAGGTCGCGCCAGCCATTGGTCTTCACGTGGTAGACGTGGATGGCCCGCACGATGGCCGCCGAGTCCGCGCAGTCATAGTCGGCGTCGGTGGTGTGGTGGACGAAGACCGCCTTGATGACGCCCTTCTCCAGATAGATGGGCCCCTCGTCGTCGAGCGACTCGTCGGCCCCCCATTCGGCGCGGGTGACGACCGGCGGCTGCGGGACCGTGGACGGCGGCCCCGGGTCGACCGCGGCGGCCTCCCGCGCGACGGCGGAAGCCGCGGCGGCGGGGAGAGCCGCGGACCGGGCGCCCGTGGTCTGGCCCTGCGCGGTGCTCGTGCCCGCGTCGAGGTCGGGGTCGACCATGTCGAGCCGGAGGCCGGCCGGCAGGACGCCGGCAGCCGCCCCGTCGCTCACCCGCACCTCGGCACCGTCGGCTCGCCCGACCCAGACCGGCTCGGTCGAACCGCGTTCCGCGGGACGCTCTCCGTCGAGCCCGGGTGCGTACGGCTCCAGCGTGATCCAGTCCGACCACGCCCCCGTCTCCGCGCTCCGGGTGCGGGCCTCGATCGTGCCCCCGATCGTGGCCCCGGCGTCGGTCCAGGACACCCCCAGCAGCCCGAACGGCTCGGTCGTACGGCGCGAGAGGGTGGCCTCCCCACGGCCGTCGGCCTTCAGGGCGAGCCGGTGCACCTCGCTCCTGACCGGCCCGTCCGCCCGGCCCCCGGCGTCGTACGCCCCCGTACCGCCGGTCCGTACCTGCGTGGCCGGTACTTCCGCGGCGACGGCGCCGCTCGAGACGCCCTGGAGTCCCAGCACTGCCAGAACTCCGAGCGCCACGGCAGCCCTGCCGCTCACTCGATTCAGTCTCAATTTTCCCCCTGGATGAAACAGAACTTCATCGAACGGCGAAATACTACTGGTGCCACACCGAATAACGGGAACGGAGAGGCGGAACTGACAGCTCTTTTACGGAACGAGTCCTGCCATTTCTCTTCCGATGCGGCGCGAGGCTCGGACCACAGGGCCTCCGAAGAGCCCACCGGAGCGCAACTCCCGGGCAAGCGAGGGAGGAACGCGACAGTCGGGCCATCCATCCACCGCCTCACCTTTCCGGACACAGCGGCAATTTCTGGGAATCCCCCGCCATTTCGTGGTGTCCCGGCACCTCGCACGGAAAATCCTGGCCGCGGAGCCCGCCGGAATCATCGCGCGCCCGGCGAAAGGTCGACACTCCTGCGGGTTCACCAAAAGTGCGAGACGGTCTCCACCCGGAGGATCGCCGGATTCCCGCGGTGCACGGCGGTCCGCCGCGCGATGGCGACCCCCGCACCGAACCCCCACCGGCCCACGGCGGCCCCGACCGCAGAACCGGGGGCCCCACCGCCTCCCGCAGGCGGAGGGCCACCCGCGGGAGTGCGCGGCATCACCCTGGACAGCTCCGTGACCGCCGGGTAACTTCGCAAGGAGACTGAGCAAGCGCTTAGGCCGCGTCCGACAACGCCTGACCGCGACCAGCCCACAGAAGCCACGCACCCGACCAAGGAGGCACCCCGTGCGCCGTACGGTATTCGACGAGGACCACGAGGCGTTCCGGGACACCATCCGCGCCTTCATCGAGGCCGAGGTCGTCCCCGTGTACGACGAGTGGTTCACGTCCGGCCTGGTGCCGCGTGACTTCTACTACAAGCTGGCCGAGCTGGGCATCTTCGGCATCGAGGTGGACGAGGAGTACGGCGGCGCCGGCATCGAGTCGTTCAAGTTCGAGGCGATCATCTCCGAGGAGACCGCCCGCGCGGCCGTCTCCTTCGGCGGTTCCGGCGTGCACGTGCTGCTCTGCCTGCCCTACCTCAAGGCGTACGCCACGAAGGAGCAGAAGGAGCGCTGGCTGCCGGACTTCGTGACCGGCAAGACGATGTACGCCATCGCCATGACCGAGCCGGGCACGGGCTCCGACCTGGCCGGGATGAAGACGACCGCCAAGCTCTCCGAGGACGGCACGCACTACGTCCTCAACGGCGCCAAGACCTTCATCACCGGTGGTGTGCACGCGGACCGGGTCATCGTCTGCGCCCGTACGGACGCCCCGAAGGCCGACGACCGCCGCCACGGCATCTCGCTGCTCGTGGTCGACACCAAGGCCGAGGGCTACTCGGTCGGCCGCAAGCTCGACAAGCTGGGCCTGCGCACCTCGGACACCGCCGAGCTGTCGTTCGTGGACGTGAAGGTCCCGGTCGAGGACCTGCTCGGCGAGGAGAACAAGGGCTTCTCCTACCTCGGCCAGAACCTCCCGCAGGAGCGCCTGGGCATCGCGGTCAACGCGTACTCGCAGGCCAAGGCCGCCGTGCGGTTCGCCCAGAGTTACGTGTCCGAGCGCACCGTCTTCGGCAAGCCGGTCGCCGCTTTCCAGAACACGAAGTTCGAACTGGCCGCCTGCCAGGCCGAGGTGGACGCCGCCGAGGCCGTCGTGGACCGGGCGATCGAGGCCCTGGACGCCAAGGAGCTCACCGCCGCCGAGGCCGCCTCCGCCAAGCTGTTCTGCACCGAGGTCGCCCACCGGGTGATCGACAAGTGCCTCCAGCTGCACGGTGGTTACGGCTACATGAACGAGTACCCGATCGCGCGTCTCTACGCCGACAACCGCGTCAACCGCATCTACGGTGGTACCAGCGAGGTCATGAAGTCCATCATCGCCAAGTCCATGGGCCTGTAGGGCACTCGGACCGCGGTCCAGACACGATCCAGGACGGCTGCGTTCCTCCCATGAGCGAAGCACTTGATTCCCTGCTCGATCTGCTCGACCTGGAGCGGATCGAGCGGGACATCTTCCGGGGCGCCAGCCGCTCGGCGGTGGTGCCCCGGGTGTTCGGCGGCCAGGTCGCGGCGCAGGCGCTGGTCGCGGCCGGCCGGACCGTGCCCGACGGCTGCCTGGCCCACTCCCTCCACTCGTACTTCCTGCGGATGGGCGACCCCGGCGCGCCGATCGTCTACAGCGTCGACCGCATCCGCGACGGCCGGTCCTTCACCACCCGCCGGGTCGTCGCGGTGCAGCACGGGCAGCCGATCTTCCACCTCTCCGCGTCCTTCCAGACGTACGAGGAGGGGCTGGACCACCAGGTCGCCATGCCGGACGCCCCGGATCCGGAGACCCTGCCGACGGCCGCCGAGATGATGCCCCGGTACGCCGACCGCTTCACCGACCCCGGCATGATCGACCGGCTCCTGGAGGCACGGGCGGCGGTGGACCTGCGGTACGTGGAGGAGCCGCCGTTCGCCACCGCCGGGCAGCCCCGCGAACCCCGCTCCCAGGTGTGGTTCCGCACCCGGGGCAAGCTCGCCGACGACCCGCTGCTGCACGTCTGCCTGGCGACGTACGTCTCCGACATGACGCTGCTCGACTCCGTGCTGCTGGCCCACGGGCGCGGCGGCTGGGCGATCGGCGACGTGGTCGGCGCGAGCCTGGACCACGCGATGTGGTTCCACCGGCCGTTCCGGGCGGACGAGTGGCTGCTGTACGACCAGGAGTCCCCGACCTCGTCCGGCGGGCGCGGGCTCGGCCAGGCGCGGATCTGGACGCAGGACGGCCGCCTGGCGATCACCGTGATCCAGGAGGGCCTGATCCGCACCCCGCGCGGGCGGTGAGACGCACGGTCACGCCGTTACGGAGTGTCCTGCCGCATCGCGGACATACTCGCCACCATGAGTGCCGAGAATCCTCAGGACGCCGCCCGTCCGGAGAGCCCCGAGAAGCCCGGACCAACCGGGACGCCCGAGAAGTCCGAGGAGTCCACGGCCACCGTCGTCGTCGCGGCGGCCGCCAACCTCGGCATCGCCGTGGCGAAGGCGGTCGCGGGGCTGATCAGCGGTTCGAGCGCGATGCTCTCGGAGGCGGCGCACTCGGTCGCCGACACCGTCACCGAGGTCATGCTCCTCACCGCCCTCAAGCGCAGCGAGAAGCCGGCCGACGAGGAACACCCGCTGGGGTACGGCCCCGAGCGCTACATCTGGGCGATGCTCGCCTCGATCGCGACCTTCGTCGGCGGCGCGGTGTTCTCGGTCTACGACGGGGTGCACACCCTCGTGCGGGGCGAGGAGCTGGGCGACCCTCTCGTCTCGTACATCGTGCTGGCCGTCGCCTTCCTGCTGGAGGGCTTCTCGCTGCGGACGGGCGTCAAGCAGGTGCGCCGCGAGGCCGCCCGGCTGCACGCCCCCGCCGCGCACTACCTGCGGCACACCCCGGACACGGCGGTGAAGGCCGTGGTCATGGAGGACTCTGCGGCCCTGGTCGGTCTGGTCCTCGCGGCGGGCGGCCTGCTGGGCGGGCAGCTGACCGGCTCCGGGGTGTGGGACGGGATCGCGTCCGTCCTCATCGGCATCCTGCTGGTGTACGTGGCCTGGGTGCTCGGCCGGTCCAACGCGCAACTGCTCATCGGCCGCCCGCTGCCCGAGGCGATGCGGGCCGGGGTCCGGGCCGAACTCCTCGGTGTGCCGAACATCGTCCAGGTGCTGGAGCTGACCACCCTCATCCAGGGGCCGACGGAGATCCTGATCGCCGCGAAGATCGACTTCCGGGACCTGGCGAGCGCCTCCGACGTGGAGTGGGCCTGCGAGCGGGCCGAGCGGCAGCTGCGGGAGCGCTTTCCGTCCGTGAAGCGGGTGTACCTGGACCCGACACCGGGCCCGGAGCAGCGGCGGGAGCGGGCGGACGGCGCGTCGGCGGGGTGAGAGGGGACACGTACCTCTACGACCTCCGGATCGCCGCGCCCGACGGGATCACCGCGTGACCGACCCTCCGGAAGGCGTGGCCGACCCCTCGGAAGGCGCGACCACCCCCGCCCCCTCCTCCGCCACCTTCCGCGCCAGTGCCTCGCGCAGTCCGGTGAGGCGGGCGATCTCCGCGTCCAGGGCGGCGAGGCGTTGGCCGACGACTCCGGGCGCCCCGGGCTCGGTGGAGGCGCAGCGCACCGGACGGCCCGAGGTCAGCAGGTGGAGGCGGTCGGCGCAGGCGTGTACGTCCGCCACCGTCAATCCGGCGGCGAGCAGCTCCCGGATGACGCGGACCCGGGCGATGTCCTCGGAGCCGTACTCCCGTTGGCCGGTGGAGGTCCGGGCGGGCGGGGCGAGCAGGCCGCGCTGTTCGTAGAAGCGCAGGGCCCGTGGGGTCGTCCCCGCCGCCGCTGCCGCGTCGCCGATCCGCATCCCGCACCGCCCCCGTAATGCTCTCCTCGGAGATACGCTCCCGCACCCCATCAGGAGAACACTTCCACCACGACTCCGCCGAAATGCCTTCCCTCGACGAGTTGTTGGAAGGCGAGTGGGGCGTTCTCCAGCCCCGCGACGGCGCTGTACGGGAAGCGGATCGCGCCCGAGCGCAGCCACCCGCCGAACCGCCGGGTCCACTCCGCGTCGACGTCCGGGTGGTCGCCGCCGGTGTAGCCGCGTACCGATACGCCCTTCACGATCAGCCGGTACGTGTCGATCTCGGCGGGGGCGCTGCCTCCGCCGCGCCGGGCGTCCAACTGCCCGGAGAGCGCGCCGACGAGGGCGAACCGCGCGCCCGGCCGGGCCGCGTCCACCGCCGCCGCGAGCTGTTCGCCGCCGACGAGGTCGAGCAGTACGTCGATGCCCCCGGGCGCCGCCTCGGCCAACTGCTCCGCGAAGTCCCCTGTGCCGCGCACCACGACGGCGTCGTAACCGAGTTCGGCCACCAGCCGCCCGGCCTTGGCGGGCGAACCGGTGGTGCCGACGATCCGGCCCGCGCCCAGCAGCCGGGCGATCTGCCCGGCGAGGCTGCCGACCGCACCGGCCGCCCCCGTGACGAGCACGGTGTCGCCGGGGCGGACCTCGGCGAGCCGGGTCAGCGCGCCGTACGCCGACGAGCCCTGGGCGAGGTACGCGACCGGATCGGGCAGTTCGTCGCCGAGCGGCAGCACCTGACCGACGGGGAGTACGGCGTACTCCCGCCAGCCGAGCAGATGCGTCACCCGGTCACCCGGCCGCAGCGGACCTCCGTCGGGCGCGGAGACGACCTCGCCCACCGCCGGCCCGATGACGGTGTCACCGCCGCGCAGCGGGGGCAGCGGCACCCCGTCGTTCTCGGTGCCCATCAGGGTGCGCAGCCCGGCGAACAGAGCGAAGTGGCTGTTGCGGACGAGCACTTCGCCGGGGCCGGGCTGGGGTACCGGGGTCTCGGCGACGGTGAAGTGCTTGGCCTCGGGCAGCCCGTCGGGCGTCACGGCGAGGCGGATCTCTCGGGAGGTACGGGGCAGGTCGGCGGACATCGCGGGCTCCTGGCGTTCGCGGATCGGAGGGCGGCGGGGCGTGCCCGTCGCCCCACGGGTGCGAGGAAGCTAGCCCTTGACCCGCGCGTCAGGGTCAAGCGATCGTGTCGAAGGAGAGCGGGTGAAGCTCGAACGGGCGGTGTCCCGGCCCTCCTGAGCCCGGGCCACTGCGGATGAACACCCACAGACACCTGAAGCTGTATGCGGGTCTCGCCAGAGGCCCCATGACCGCCCTCAATTCTCGACTGGAAATTTCATGAAGTACCGCAGACCACAACGGGTCGTTGTGGGAATACTTGTCCTCACCGGCGCCACAGCCATGCTCATAGCGATGCCCTTTTTCGTCTTCGCGGGCGACACGGGGCAGATTGCCGAAATGATGGCACCCTTTCCACTGGTCGCATACTTCGCATGGTTCTTCTACATGCACCCCTACGTTCAGGTGACCCCGGGAGAAGTGATCGTCAGGAATTTCGTGACTCTCTATCGGATTCCGAGGAGTCTGACGATAAAAAGGCTGGGGATTCGTGCGGTCAGTCTCGACGTGCAGGGGTACGGAAAAATTCCAGCGCTCGCCTCTACATCAGGCATTACTGGAAAACGGCAGTGCCGAAAGCTGGCTGCCGCTCTCACGGAAAGGCCTCCCGCCCCGACGGGCGCTGCCCTCGACAAGCGTGCGGTGGAGAAGACCCGGCCCGCGGGGGTGGCCGAGGTGGTCATGCTCGGGGCGACTCTCTCCCTTTGCGCCCTCTCCCTCGTGGGGGCCTGAAGTGCCGGGGAAGAGGGCGACAACGCCCTTCGACGGGCCTGACAGGGTGAGAGCACGGGGGCAGAAGCTCCGCGCCCTCACCTCGCTGACCGTCGTCCTCCTCGTTCAGCCCGTCGCCTCATACCTTGGCTCCGGGGAATTCTGGCTCGACGAACGATCTGTACAGGTCGCGGTGTACGTCCTGTACGCCGGCCTGGTGATCAGCCTCGGGTGGAGGGTGCTCGCCGCCTCGCACATCGCCTTTGACGACACATCCGCCGTCCTGACCAACGCATTCACACGCCGTCGGGTTCCTCTCGACCGGATCGACCGATTCGAGCGACACTCCGGTCTGCTGTCGATGACGTTGCGAGGCCGCACCGGGGCCATGGCAACGGTCTCGTCCGGAAGCACCCAGGAAGACGTCGACCGGTACAACGACATGCTTCGTCGTGGAGCCTTCGCGGCGGCCGAGGAACCCGGGATTCCGGACCAGCACTTCTATGTGATCCCCTCGGATCTGGCTCTTCCTGTCTCCGTGGGAGTAGCCGCGTTGATCCTCTTCGGAGGCTGAAGGCCGTTCCCGCACGGAATACGCCCCGATCGGCGGACTCCGTACCCGGTCGCTCCCCGCGCTCTCCGCAGGGGCCGGCCCGCGGGCGGCGCCCCCTCAGGCGAGCCCCGCCGCCCCCAGCAGGTACTCCGTCAGCACGTCGTAGTGGCGCGGGTCGGGCACGTTGTCGTCCAGCGGGACGGTGACCAGCAGGGAGCCCTCCGCTTCGCCGAGGAAGAGGGCGGGGTCGTTGCAGTCGGCGTAGCCGATGGCGTCGAGTCCGCGTCCGCCCGCGCAGCCGGCCCAGCCGTGGTCGGCGAGGACCAGGTCCGGCTGGGGGCGGCCCTCGCGCTCCAGGCCGTCCAGGATGGCGGCCATCGGGGCCGGGGAGTGGGTGTGCCAGAGGGACGCGCCGTGCTCCAGCACCGCGACTCCGGCGAACTGGACGACGTTGCCCTCGTCGGCGCGCAGCCCGGCAGGGACGGTGACGATCTCGCAGCCCTCCGCGCGCAGCGCGTCCGCCGTCCTGCGGTGGACGTCGAGGAGGCCGCCGGGGTGGCCGGTGGCGACGAGGACGCTCTCGGTGTCCGCCACGGCCTTGCGGAGGCGTTCCGCCATCCGGTCGAGGGCGTCGACGGTCAGCTCGGGGTCGATGGTGTCCTGGCCGAAGCGGTGGGCCGGATCGTCGATGACCCCGCAGCGCTCCGCCATGACGGCGAGGACGTCCTGTTCGTCGGTCCAGCGGTCGCCGAGTTCCAGCCCGAGCCAGTAGTGGCGGTCTCCGTTGGCGAGCGCCCGGTAGTGCGCGAGATTGTTGTCGCGGGGCGTGGCCACGTCGCCGGCGATGCGGGTACGGACGAGGTGGTCGGTGAGTTCGGCGCGGCTGGGTATCGGCATGGCGCCCATTCTGCCGTCACCCGTACGCGGCGCGCCCGGCATCTCGTACCCCGGGACCGGCGCGACCTGCCCCTGGGCACCCCGGGACCGGCCCGCCCGGCCCCGAGCACCCAGGAACCGGCGGGCCCGGAACCGGCCGCCCCGTACGCGTACGGCCGCTTAGCGCCCTTCGGCCGCCGCCGCGAAGGCACCCCGGGCGAGGCGGTGCAGCAGGAGGGCGGTCGCCGCGCGGTCCGGGAGGGCTTCGGGGCGGGCGAGGCGCGGGGTGGAGTTCAGCAGGCCGAAGACGGCGTGCACGGTGACGCGGGCCTCGGCCTCGGTCAGGGCGGGGTAGCGGGTGCGGGCGACGGAGACCCAGATCTCGACGTACTCGCGCTGGAGGCGGCGGACCCGCTTGCGGTCGGCGTCACGCAGGCGGTCCAGCTCGCGGTCGTGCAGGGTGATCAGGGGGCGGTCGTCGAGGGCGAAGTCGATGTGGCCCTCGATGAGCGCGTCCAGCAGCGCGTCCGGAGAGCTTTCCGGGGCCGCGGCGTCCTCCTCGACGCGCAGCCGGCCGCCGGTGAGGAGGCGCTCGCTGATGCCGACCAGCAGCTCGGAGAGCATCGCGTCCTTGCCGGGGAAGTGGCGGTAGAGGCCGGGGCCGCTGATGCCCACGGCGGCGCCTATCTCGTCGACACCGACGCCGTGGAAGCCGCGCTCGGCGAAGAGGAGCGCCGCCTCCCGGAGGATCTGCTCGCGGCGGGTGGGTCCCGCGACGCGGGCGGTGGCATGGGTGCTCATGGGGATTGATTCTAGACAGGGCCGTTAGCGCTCGTTAACCTGAGGCCGTTCGCGTTAACGCTCATTAACCGCACGGCGGGGGTCACGGCCCCACCGCTCACGGGGAGGCTCGACACGATGCAGCCGGCACCGGCACCACAGGCACCGGTCCTTCTCGGCGCCGCCGATCCCGCCTCCGACGCGTGGCGGGCCAACGAGGCGGCGCACCGCGCGCTCGCCGCCGAGCTGCGCACGCGGCTGGCCTCGGCCCGGCTCGGCGGGGGCGAGAAGGCGCGCGCCCGCCATGTGGCGCGCGGCAAGCTGCTGCCCCGGGACCGGGTGGACACGCTGCTCGACCCCGGTTCGCCCTTCCTGGAGCTGGCGCCGCTGGCCGCCGAGGGGCTGTACGGCGGGGCCGCGCCGGCCGCCGGGGTGGTGGCGGGGATCGGCCGGGTGAGCGGCCGGGAGTGCGTGATCGTCGCCAACGACGCGACGGTCAAGGGCGGCACGTACTACCCGATGACCGTGAAGAAGCATCTGCGGGCGCAGGAGGTGGCGCTGGAGAACCGTCTCCCCTGCCTCTACCTGGTGGACTCCGGCGGCGCCTTCCTGCCGATGCAGGACGAGGTGTTCCCGGACCGCGACCACTTCGGCCGGATCTTCTTCAACCAGGCGCGGATGTCGGCCGCGGGCATCCCGCAGATCGCGGCGGTGCTGGGGTCCTGCACGGCGGGCGGCGCGTACGTCCCCGCGATGAGCGACGAGGCGGTCATCGTGCGCGGCCAGGGCACGATCTTCCTCGGCGGCCCCCCGCTGGTGAAGGCGGCGACCGGCGAGGTCGTCACGGCGGAGGAGCTGGGCGGCGGCGAGGTCCACGCGCGTACGTCCGGGGTCACCGACCACCTCGCCGAGGACGACGCGCACGCGCTGCGGATCGTACGGAACATCGTGGCGACGCTCCCGGCGCGCGGGGCGCTGCCCTGGACCGTGCGGCCCGCCGAGGAGCCGAAGGCGGACCCGGCGGGGCTGTACGGCGCGGTTCCGGTCGACTCGCGCACCCCGTACGACGTGCGCGAGGTGATCGCCCGGGTGGTGGACGGGTCGCGGTTCGCGGAGTTCAAGGCCGAGTACGGCCAGACCCTGGTCACCGGGTTCGCGCACGTCCACGGGCATCCGGTGGGGATCGTCGCCAACAACGGCATCCTGTTCTCCGAATCGGCCCAGAAGGGCGCGCACTTCATCGAACTGTGCGACCAGCGCGGCATCCCGCTGGTCTTCCTCCAGAACATCTCGGGCTTCATGGTCGGCAAGGCGTACGAGGCCGGGGGCATCGCCAAGCACGGCGCGAAGATGGTCACCGCCGTGGCCACCACCCGGGTGCCGAAGCTGACGGTCGTCGTCGGCGGTTCGTACGGCGCGGGCAACTACTCCATGTGCGGCCGGGCCTACTCCCCCCGCTTCCTCTGGATGTGGCCCAACGCCAAGATCTCGGTGATGGGCGGCGAGCAGGCCGCCTCCGTCCTCGCCACGGTCAAGCGGGACCAGCTCGGTGACGCCTGGAGCCCGGAGGACGAGGAGGCGTTCAAGGCGCCGGTCCGCGCCCAGTACGAGGAGCAGGGCAACGCCTACTACGCGACCGCCCGGCTCTGGGACGACGGGGTGATCGACCCGGCGGACACCCGGCAGGTGCTCGGCCTGGCCCTGACCGCGTGCGCCAACGCCCCGCTCCCCGAGCGGAATCCGGCCGACCCGGGCTTCGGCCTCTTCCGCATGTGAACGAGCGAGATCGTACGGGCGAGAGGGAGAGAGGGACGTCCATGTTCAGCACGGTGTTGGTCGCCAACCGGGGCGAGATCGCCGTCCGGGTCATCCGGACGCTGCGCGCCCTCGGCGTCCGGTCGGTCGCCGTCTTCAGCGACGCGGACGCGGACGCCCGGCACGTACGGGAGGCGGACACGGCGGTACGGATCGGCCCGGCGCCCGCCGCGCAGAGCTACCTCAGCGTGCCCGCGCTGCTGGAGGCGGCCCGCCGCACGGGGGCCGAGGCGGTCCATCCGGGGTACGGCTTCCTGGCGGAGAACGCCGCCTTCGCCCGCGCGTGCGCGCAGGCCGGGCTCGTCTTCATCGGGCCGCCCGCCGACGCGATCTCCCTGATGGGCGACAAGATCCGGGCGAAGGAGACGGTCGCGGCGGCCGGGGTGCCGATCGTCCCCGGATCCTCCGGCAGCGGCCTCACCGACGCTCAACTCGCCGACGCGGCACGCGGGATCGGCATGCCGGTGCTGCTGAAACCGTCGGCGGGCGGCGGCGGCAAGGGCATGCGGCTGGTGCACGACGAGGCGCTGCTCGCCGAGGAGATCGCGGGGGCCCGCCGCGAGGCGACGGCCTCCTTCGGCGACGACACGCTGCTGGTCGAGCGGTGGATCGAGCGCCCCCGGCACATCGAGATCCAGGTGCTGGCGGACACCCACGGCCACGTGATCCACCTCGGCGAGCGGGAGTGCTCGCTCCAGCGCCGCCACCAGAAGGTGATCGAGGAGGCGCCTTCGGTGCTGCTCGACGCGGCGACCCGGGCGGCGATGGGCGAGGCGGCGGTGCGGGCGGCCCGTTCCTGCGGCTATGTCGGCGCGGGCACGGTCGAGTTCATCGTGCCGGGCGGCGATCCGTCCGCGTACTGCTTCATGGAGATGAACACGCGGCTCCAGGTCGAGCACCCCGTGACCGAGCTGGTCACCGGGCTCGACCTGGTGGAGTGGCAGCTACGGGTCGCCTCCGGCGAGCAACTCCTCCACACGCAGGCCGACATCACCTTCACCGGGCACGCCGTGGAGGCCCGGGTCTGCGCCGAGGACCCGGCCCGCGGCTTCCTTCCCTCCGGCGGCACGGTGCTCGCGCTGGACGAGCCGGGGGGCGGCGGCGTACGGACCGACTCGGGGCTGAGCGAGGGCACGGAGGTCGGTTCGCTGTACGACCCGATGCTGTCGAAGGTCATCGCGTACGGACCCGACCGGGCGACCGCCCTGCGCCGGCTGCGGGCTGCCCTCGCGGACACGGTGATCCTGGGCGTACCGACCAACACCGGTTTCCTGCGGCGCCTGTTGGCCCATCCGGCGGTGGTGGCGGGCGAGCTCGACACGGGGCTGGTGGAACGCGAGGCGGCGGGGCTGGTCCCGGGCGGCGTACCGGAGGAGGTGTACGCGGCGGCGGCAGCCGTACGGGCCGAGGCGCTCGCCCCGGTGCCGGACGCGCACGGCTGGACGGACCCGTTCGCCGTGCCGAACGGCTGGCGCACCGGCGGCTCACCCGCCCCGCTCGCCTTCCCGCTGCGGGTGGCCGGCCAGGAGCCGGTGGTACGGGAGGCGCCGCCGGGCGCGACGGTGGGCCCGGACCGGGTGACCGTCGAACTCGACGGTGTGGTGCACCACTTCTGGCGTGCCGGGCAGTGGCTCGGCCGCGACGGCGACACCTGGCAGGTGCGGGACCACGACCCGGTGGAGGCGTCCCTGAGCGGGGCGGCCCGCGCGGGCGCGGACACCCTCGCGGCGCCGATGCCGGGCACGGTCACCGTGGTCAAGGTGGCGGTCGGGGACGCGGTGGCGGCGGGGCAGGCGCTGCTGGTGGTCGAGGCGATGAAGATGGAGCACGTCATCTCCGCCCCGCACGCCGGGACCGTCACCGAACTGGACGTCTCGCCCGGGGCCACCGTCGCCATGGACCAGGTGCTGGCCGTGGTCGCACCGGACACCGGGGCGGACCCGGCTCCGGCTCCGGCTCCGGCTCCGGCTCCGGCTCCGGCTCCCGAGGAGAGGCAGTCATGACCACCCCCCAGCGCCCCGCCCTGCCGATGGCCGTCGCCGCGCAGGACCTGCCCGCCCGGGTCCGTATCCACGAAGTGGGCGCGCGCGACGGGCTGCAGAACGAGAAGACGGCTCTACCGACCGCCGTGAAGGCCGAGTTCATCCACCGGCTCGCCGCCGCGGGGCTCACCACCATCGAGGCGACGAGCTTCGTCCACCCCAAGTGGGTCCCCCAACTCGCCGACGCCGAGGAGCTGTTCCCGATGCTCGGCGACCTGCCGGGGCCGGGCGGCGCGAACGCGGTCGCGCTCCCCGTCCTCGTACCGAACGAACGCGGGCTCGACCGGGCGCTGGCGCTCGGGGCCCGGCGGATCGCGGTCTTCGGCTCGGCGACGGAGAGCTTCGCCGCCCGCAACCTCAACCGGTCCGTCGCCGAGTCGCTGGCGATGTTCGAGCCGGTGGTGGCCCGCGCCAAGGAGGACCGGGTGCATGTGCGCGGCTACCTCTCGATGTGCTTCGGCGACCCGTGGGAGGGGCCGGTCCCGGTGCACCGGGTCGTCCGGGTGGCGAAAGCCCTGATGGACCTCGGCTGCGACGAGCTCTCCCTCGGCGACACCATCGGCGTCGCCACCCCCGGCCACGTACAGGCCCTGCTCGCCGAGCTGAACGAGGAGGGGGTGCGCACCGACGCCATCGGCGTGCACTTCCACGACACCTACGGCCAGGCCCTCGCCAACACCCTCGCCGCGCTCCAGCACGGGGTGACCACCGTCGACGCCTCGGCGGGCGGCCTCGGCGGCTGCCCGTACGCGAAGAGCGCCACCGGCAACCTCGCCACCGAGGACCTGGTGTGGATGCTCCAGGGCCTCGGCATCGACACCGGCGTCGACCTCGACGCCCTCACCGCCACCAGCGTGTGGCTGGCGGGGCATCTGGGCCGCCCGAGCCCGTCCCGTACCGTCCGCGCGCTCTCGCCGAGTCCGGAGCCGACACCCGAGCCTCCCGCGCCCACCGCTTCCCCCGCTTCCCCCGAGGAGTGACCCCGCCATGCCCCTGGACCACCGGCTCGCCGCCGAGCACGAGGAACTGCGCCGTACCGTCGAGGAGTTCGCCCACGAGGTGGTCGCCCCGAAGATCGGCGACTTCTACGAACGCCACGAGTTCCCGTACGAGATCGTGCGGGAGATGGGCCGGATGGGCCTGTTCGGGCTGCCGTTCCCGGAGGAGTACGGCGGGATGGGCGGCGACTACCTCGCCCTCGGGATCGCCCTGGAGGAGCTGGCCCGGGTCGACTCCTCGGTGGCGATCACCCTGGAGGCGGGCGTCTCGCTGGGCGCCATGCCGGTGTACCGCTTCGGCACCGAGGAGCAGAAGCAGCGGTGGCTGCCGAAGCTCTGCGCGGGCGAGGCGCTGGGCGCGTTCGGCCTGACCGAGCCCGACGGCGGCTCGGACGCGGGCGGCACCCGCACCACGGCGGTGCTGGACGAGGCGGCCGGCGAGTGGGTGATCAACGGCTCCAAGTGCTTCATCACCAACTCCGGCACGGACATCACCGAGTTGGTGACCGTGACGGCCGTGACCGGCCGCAAGGACGACGGCTCCCCGCGCATCTCCGCGATCGTCGTCCCGTCCGGCACCCCCGGCTTCACGGTCGCCGCCCCGTACTCCAAGGTCGGCTGGAACGCCTCCGACACCCGCGAACTCTCCTTCGCCGACGTCCGCGTCCCGGCCGCCAACCTGCTCGGCGAGGAGGGCCGGGGGTACGCCCAGTTCCTCCGCATCCTCGACGAGGGCCGGATCGCGATCTCCGCCCTGGCGACCGGGCTGGCCCAGGGGTGCGTGGACGAGTCGGTGAAGTACGCCGCCGAACGCCACGCCTTCGGCCGCCCTATCGGCGCCAACCAGGCCATCCAGTTCAAGATCGCCGACATGGAGACCCGCGCCCACATGGCCCGCATCGGCTGGCGCGACGCGGCCTCCCGCCTGGTGGCCGGCGAGCCCTTCAAGAAGGAGGCGGCCATCGCGAAGCTCTACTCCTCGACCGTCGCCGTCGACAACGCCCGCGACGCCACCCAGATCCACGGCGGCTACGGCTTCATGAACGAGTACCCGGTCGCCCGCATGTGGCGCGACTCCAAGATCCTGGAGATCGGCGAGGGCACCAGCGAGGTCCAGCGGATGCTGATCGCCCGGGAGTTGGGGCTGCCGGCGGCGTGACCCGTTCCACCCCGCGCGAACAGTCGGACACGGCGCGGCGATCCGGCGCGCGGCCGGCGGCCCCGGCGCGCGCGCCGGGCCGGCTCCCTGCCCCCATAATCGGTCGACGCCCTTCCGGCCCCTGCGGCAGAGTTCGCCCATGACGACCCCGTACGAGCACTGGCCCCTCCACGGACTCCGCATCCGTACGCCCCGGCTCGAACTGCGGCTCCCCGACACCGCGCTCGCCGACCGGCTCGCGGCCGTGGCCGGGGCGGGGGTGCACGCGGCCGACCGGATGCCGTTCACCGTGCCGTGGACCGACGACGAGCCCGGGGCGGTGGCGCGGGCGACGTTCCAGCACGTGCTGTCCACGATCGCGAACTGGTCCCCGGACGACTGGGCCCTGAGCCTCGCCGTGCTGCACGACGGGGAGGTCGTCGGGCGGCAGGACCTGATGGCGAAGGACTTCGCCGTCACCCGCGTCGCCTCCACCGGCTCCTGGCTCGGTCTCGTCCACCAGCGGCAGGGGTTCGGGACGGAGATGCGGGCCGCCGCGTTGCACCTGGCGTTCGCGGGGCTGGGCGCCCAGTGCGCCGTGTCCGCGGCGATGACCGACAACCCGGCCTCCCTCGGCGTCTCACGCCGCCTCGGCTACCTCCCGGACGGCACAGCGGTCGCCGCCGTGCGCGGGGCCCCCGCGACGCTCCAGCGGCTCCGGCTGGACCGCGCGCGGTGGGAGGAGCACCGCAGGGTGGAGGTGTCGATCCAGGGGCTCGACGCCTGCCGGAGCGCCTTCGGGGCGTGACCCGCGAAGGGGCTCGGCGGGAGCCCTCGGCGGGCGGCGGCCCGGCGCCCGTAAGGGGGGTCTTCGGAAAGGACTCTCGCGGGCGGCGGCCCGGCTCGAACCCGGCCCCGGTGCGTCCCATCCGGCCACCGTGGCCGGATGATCGCCACCCCGGCCCCGGGAACCGACCGGGCGGACGGAGTCCGAAGGCCTGCGTTCGGGGGTCCGGTGGCGGAACGTGTCCGTGCCCGGTGGCCAGCATCAGCCGGTACGGTCCGGCCCGCGCGGGGGTTACCGGGCGTAGCCGTACCCTTGGGCGGACCGCTTCCGGCCATCTTCCCGAGGCCTCCCCCCAGGCCTCTCTCACGCCCCTCTCACGCCTCCCCACGAACACCGCACGGAAGACGTAAGCGCCGCCGTGCCACATGTTTCACACAGCTCCTGCCCGATTTCGGGCAGATTTCTTGCATAAGGCCGCCTGCCCACGCAGTATCAACGGGTGCTCGAACGCCGCTCGTCCCACGACGACCTCATCGACCACCTCGTACGCTCCACCTCGCTCCAGCGCGGTGAGGCGGCCCGGGTGGTACTCGACGTGCTGGCGTTCTTCGACGAGACGACCGAGGCCTTCGTCCGGCGCCGCCACCGCGAACTGCAGTCCGGCGGCCTGGTCAACACGGAGATCTTCGAGCGGATCGCGGCCGAGCTGCCGCACCGCGCGGTGGCACCGCCGGAGCTCTCGCTCCGCCAGCTGCGCCGCATCGTCTACGGCTGAGGCAACGGCTGAGGCAACGGCCGCGGGCCGAGCACCGCAGGGCATCTGTACGTCGTAGGAGGGGTAGAAAACATGTGCGGAATCGTCGGATACATCGGCAGGCGTGACGTCGCTCCGCTGCTGCTGGAAGGTCTGCAGCGGCTGGAGTACCGGGGGTACGACTCGGCGGGCATCGTCGTGACGAGCAAGACCGCGGCGGGCAAGCCGGGCACGCTGAAGATGGTCAAGGCGAAGGGCCGCGTCCGCGAGCTGGAGGCCCGTATCCCCAAGCGTTTCGCGGGCACGACCGGCATCGCGCACACCCGCTGGGCCACCCACGGCGCCCCGAGCGACGAGAACGCCCACCCGCACATGGACGCCGAGAACAAGGTCGCGGTCGTCCACAACGGGATCATCGACAACGCCTCCGAGCTCCGCGCGAAGCTCGTCGCCGACGGCGTCGTGTTCCTCTCCGAGACCGACACCGAGGTGCTGGTCCACCTGGTCGCCCGCGCCCAGGCCGAGACCCTGGAGGAGAAGGTCCGCGAGGCGCTGCGCTCCGTCGAGGGCACCTACGGCATCGCGGTGATGCACGCGGACTTCAACGACCGCATCGTGGTCGCCCGCAACGGCTCCCCGGTCGTCCTCGGCATCGGCGAGAAGGAGATGTTCGTCGCCTCCGACGTCGCAGCCCTCGTCGCCCACACCCGCCAGGTCGTGACCCTCGACGACGGCGAGATGGCCACCCTCAAGGCGGACGACTTCCGTACGTACACCACGGAGGGCTCGACCACGACGGCCACGCCGACCACCGTGGAGTGGGAGGCCGAGTCGTACGACATGGGCGGCCACGACACGTACATGCACAAGGAGATCTCGGAGCAGGCCGACGCGGTCGACCGCGTGCTGCGGGGCCGTATCGACGACCGTTTCTCCACCGTGCACCTGGGCGGCCTCAACCTGGACGCCCGCGAGGCGCGCGGGGTGCGCCGGATCAAGATCCTCGGCTGCGGCACCTCGTACCACGCCGGCCAGATCGGCGCCCAGCTGATCGAGGAGCTGGCCCGCATCCCCGCGGACGCCGAGCCCGCGTCCGAGTTCCGCTACCGCAACCCGGTCGTGGACCCCGACACCCTCTACGTCGCCGTCTCCCAGTCCGGCGAGACCTACGACGTGCTGGCCGCCGTCCAGGAGCTGAAGCGCAAGGGCGCCCGGGTGCTCGGCGTCGTCAACGTCGTGGGCTCCGCCATCGCCCGGGAGGCCGACGGCGGTACCTACGTCCACGCGGGCCCCGAGGTCTGCGTGGTCTCCACCAAGTGCTTCACCAACACCGTGGTCGCCTTCGCGCTGCTCGCCCTGCACCTGGGCCGTATCCGTGACCTCTCGGTCGCGGACGGCAAGCGGATCATCGCGGGTCTGCGCCGGCTGCCGGAGCAGATCAGCGAGATCCTGGCGAACGAGGACGAGATCAAGCGGCTGGCCGCCGAGTACGCGGACGCCAAGTCGATGATGTTCATCGGCCGGGTGCGGGGCTACCCGGTGGCCCGCGAGGCCTCGCTGAAGCTCAAGGAGGTCTCGTACATCCACGCCGAGGCGTACCCGGCCTCCGAGCTGAAGCACGGCCCGCTGGCCCTGATCGAGCCCGCGATGCCGACCGTGGCGATCGTGCCCGACGACGACCTGCTGGAGAAGAACCGGGCCGCGATGGAGGAGATCAAGGCGCGCAGCGGCCGGATCCTCGCCGTCGCGCACCAGGTCCAGGAGAAGGCGGACCACACCATCGTCGTGCCGAAGAACGAGAACGAGCTCGACCCGATCCTCATGGGCATCCCGCTCCAGCTCTTCGCGTACCACACGGCGCTGGCCATGGGCCGTGACATCGACAAGCCGCGCAACCTGGCGAAGTCCGTCACCGTCGAGTAGGACCCAGGGGCCTCCCGGCGAGGTCCGCACCGGGCCGGGACGGACCGAGGGCGACGAGAAGCGGGCGCACGACCACTCGATCGTGGTGTGCGCCCGCTTCCGTCATGCACGGAACGTGCGGATGACCCGGTGTACTGATGTGCGGACCCGGCGGATTGACGGCCCGTCAACCCTGCGGTGGATCAACACCCGGGGCCCGCCGGGTCCTTCGCCGGAGTCAATGCGTCGGGACCACGTGCCGGGACCATTCGTCGGGACCCCTTGTCGGGACCCCTTGTCGGGACCCCTTGTCGGGATCAGGGGATGACGATGACGGGACGTTGCGCGCGGCGGGCGAGACGGCCGGCCACGGAGCCGAAGATCCGGCCCACCAGTCCGTGCGTCGACCCGACGACGATCGCGTCGGCCGCGTACTCGCGGCCGACTTCCTCCAGTTCGTGGCAGATGTCGCCGCCGCGCTCGACCAGCACCCACGGCACCTCGGAGAGGTACTCCGCGCAGGCCAGTTCGAGACCGAGCACCTCGGTGCGGTGATCGGGTACGTCGACGAAGACGGGGGGTTCGCAGCCTGCCCAGACGGTGGTCGGGAGCCGGTTGGCGACATGCACGATGATCAGTCCGGAGCCGGATCTGCAGGCCATGCCGATCGCATAGGCGAGGGCTCGCTCACTGGACGTGGAGCCGTCGAAACCGACCACGACACCGTGCCGGAAGGCCGGGTCGCAGGAATGACGTGTTTCTTCGACCGTCAGGGGGTCCGACCCGTGGTCGGTTACCTGCTTGCGGTCTGCGGGTTCAGGGGATTCGTGACCGGCCATCGGTGTCTCGGCGAAGAGAGTCCTCGTGAGGAGGGAACGGCTAGGTCGTGTGGTGAAAGTAGCGTCGTCCGCCCGGAGGGCGTGCCAGGCGTCGCCAGACAGGCGGGACTTTCACAACACGGCCCAGGGGGACGTGTGCGGCTTCGGGGAGCGGCTGCCGTGCGGGGCTGTGGACTTGTGTCCGACGACCGTCCAGGACGAGGGCCCGACGACGGTGGTCGTGGGCTGCTGTCCCGGGCTGCTGTCGGGCGCTTGTCCGGGAATCATCTTTCCAACCCTTTACCCCCAAGGGTACGGCGCCACTCCTCCACCGCCCAGACCGCCGCAAAGCGCGTGACGCGCTTTGGGGGAGCATGCACGAGGCGAGGGCGGTTGGCAATGCCGGTTGGCCCGTACACCGAGCGTCGCGGCGCCGGAGAGGGCCCTTCGCCCCGTTTTTCCGACGGGCCGGTATGGCTCGGAGAGGGTCTTCGAACCGCGGCGCACACCCCGTACCGCCCTCTGGAACGGCCCCTGTTGGCCACCCGACACGCCGGCGAGGGCGTCGGCGCGCCGGGGTGCGCACCCGGAGCGTACGCGTGGCGACCGCCCGTACCCGACGTCGCCCGGTCCCTCCGAGCCAGGCCGGGCACGAGCGCATGAGGGCGCACGGACAGGCGCACCGGGCGCAAGCCGATTCCCTTGCGTGCGCCGGTGAATCCGTTGATCCGCCGGGCTCGCGCGCTTCCTCCGGCCCGCTCCGTCCGCGCCCCCGCCGGCGGCCGGCAGAGGCGAGGAAGATCCCCTGGCGGGCTTTCTCACAGGTGCGCGGGGGCGTGACCGACAGGGCCACGAGTGCGCGGGGAGCGCGCCGGAGCATGACTGAATCCCGCGCGCACGACCGTCGCTTTTCGGCCAACTTCACATCTGCGCCGAAACCTTGGCGTTGTGCCTCTCATTTGCACTTGTCACCTGGCAGGAACGGACCGCGCGGTACGCTTTCACCCGACGCGGACGGGCCATGATCGCGACGCGCACTTCACAGTGCCGCTCGCGAGTGGAACGCTTCGTGATCGAACGCTTCACGCCACGTTGCCTTGTCGACATTGAGCCGGTGAGGGAACGTGTCATTTCGGCATCGCGGGACGCAGTAGGTTCGATCTTGAAATCGAGCACTGGGGACATGTGCGGCACCGAGGGGACACGTGCAGGAGCGACAGGCCTGTAGGGACCAGGGAGACGCGAACACCGAGGGGGGCTTAGCGTCATGAGCCAGGACTCCGCTTCCGTAACGGAGGCCGCACGGAAGTTGGCCGGGCGGCGACGCCGGGAAGTCGTAGCCGTACTGCTGTTCAGCGGTGGCCCGATCTTCGAGAGCTCCATCCCGCTCTCCGTCTTCGGCATCGACCGGCAGGACGCGGGCGTTCCCCGCTACCGCCTGCTGGTCTGTGGCGGGGAGGAAGGGCCGCTGCGCACCACCGGCGGCCTCGAACTCACCGCGCCGTACGGCCTGGAGGCGATCAGCAGGGCAGGCACCGTGGTGGTGCCCGCCTGGCGCTCGATCACCTCCCCGCCTCCGGTCGAGGCGCTCGACGCGCTGCGCCGCGCACACGAGGAGGGCGCCCGCATCGTCGGGCTCTGCACCGGGGCGTTCGTCCTCGCGGCCGCCGGGCTGCTGGACGGCCGCCCGGCGACGACGCACTGGATGTACGCGCCGACGCTGGCCAAGCGCTATCCGTCGGTGCACGTCGATCCGCGCGAGCTGTTCGTCGACGACGGTGACGTGCTCACCTCGGCGGGGACGGCCGCCGGGATCGATCTCTGCCTGCACATCGTGCGGACGGACCACGGCACGGAGGCCGCCGGCGCGCTGGCCCGCCGTCTCGTGGTGCCGCCGCGCCGCAGCGGCGGTCAGGAGCGCTACCTCGACAGGTCTTTACCCGAAGAGATCGGCTCCGACCCGCTCGCCGAGGTCGTGGCCTGGGCCCTGGAGCATCTGCACGAGCAGTTCGACGTGGAGACGCTGGCGGCCCGCGCGTACATGAGCCGCCGTACCTTCGACCGGCGCTTCCGCTCACTCACCGGCAGCGCTCCGCTCCAGTGGCTGATCACCCAGCGGGTGCTCCAGGCGCAGCGGCTGCTGGAGACGTCGGACTACTCGGTGGACGAGGTCGCGGGCCGCTGCGGCTTCCGTTCGCCGGTGGCGCTGCGCGGCCACTTCCGCCGCCAGCTGGGCTCCTCCCCCGCCGCGTACCGGGCCGCCTACCGGGCCCGCCGCCCGGGATCGGGGCCGGAGCCCGGCGCGGTGGAGGCGGTGGTGCCCGCGCAGGTCTCCTCGGCGGTACGGAGGATGCCGGGCGGTTCCACGGGGCTGGCCGCTTTCGCCGCCTCCCCGGGCACGCCGGTCCTCCCGGACCGGCCGGACCGGAGCCCGGAGGGTTACCCCGGCGGGCGCCCGGCCCTGCCGGGACAGCGGAGCGCCCCGTAGGGTGGGGTCCATGAACGACCGCATGGTATGGATCGACTGCGAGATGACCGGGCTCTCGTTGACGCAGGACGCACTCATCGAGGTGGCGGCTCTGGTCACCGACTCGGAGTTGAACGTGCTCGGCGAAGGGGTGGACATCGTGATCCGCCCGCCGGACGCGGCCCTGGAGACCATGCCCGAGGTGGTGCGGCGTATGCACACCACCTCGGGCCTCCTCGACGAGCTGGCCGGGGGCACCACCCTGGCCGACGCCGAGGCCCAGGTGCTGGCGTACGTGCGCGAGCACGTGAAGGAGCCGGGCAAGGCCCCGCTCTGCGGAAACTCCGTCGGCACCGACCGGGGCTTCCTCGCGCGCGACATGCAGGCGCTGGAGGGGTACCTCCATTACCGCATCGTCGACGTGTCCTCCATCAAGGAGCTGTCCCGGCGCTGGTACCCGAAGGCGTACTTCAACAGCCCGGACAAGAGTGGCAACCACCGGGCACTGGCCGACATCCGCGAATCCATCGCGGAGCTGCGCTACTACCGTGAGGCCGTCTTCGTGCCTCAGCCCGGCCCGGACTCGGACCGCGCCAAGGAGATCGCCGCCCGCCACGTGGTCCCGGCCGAGCAGTAGGGCCTGCCGGCCGCACCCCTGCGAACCCCCTGTTCACGGGCCCGGGAGGGCCTGTGGACGGGGCCGCGGAGGGGGCCACCGAAAGGTGGCGCGAGCACCCTCGAAAACCCTGTACACTTTTTCTCGGCCGGTCGGAAACGCCCGGACGAACATGGTGGGTATAGCTCAGATGGTAGAGCACCTGGTTGTGGTCCAGGATGTCGCGGGTTCGAGTCCCGTTACTCACCCTTGAAGAAGAAGGCCCGGACTGCGGAAGCAGTCCGGGCCTTCTTCGTGCGTTCCCGTCACACGGTCCCCAGGGGCACCCGGGCACAGGTCTCCCACTCGTACATCTGCCGGTCGCGGCCGATGACGATCAGCTCGGCGGACGTGATCCGTGCGGTCGCCGCGGACACCCCGAGTGCGTCCAGCGCTTCGGCGATCGGCCCCGCCGGGCCGGTGGAGGCGCTGTAGGCGACGGACACGTGCGGGCGGAACCCTTCTGCCCGCTCCGGCACCTCCTGCAGGACGTCCCCGATCGCGGCCCTGATGGCGTCCCGGACCGCGTGCACGGGGTCGGCGGGGAGGGCGGGCAGCCGGATCGCTTCGGGGGCGAGGACGGCGGACCCGGCGCCGAACCGGACGTCGAAGGCGGGAACGGCCGTGAGCCGCTCTCCGGCAGCTGCGGCGATCCGGTCCACGACGCCGGTCCGACCTCGTCCACGAAACCGATGCCCTGCATCGTCAGGTGCAGCCACTCGTCGGGGACGAGGGTCAGGCCGTCCAGGCCGGCGAGGCCGCCCCGGTAGGCGGCAGCCGCACGGTGCAGGTCCTCCTGCCCGCCGAAGGTCAGATGCCAGGTGTAGGACCTCCGGCCGGGGCTCCACCCGGGCCGCCACCACCAGTGGTCACGCATGAGCTCAGATCCTGTGGTCATGGCCGGAGATCACATCAGGCAGGCCGCCCCTTGGCCAGAGGGTGACGCGGAGCGGTCGAGCCGACGTGGGAGGGAGGCGCCTCCCGGGCCCGTGACCGGCGTAACGTCGGCGCACATGGTGCACGTACTGAGCAGCCGGACGCTGTTGCGTCCCACCGACCCCGAGCGCACCCGCGCCTTCTACGGCCAGGCCCTCGGCCTGGCGGTCCACCGCGAGTTCGGTACCGGCCCGGAGCGCGGCACGGTCTACTTCCTGGGCGGCGGGTTCCTCGAAGTCTCCGGCCGGGGCGACACCCCGCCCTCCCCCGACCTGCGGCTCTGGCTCCAGGTCGCCGACGTCGCCGCCGCCCACGAGGAACTCCGCGCACGCGGTGTACCGATCCTGCGGCCGCCCGTCCAGGAGCCGTGGGGGCTGATCGAGATGTGGATCGCCGACCCGGACGGGCTGCGCATCGCGGTGATCGAGGTCCCGGCGGACCACCCGTTGCGCAGCCGCCCCTGAGGAGCCCGCCCCTGAGAAGCCCGTTCCTGGGGAGCCAGGCCCGGACCCGGCCGCCCTGACGGATCAGCCGGTCCGCGCGGCTCAGCCGCCCGTGGGCGCCTCGCCGGCCCGGGCTCGCGGCGCGCTCCTGGTGTCGAGGTGCGCGATGACCGTGGTGTGGAACCGGTGCACCGCGTCGTCGACGCTCCGGATGAACCCGGACTCGGCGCTGCCACGGCCGCTGCCCATGCCCTTGAGGAGGGAGAGCCGGAACCCGGTGATCTGCGATCCGTCCTTGGGGAGCAGGTCGGCGGGCTCGGGCCGCAGTCGCTCCAGCGTGCCGCGCGGGCCCGGTGTCTCCCCGTCGAGGAGCGTCTCGATGTGCAGATCGGCGGGTGCGGAGTCGAGTTGACGCAGGAACCGTTTGACCCGGCTCAGCGGGTAGCCCTGCCCGGCCCACGGCACCTCGACGGAGGTCCGGAGCTTTCCCGTCCGCAGGTCCGCCGCCAGCGTCAGCGCGCCCGGCATGCCCTCGATACGGAGTCCGGCCTCCAACCGGCCCTGCGCGCACAGGTGATCGGCCTGCTCGGTACGCCGCGCGGTCGGGTCCGCGCCGCGCCGGGTGCGCTGGAGGGGCAGCACCTTCTGCCCGAGTTCGCCGCCCAGCCGCAGGCAGACCTGGCGCACCAGGCGTTCCCAGCTCTCGATGACCTGTACGGCCCGGGGGTCACCCACGCAGAGGGTCTCGTCGTCGATCCCCTTGCGGACCGGGACCCAGGCGGCGCCCATGTTCTGGAAGCCGTGGCAGCCGGAGTTCTCGTGCTGGAGGTACTGGAGCAGCTCCGCGAGGATCCAGACGTGCGCGGCGTTGCCGACGCCTTCGTGCCGGATGAGCATCTGGGCCTGGTGGGCGACGTCGGCCCAGGAGAGGTGCCAGAGGGCGACCTTGTGCTTGCGACGCCCGTCCACGCGTACGGAGACCAGCGGGCTGCCTTCCAGCGCGACGTCGTTGGAGAGCGTGATGACGGCCTCGTACCCCCGGCGGGCGGCGATGTCCATGTACGCCTGCACCTGGTCGTCCTTGAGGGGGTTTCCGTTCGTCTTCGTCTCCACGAGGGCGGTCCAGAGCTTGCCCGCGCGCTCGACGCGGATCACGCCGTCCGGCCGCCTCGGGCTGTCCCCGTGCGGCAGCGACACCTCGGTGAACGTCTCCATGCGCCCCGCCGGTGCGCCGAATCCGGCGGTGAGCCGCCGTCCGAACTCGGGGACCTGGGCCATCACCGCGAGGACGACGGACGTGGCCCGGGTCTCGCGCTCCCGGTCGTTCCTGAGGGCGGGTACGGGGAAGAGCCGGGCCGGCTGCCAGGCGTCGGTCTCCGCGAGCGACTTCTTCGCCGTCCGCTGGATGGTGACCTTCTTCCGGGCGGTACGCGGACGACGCGAGACGGGTACCGCCGCCTCGGGCACCGCGGCGGTCCCGGCCACGCTCCGGGGAGAGGGCACGGTGGCCCCGGGTGCGCCGGAAGGGGCCTCCGGCGCCGCCTCATCCGGTCCGGGTACCTCGGGGACCGCCTGAGCACCCTCCTCCGCAGAGGCCGCCTCTTCGGCCTCCTCGGACTCAGCCGCCTCGGCCTCCGTCGCCGCGTCGTCGTCGATGTCCACGCCGAAGTCCGTGGCCAGACCCGCCAGTCCGGAGGCGTACCCCTGTCCGACCGCGCGGAACTTCCACTCGCCGGCCCGCCGGTAGAGCTCGCCGAAGACGAGAGCGCTGACCTCGCCCGCCTCTTCGACGGCGAAGGAGAGCAGCCCTTCGCCCGAGCTGTCCGCGAGGGTGAGACGCACGTCGTCGAGCTCGCCGAACCGGGCGCCTCCGTAACGGCTGGCCGCGACGACCAGACGGTCGACGGACGCCGGAACCGCGTCGAGGTCGAAGCTGATCCGGTCCTCGTCGCCGTCGGCGGAGGGCGTCTTCCCGAGGAGCTGCACGCTTCCGTCACCCGCGGCCGGGGTGTTGTAGAAGCAGAAGTCGGTGTCGTCCCGCACCTTGCCGTTCTCGTCGAGCAGCAGCACCGAGACGTCCGCGTCGCCCTCCCCCGTGGCGCTGCTCCAGCCCAGGCTCACGACGACCGATCCGACGTCCTCGCTCAGCGTGGACAGCCCGACGTTCGCGCCCTTGACCATGGTGCGCATGTGGCCCCCCAGATGCACTGCCGCTTCGGAACGCACCCGGCGGCTCAACGTGTGACCAGGTGTGGTGCGTCACACACTCGCCGTACCTGGCGCACTGTAGCCCGCGCGGTGGAGTCGATGTGGTGACCATGTGAAATTTTCCCTTTCCCTTACCGATCCCCCCGCAGTGGACGCGCCGGGAGCGGGCCGTGGAGTGGCTGTCGCGGGACCACCCCGTGCCGTCGTCCTGGTACGGGCACGCGGCGCGGCGTACGGAGATCGGCAGGCGGACCGGGGCGCCGCGCGAAGTACCGCTGCGGGGGGTGCGGTTCGGCTCGCCCCACGATGCCCGGCGGTGGCTGCGCGGGACCCCGCGCGGGAGGATGCGGGGCCCCGTCCGACGTGGCGGCCTGCGCGGCATGAGGGGGCACTCCCCCGCCCGACGGCTGCCCCGGCGCCCGGCCCGGCCGCGGCCGCACCGGACGGTCGCCCCACCCGGCGGCCCCCTCCGACGGGCCCGTCCGGCGGCCCCGTCCCGCGGCCCCGTCCGCTGCCCGGGAGCCGTTCGGGAGCCGTTCGGAGGTCTCACGAGGAGGCGCGGACGACCAGTTCGGTCGGGAGCACCAGGTGGCGGCGCTCGTCGGTGGGGTCGGTGATCTGCTGGAGCAGGACCTCGGTCATGGCGCGCCCCATCTCCTCTATCGGCTGGCGGACGCTGGTGAGGCCGGGTTCCATGTGGCGGGCCACCACGGAGTCGTCGAAGCCGACGATGGCCACGTCGTCCGGGATGCGGCGGCCGGCCTCGCGCAGTACGTGGCGGGCGCCTGCCGCCATCACGTCGGAGGCGGCGAAGACGGCGTCCAGGTCGGGGTGGCGGGCGAGCAGTTCGGTCATCGCGCGGGCGCCGCCCTCCTCGGTGAAGTCGGCGAGGGCGATGAGGCGTTCGTCCGGGGCGAGGCCGGCTTCGGCGAGGGCCCTGCGGTAGCCGTCCAGGCGGCGCTGGGCGCCGTAGACCTCCAGCCGGCCGGTGATGGTGCCGATGGTCCGGCGGCCCTGTTCGATGAGGTGGGCGACGGCGCTGCGGCCGCCCTGGAAGTTGTCGGAGTCGACCGAGGCGAGCGGTTCGTCGGCGCCGCGCTGGCCGCTGATGACGCACGGCATGCCGAGCTGTTCCAGGAGTTCGGGCAGCGGGTCGTCGGCGTGCACGGAGACGAGCAGGACGCCGTCCACGCGGTGCGCGGTGAGGTACTGGGCGAGTCTGCGGCGCTCGCGGTCGTTGCCGGCGAGGGTGAGGAGCAGCTGCATGTCGGTGTCGGCGAGGGCGGCGCCCACTCCGCGCACGATGTCGGAGAAGTACGGCTCGGCGAAGAAGCGGGCCTCGGGCTCGGGTACCACGAGCGCGATGGCGTCCGTGCGGTTTCCGGCCAGGGCACGAGCCGCGCGATTGGGTACGTACCCCAGTTCGGCGATGGCGGCTTCGACCACTTCGCGGGTCTGGTCGCTGACCCGCGGCGATCCGTTGATGACGCGGGAGACCGTGCCGCGGCCCACACCCGCTTTGACGGCGACCTCTTCGAGCGTCGGCCGCCCACCGCCCCGTACGCGTGCTGACACCATGTCCGCCTCCCGTTTCGCCGTCAACTTCTCACAGTCGAATATGTCGAACCAAGCCCTGTCGAAAGATTCCCTTGACACGTTTCCGGACCCGGGGGCTGCCGAAGAGCACCAAATTTGGGAGCGCTCCCAATCGTACGGGACTCCTTTCGGGCAACACGAAGACCCGGCTGCATTGAGCAGCCGGGTCTCGGTGCCGGGGGCGTGTGGAGCGCCCCCGTGACGCAGGGTGGCGGGGAGGCCGTCTGCGCCGAGGGGGTGCCGGGGGCATCGGGGCCGGTCAGGCGGCCACGACTCCCCCGGCACCCCCGGGCTCGACGCCGCGGGTGCGGAAGTGTCAGTCCTGCGGCAGGCCGTGACGGCGGATCACGTCGGTGTACCAGCGGGCGCTCGCCTTGGGGATGCGGGTCTGCGTGGCGTAGTCGACGTAGACCATGCCGAAGCGCTTCGAATAGCCGTACGCCCACTCGAAGTTGTCCATCAGCGACCAGAGGAAGTAGCCGCGGACGTCCGCGCCGTCGGCGATCGCGCGGCGGACCGCGTCGATGTGGCCGTGCAGGTACGCGATGCGCTCCGGGTCCTCGACGCGGCCCTCGGGCGAGACGTAGTCGTCGAAGGCGGCGCCGTTCTCGGTGACCATGAGGGCGACGTCGGGGAACTCGCGGGCGGTGTCGACCAGCAGGGCGTGCAGGCCGTCGGGGTCGACGGACCAGTCCATCGCCGTGACGGGCTTGCCCTCGGCCTTGTGGAAGGCCACGTGCTCCGAGCCGGGCCACGGCGAGTGCGCGCTGTCGCCGTGCGCGTGGCTGTTGCTCTCCGCGCCGCCGCCCGACGGGTCGGTGACGAGCGTCGGCGCGTAGTAGTTGATGCCGAGGACGTCGATCGGGCGGGAGATCGTCGCCAGGTCGCCGTCGTGCACCAGCTTCGACCAGTCGACGAGGTGCTTGGTGTCGGCGATCAGGTCCTCGGGGTAGGCGCCGTGCAGCATCGGGCCGGTGAAGACCCGGTTGCCGACCGCGTCGATGCGGCGGGCCGCGTCGACGTCGCCGGGGGCGTCGCTGAGCGGGCGCACCTGGTGGAGGTTGAGGGTGACCGAGGTCTGCGCGCTGGCGGGGATGGAAGCGCGCAGAGCCTCGATCGCCCGTCCGTGGGCGAGGTTGAGGTGGTGGGCCGCCTGGAGGGACGCGCCGGGGTCGGTACGGCCGGGGGCGTGGACGCCCGAGGCGTAACCGAGGTAGGCGGAGCACCAGGGCTCGTTGAGCGTGGTCCACGTGCCGACGCGGTCGCCGAGGGCGCCGGCCATGATCGCCGCGTAGTCGGCGAACCGCTCGGCGGTGGCGCGCTCGGGCCAGCCGCCGGCGTCCTCCAGCTCCTGCGGAAGGTCCCAGTGGTACAGGGTCGCGACGGGCTGGATGCCCGCTTCCAGCAGCTCGTCGACGAGCTTGCGGTAGAAGTCGAGGCCGCGCTCGACGGCCGGGCCGCGGCCGGTGGGCTGGACGCGGGACCAGGAGATGGAGAAGCGGTAGGCGCCGAGACCCAGCTCCTTCATCATCGCCACGTCGCTGCGGTAGCGGTGGTAGTGGTCCCCGGCGATGTCACCGGTGTCGCCGTTGTGGACCTTGCCGGGGGTGTGGGAGAAGGTGTCCCAGATGGACGGCGTACGGCCGTCCTCCGAGGCCGCTCCTTCGACCTGGTAGGCGGCGGTGGCCGCGCCCCAGACGAACCCGGGCGGGAAGACGAGGGCGTCGGCGGCCTGCTTGGGGGCGAGGTCAGGGCGTACAGCTGTCATGCGGGAGCGCTCCCATGGATGAAGAGGAAGAGGGGGGATCCGGTGCCCGCGCGGGCACCGGTGGGGGCGTCGCGCGGGCGCCCGGAGGTGCGGGCCGGGGTGTGTCAGCCCTTGACCGCGCCGGACATGATGCCGCCGACGATCTGCTTGCCGAAGACCACGAACACCACCAGCAGGGGCAGCGTACTGATCAGGGCGCCTGCCATGACGATGGACTGGTCCGGCGTGTACGAGGCGCTCAGCTGGCCCAGGGCCACCTGGATGGTGGGGTTCGCCTGGTTGAGCGCGAGATACGGCCAGAAGAAGTCGTTCCACGCCTGGACGAAGGTGAGCATGCCGAGCACCATCATCGCGGGGCGCGCCACCGGGAGCACCACGCTGAGCACGATGCGGAAGTTGCTCGCGCCGTCGATCTTGGCGGCCTCGATCAGCTCGTACGGAAGCGCCTCCAGCAGGTACTGCCGCATGAAGAAGACACCGAACGCGCTCACCAGGGTCGGGAAGATCACCGACTCCAGCTTTCCGCCCCAGCCGATGTCCGACATCATCATGAACAGCGGTACGACGCTGAGCTGCGGGGGGATCGTCAGGGTGGCGATGACCGCGGTCATCAGCCAACCCCGGCCCTTGAAGCGCATCTTGGCGAAGGCGTAGCCGGCGAGGGTGCAGAAGAACAGCGTCGCGGCGGTGATGGACGCCGAGACGATGAGGGTGTTGATGATGGCCTTGCCGAGGTTGGCGTTCTCCCAGGCGGCCTGAAGGTTGTGCCAGAGCCGGCCGCCCGGCAGGAACGGCGGCGTGCTGGCCAGGACTTCGTCCTGGGTGTGCGAGGCGGCGACGAACGTCCAGTACAGCGGCAGGATCGAGCCGATGCCGATGACGATCAGCGCGATGTAGGTGAACGGCCCGGCCTTGTGGGTGTCGCCCGCGCCCATGGCGAGACGGCCCTTGCGGGGAGCGCGACGGTCCGGCTTCGGACGCGCGGGGGCGGAGACCTTGGCGGGGGTGCTGGTGATGGTCATGAGAGGTATCGCTCCCGGTCAGGCCGCGGAACGGCGTACGAAGCGGCTGATGATCCAGTTGATCAACGCGATCGCCAGCAGGATGGCGAGCATGACCCAGGCCACGGCGGCGGACAGGCCGAGGTGCTGCAGGTTCCAGCCGTAGTTGTAGAGGTAGATGCTCAGCGTCTCGTACTGGTGCTCGGTGCCACCGATGGCGCCGATCGCGCCGCCTTCCAGCAGCAGCGGCTCACCGAACAGCTGCATGGAGCCGATGGTGGAGATGACGATCGTGAAGAGGATCGTCGGCCGCAGCGAGGGGATGGTCACCTTGAGGAACTGCTGCCAGCGGTTGGCGCCGTCCAGCGAGGCCGCCTCGTAGAGGTCGCCCGGCACGGCCTGCATCGCGGCGAGGTAGATCAGCGCGTTGTAGCCGGTCCACCGCCAGATCACGATGACCGAGATGGCGATCTTCGACGTCCAGTGCCCGTTGCCCCAGTTGGTGTCACCGAAGCCGACGAAGTGCAGGACCCAGTTGAGGAGCCCGCCGTCGGTCCGGAAGACCAGGGCGAAGACGAGGGCCGCGGTGGCGACGGACGTCGCGTACGGCGTGAGGATGATGGTGCGCCAGAAGGTGCTGGCCCGCAGCTTGTAGTTGAGCAGGTGGGCCAGGCCCAGCGCCACCAGCAGCTGCGGAACGGTGGAGAGGACACCGATCACGAACGTGTTGCTGAGGGCCGTCCAGAACTCGGAGTCCTGGAAGATCTTCGTGAAGTTGTCGAAGCCGACCCAGTCCATCTGGTCCATGCCGGTCATCTCGACCCGGTGGAGGGCGATCCAGCCGGTGTAGATGAGCGGGTAGAGGCCGAAGGCCGCGAAGACCAGGAAGAACGGGGCGATGTACGCGTACGGGGACGCCTTGTCGTCGAACCGCCACAGCCGGCTCCGCCAGGTCTGCCGGCTGCTCGCCGGTTGCTGTCGGGAACCACGGGGTGGCGGGACGTAGGCGTCCCGGGTGGGGGTCGAGGTTGCCACGGGCGGGAGTCCTTCCCTGGGGTGCGCCGGCGGGCGCGTCGATCGGTACCGGGCCGGCCCGGATTCGGGACTGCGTGTCCCGGTGCGGTGCCGAGCGGTGCCGGTCGTGTGGGGCTGGATGGGCGGAGCCGTTCGTCCCGGGGCCGGCCTGTGCGGAGCCGGCTGGAGGGGCGAGCGGAGTGGTGCGGGCCGGGGAGGGCCGGTGGTGCGTGCGCGTGGACGGGCTCTCGGGACCTCTGGGGCGGCGAACCGGCGGAACCGGTTCGCACCTGCGCCCACGAGCCGGGGAGGCCGGTGGTTCATCTGCGAGGAAGCCCTGCGCGGCGGGCCGGGGAGGCCGATGACTCAGCCTCGGCGGCGGGCCGGGAGGAGGACCGATGGTCGTCCGTGCGGGTGGTGCGGCGGGTACTGCGTGCGGTGCCGTGCGGGGTGGTGCCGTGATGCCGTGTGCGGGTCGTGCCGTGGTGCGGGTCGTGCCGTGGTGCGGGTCGTGCCGTGTGCCTGCCGGTGGTCTCGCGTACCGGCGGTTCCTCGCTGTCGGCCGTTCGCCCCGGGCCCGGCGTGCGGGGGCCCGGGGCGAACGGGCCGGTGGCGTGCGCCCGCCCCGGACGGGGTGGCGGGCGCACGCCGAGGCGGTGCGGGCGGCCTGTGGGCCTCCCGCACCGCCGGGGATCAGCCGATCACCTTGTCGACCGACTCGACGGCCGTCTTCCAGGCCTTGTCGGGGTCGGTGCCGCGCTGCTCCATGTTGTTGATCTCGGTGGAGATGGTGTCCTTGATGGTGGCGTCCTTCGGGCCGAGGACGGCCTCGGGGATGGTCTTGGCCTCACCGGCGTAGATCTCACCGATGGGGGCGTCGTTGAAGTACGGCAGCTTCGCGTCCTTCACACCCGGGAGGTCGTACGCACCCGTGTTGGACGGGAAGGAACCGATCGCCTTGAAGACGGCGGCCTGCTGCTCGGGGGCGGTCAGCCAGGCGACGAGCTTGGTGGCCTCGTCGACGTGCTTGCCGGAGCTCGGAACACCGAGGAAGGAGCCACCCCAGTTGGCGGCGGTGCCGCCCGGCGCGCTGGTGATGTCCCACTTGCCCTTGTTGGCGTCACCGGCGTTGACCGAGATCTGACCGGCCATCCACGCCGGGCAGGCGACGGTGGCGATGGTGCCCTTGCGGAGCGCGGCGGCCCACGGGTCACCGAACTGCGGGACGCCCTGGGTCAGCTTCTTGGTGGCCGCCTCGGCGGCCAGGTTCCAGCCCTGCTGGACGGCGGGGCTGTCCTTGTAGATCGCCTTGCCGTCCTCGTCGTAGTACTGCTTCGCGCTGGAGCTGACGACGGCGTTGAACATCGCGCTGGCGGAGTCCATGAAGAAGGTGCCCGCGGGCGCCTTCGCCTTGAACTTCTCACCCAGCTTGAGGTAGTCCTCCCAGCCACCCTTGACCAGAGCGGCGACCTCGGTGCGGTCGGTCGGCAGACCGGCCTTCTTGAAGAGGTCGGTGTTGTAGCAGAGCGACATCGGACCGATGTCCGTGCCGGCGCCGATGAGCGCACCGCTGGAGGTCGTGGCCTGCTTGGCCTTCCACGAGACGAAGTCCGTCGCGTCGATGACCTTGCTCAGGTCCTCGAACTGGTCCGCCTTGGTGTCGACCAGCTCCTTGATGCGGCCGACCTCCAGACCCTGGACGTCCGCGAGGCCGCTGCCCGAGTTCAGCTGCTGGAGCAGCTTCGGGTAGTAGACCTTCTCCTCGGCCGTGGTGTCTTCCTTGACCGTGATGTTCGGGTGGAGCTTGTGGTACTCGGCGAAGAGCCCGGCTTCCTTGTACCCGAACTGGCCGTAGTCGGCGACGGTCAGGGTGATGTTGCCGTTGGCGTCGGTGCTGCCGCCCTCGTCGTCCGACGAGTCGCTGCAGCCCGCCAGCAGCAGGGCGGTGGCCGTCAGGCCAGTGGTGGCCACGATCGCGGCTCTACGGCGTCGACCTGCGACGTTGCGGGTGATGCGCATTCCACTACTCCTATTTCCAGGGTGTGACTGGCGGTTGGCTCACTGCGGGACCCAGGCGCCGTGAGTGCCGCGCCAGGTGATGCTGGGGGGAAGCACGGGCAGTGCCGATCGCACATAAAAACGGGTGTGCGATGTGGGAGCGCTCCCATGCGCCGATGACGGAAGGTTGCTGCCTCAAGGGGGTGGGTGTCAAGACTTGAAGACGCTTCCGTTGCGCGAGCGTGTCCGGCAAGTCACGAGACCGTGTCCCGCACGGGGCTTGCCAATTGGCGAACCATCGGGGTCATTGACGGGCCATCACCGAATCACCGCAGGTGAGAGGCTGTTCGCGTGTGCGGCCATGATCCACCGCACGGAACGCGCCATCCCTCATCCGGTCTTACCCCGTGGCCGGTTCTTTACCCGGCCCGTGAGAAACCGGCCCGCCGAAAAGTGAACAGGGACCCCGCCGGAAAGGATCTCTGCCGCCGACTGTGGCGCGATCGTGTTCTTTCCTCGAAGGCCGACCGGAGGGCCGCGGCCACCGAAGCGGTCGGAAAGCTTCCACGCCGTGACGCCCTCGCCGGTTCCGGGGAGCGCCCCTTCCGGCCGTGACGCCCTCGCCCCTTCCGGCCGTGACGCCCTCGCCGGTTCCGGGGGGAACGCCGGTCACCTGACGAACCACCGAGGTCCGCAGGTCCGCCCCGCCGCCCGGGACTTCGATGTGCCGCACTCCCCCACCGCTGCTAGCTTCGCCCCTATGTCACATTCATACGCTTTCGTCACCTTCGGGATCTGAGGCGGCGTGGGTGTCATCCGGGACCACCCCGAACTCGCCCTGTTCCTCTGCCTCGCCGTCGGCTACCTGGTGGGCAAGGCACGCATCGGCCCCATCACCCTCGGCGGCATCTGCGGCACCCTGATCGTCTCGCTGCTCCTCGGCACGCGGCACGTCAGCGTGAACGACGACGTCAAGACGGTCTTCTTCGCCCTCTTCATCTTCTCGCTGGGCTACATGGCGGGGCCGCAGTTCTTCGCCAACCTCAACCGCCGCAGTCTGCGCTTCTTCGCGCTCTGCCTGATCGAGCTCGTCTGCGTCCTCGGCATCGCGTACGGGCTGGCCCAGGCCTTCGACCTGGACGTGGGCACCGCCGCCGGCATCCTCGCCGGAGCCGCCACGGAGTCGGCGGTCGTCGGTACGGCCACCGAGTCCATCGGCAAGCTCAGCGGACTCACCGCGGACCAGATCAGCCAGTACCAAGGGCACGTCGCCACCGCCTACACGGTCTGCTACCTCTTCGGCCTGATCACCATCGTGCTGCTGACCAGCCAGATCATGCCGATGCTGCTGCGCATCAACCTGGCGGACGCCTCCCGCGAGCTCTGGGAACGGATGCGCGGCGGCTCCGCCGGACTGGAGTCCGACGAACGGGAGGCGCTGCCCGGCACGGTCGGCCGGACGTACCTGGTGACGCTCGCCGACGGGCGCACCGTGGGCGGTCTGGAACAGGCGCTCGGCGGCCGGGTCACCGTCGAGGGCGTCAAGCGGGGCAGCAAGCTCCTCGCCCCGTCCCCCGAGCTCGAACTCACCCTGAGCGACCTGGTCCAGGTGGTGGGGCGCCGGGCGGCCATCATCGAGGCGGGTCGCGAGATCGGGCCCGAGACGCCCGCGATCCCGGGCCTCGACACCCCCCTGGCCACCAGCCAGGTCGCCGTGACCGAGAAGGCGACGCACGGCGCGACCATCGACGCGATGGAGCGGGCGCACCCCGAGTTCCGCAAGGACGGGGTCTACATCACCGACGTCGTCCGCAACGACCAGCGCCTTCCGGCCACCGGGGACACCACCCTCTACCGGGGCGACGTGCTGACCCTGGTGGGCGCGCGCAACGGCCTGGCCAGACTGGTCGGGAAGATCGGTGCGGTGGTGAAGAACGACGCCACCGACTTCATCTATCTGGGGTTCGGCATCGTCGCCGGTTCCCTGCTCGGTCAGATCGTGGTCAACGCCGGGGACATCCCGCTGTCGCTCGGCACCGGAGGCGGCTGTCTGATCTCGGGGCTGCTGTTCGGCTGGTTCCGCTCCCGCAAGCAGACCTTCGGCGCGTTCCCCCCGCAGGCGGCGGCGACCCTGAAGGACCTGGGCCTCGCCGTCTTCATCGCGTGCACCGGGCTGGCCGCCGGTCCGCAGGCCTGGCCCCTGCTGAAGCAGTACGGAGCCCTGCTGCCGTTCGCGGGCATCGCGATGGTGCTGGTGCCGGCGACGCTCTCCCTGATCGTCGGGCGCAGGCTGCTGAAGATCGAGAAGCCGCTGCTGATCGGTGCCATCGCCGGGCAGCAGTGCTCGACGCCCGCGATCACCGCGGTCACCCAGGTGGCGCAGAGCTCGGTGCCGTTGCTGGGCTACACGATCACCTACACGCTCTCCAACTTCCTGCTGCCGCTGACCGGTCCGATCCTCGTGGGAATCCTGGGGGCCTGAATGATCGACTTCCTGAACCGGAACGTCTTCCAGCCCCATCCGGAGCTGCTGGTCTTCCTGGTGGTCGCACTCGGCTTCCTGCTCGGGAAGATCCGCTACCGCACCATCGCCCTGGGCGTGGTGACGGGCTGCCTGGTGGCCGGGCTGGTGCTCGGCGCGCAGTTCAAGATCCAGATCGACGACACCGTGAAGAACCTGTTCTTCATCATGTTCCTGTTCGCCCTCGGCTACCGGGTCGGCCCGCAGTTCTTCCGCGGTCTGCGCAAGGACGGCCTGCCGCAGGTGCTCAACGCGATCGTGGTGTGCGTGTCCGGTCTGCTGATCTCGTGGCTCTTCGCCGGACTGCTGGGGTACGGCCCCGGGCTCGGCGCCGGTCTGATGAGCGGTGCCCTCACCCAGTCCGCGGCCATCGGCGTCGCGCAGGACGCGATCGGCTCCCTGCCGGGGCTCTCGTCCGCCCAGGTGAAGTCCGAGGAGAACCTGGTCGCCGTCGGGTACGCGGTGACGTACCCGCTCGGCACCATCCTCTGCGCCATGCTGCTGGCCAATGTGCTGCCCCGGCTCTACCGCCGTGATCTGGCGAAGGAGAGCGCCGCCCTCGCCGCCGAACTGGACGCTCCGGACGAGAATCCGGACGAGGGCGAGGGCTACTACGAGGTGGTGCTGCGCGCGTACCGGGTGGAGCGCCCCGACCTCGTGGGCCGGACCGTCGAGGACGTCGAAGCGCAGCAGCAGGGCATCGGACGCCGGATCTACCTCACCGCCGTCCGCCGGGACGGCACCGTGCTGGAGCAGTCGCAGGCGCTGACCCTGGAGCGGGGCGACACCGTCGCCGTCAGCGCGCTCCGCCACGACCTGGTCGACTTCGACGCCCGTACCCACATCGGCCCGGAGGCGGACGACGTGGAGCTGCTCGGCTACCGCACCGAGACGCTGCACGTCGTCGCGTCGGAGAAAGCTCAGCTCGGCCGCACGATCGAGGAACTGCGCCGGGAGCCCTTCATGGTGGGGGTGTACGTCGACCGTCTCTACCGGGCGGGGGCGGAGTTCCCCTACCGGCTGTCCACCCGGGTGGAGCGGGGCGACACCCTGGTCCTGACCGGCCCGGAGCGGCTGGTGGGGCCCGCGGGGAAGTCCCTCGGCAAGCCGGTGCCGACCAGTTTCGCCACGGACATGGTCTGGGTGGGGCTCGGGATCTTCCTCGGCGGCTGCCTGGGCATCCCGGCCCTGACCGCCGGCGGGGTGCCGATCTCGCTCTCGACCTCGGGCGGCGGGCTCATCATGGGGCTGGTCTTCGGCTGGATCCGCGGCAAGTACCCGACGTACGGGAACGTTCCGCCGGGTGCCCAGTGGTTCATGGACACCCTCGGCCTGTGCGTGTTCGTCGCGGTGGTCGGCATCAACGCCGGTCCGAGCTTCACCAGCGGTCTCTCCGACGCCGGCTGGGGTCTGCTGCTCCTCGGCGCGGTCGCCACCGTGGTGCCGCTGATCGTGGGCTTCCTGTTCGGGCACTACGTCCAGCGCATCCAGTTCCCGGTGCTGATGGGCGTACTGGCCGGGGGCCAGACCACGACGGCGGCGATCGGCGCGATCAACGAGACGTCCAAGTCCCAGATTCCCACCCTCGGTTACACGATCCCCTACGCCGTCGGCAACGTGCTGCTGACCGTGTGGGGCGCAGTGATCGTCCTCCTCAACCACTGAACCCGGAAAGGGACACCGTCATGCCCAGGACCAGCTTCAGCCGGGAAGAGATCCGGTCGTTCGCCCAGCTCAGCCCGTTCGAGCTGAAGGACAAGTTCATCAGCATCGCCCAGACGGCCCAGAGCGACGAGCCGGGCCAGAAGGGCCGGACGACGCGCGCGATGCTCAACGCGGGCCGGGGCAACCCGAACTGGGTGGCGACCGGGCCCCGTGAGGCGTACCACGCGCTCGGCTACTTCGCGCTCTCGGAGTGCAAGCGCGTCTGGACGGCGGACGATCTCGGCGGGATGCCCGAGGAGAAGGGGTGTGCCGAGCGCTTCGCGTCCTTCGCGCGGGCCCATCCGGACCTGCCGGGGATGGAGCTGCTGCAGGCGTCGTTCGATCTGGCGGTGAAGCGCTTCGGTTTTGAACCGGACGCGTTCGTCCATGAGATGACGGACTCGTCGATCGGGGACAACTACCCGGTGCCGGACCGCATCCTGCACCACACCGAGAGGATCGTGCGGGCGTACGTGGCGGACGAGATGTTCGACCACCGGCCGCCCGAGAACCAGAATCTGAGCCTGTTCGCCACCGAGGGCGGCACGGCGGCGATGTGCTACATCTTCGACTCGCTGATGAAGAACGGCATTCTGGCGAAGGGCGACCGGATCGCCCTGATGGTTCCGGTGTTCACGCCCTACCTGGAGATCCCGGAGCTCGACACCTACGAGTTCGACGTGGTGCGGGTGGAGGCGAGCCTCTTCACGGAGACGGGTGTCCGGCAGTGGCGGTACCCGACCGAGGAGGTCGCCAAGCTGGCCGACCCCTCCGTCAAGCTGGTCTGCTGCGTCAACCCGAGCAATCCGCCCTCGCTGGCCCTCTCCCAGCGGGTCGCCGACCAGATCGTGTCGATCGTGGCGGACACGAACCCGGGTCTCATCGTGGTGACCGACGACGTCTACGGGACGTTCGTGGAGGGCTTCCGCTCGCTCGCCGCCGACCTCCCGCGCAACACCCTGCTGGTGTACTCGTACTCCAAGCACTACGGCGCGACGGGCTGGCGACTCGGCGTGATCGGACTGCACGACGACAACGTGATCGACGAGATGCTCGCCGCGCACTCCCCGGAGTGGAAGGCGCGGCTCGACCGGCGGTACGGGACGCTCTCGCTCGAACCGGGGAAGATCCGGTTCATCGACCGGCTGGTGGCGGACTCCCGGCAGGTGGCGCTGAACCACACGGCCGGGCTCTCGCTGCCCCAGCAGGTGATGATGGTGCTGTTCTCGCTCTTCGACATGCTGGACGAGGGCCAGGCGTACAAGCGGCGCATCCGGGCCATCGTCCAGCAGCGGCTCGAACTCCTGCTGGAGGGCGTGCACATGAAGGTCTCGGAGGACCCGAAGCGCGCGGCCTACTACATCGAGCTGGACCTGCTCGCGGAGGCCGAGCGGGTGCGCGGCAAGGCGTTCGCCGACTTCCTGGAGCAGAACTACGAGCCGGTGGACCCGCTGTTCCGTCTCGCCGAGCAGACCGGCGTGGTGCTGCTCAACGGGGGCGGCTTCGACGGCCCCGAGTGGTCGGTACGCGTCTCGCTCGCCAACCTGGACGATCTGGACTACCTCCGGATCGGCCACCATCTGCGCGTGATCTTCGACGAGTACGCGCGGGAGTGGCAGGAGAGCACGGGAAGCTGAGCACCGCTCACGCGCCGCGCAGAAGGGCGAGGGTGGCCTCCAGGTCGGCCTTGGTCAGCCGCTCGGCGGCCGCCCCGTCCCCCTCGACGACGGCGCGGACGAGCGCCGCGTGGGTGTCCTCGCCGTGGCCGGGGTGCTCGGCACGCAGGTCGAGCAGGTCGACCAGGTCGATGAGCCCCTGGCGCAGCGCGGGGGCGAACTCGCCGAAGAGGTCGTCGAGTACGGGGTTGTGGGCGGCGGCGACCACCGCGCGGTGGAGGGCGATGTCGGCGTCGACGAACTCCGCGTCGCCCCAGCCGCTCGCGGCCCGCCGGGCGGCCATGGCCGCGTCCAGGGCGGTGACGTCGTCCTCGGTGCGGCGTTCGGCGGCGAGCCGGGCGGCCTGCACCTCGATCAGCATGCGGACTTCGTAGATGTCGGTGACCGCCGCCCGGCGCAGGCGCGCGGGCCAGTCCTCGTGCGGGCGGTCGGCGACGACGAAGATGCCGGCGCCCTGGCGGGACTGGAGCATTCCGGTCGCGGCGAGGGTGCGGACGGCCTCGCGGACGGTGGAGCGGCCGACGCCGAGGGACTTGGCGAGGGTGGTCTCGCCGGGGATCTTCGTACCGACCGGCCAGGTGCCCCCGGTGATCTGCTCCCGCAGATGGGCGGTCGCCTGGTCGACGAGGGGGCTGGGACGGAGAGGGCCTGGGGAGGACACGCGCTTCACCTGTCAGGTTGTCTGAAGACTTGAACTGTGCCTACTGTACCGCCATGACGCTCAGCGGTCTCCTTCTTCTCGGCTGCCGCGGCGGGGCCTGAAGCGACCGGCACCCCGCCGCGGGGTGCCACGCTGTGCCGGTCGCGTCCGGCGACACGAGAAGGAACACCCGCCCTCATGCCTACGATGCACAGCTTCCCCACCCTCCGTACGCCGCGCGGCCCGGTGCCCCCCGACTCCCCCGCGTGGAACCCGCAGCGCGGCAGCGACATGCCCTCGCACCGCTACCGTTCCGCCTTCGACCGGGTGAACATCCCCGCGGTCGAGCGCGGTTGGCCGGACGCGCGGATCGAGAGGGCACCGCTGTGGGTGCCCGTCGACCTGCGCGACGGCAACCAGGCGCTGGCCGAGCCGATGGACACCCCGCGCAAGCGCCGGATGTTCGACCTGCTGGTCACCATGGGGTTCAAGGAGATCGAGATCGGCTACCCGTCCGCCAGCCGGACGGACTTCGACTTCGTCCGCCATCTGGTGGAGAGCGACGCGATCCCCGGTGACGTGACCCCCGTCGTCTTCACCCCGGCCAAGCCGGACCTGATCGCGCGGACCTTCGAGTCGGTGGCCTCGATGCCCCGCGCGGTGGTCCACCTCTACATCCCGACCGCCCCCGTCTGGCGCGACGTCGTCCTCGGCCGGGACCGCGCGCAGGTGTGGGCGACCGTGCGGGAGGCGGCGGAGCTGATGGACCGGCTGGCCGGACAGCACCCGGCGACGGGCATCAGGTTCGAGTTCTCCCCCGAGGTCTTCGTGCTGACCGAGCCGGACTTCGTCCTGGAGGTCTGCAACGGGCTGACGGCCCTCTGGGACGCCTCCCCGGACCGGCCGGTGATCCACAACCTGCCCGCCACGGTGGAGATCGCGACGCCCAACGTCTACGCCGACCAGATCGAGTACATGCACCGGGCCCTGGACCGCCGGGAGTCGGTGATCCTCTCCGTCCACCCGCACCACGACCGGGGCACCGGTGTGGCCTGTGCCGAACTCGCGGTACTGGCGGGTGCCCAGCGGGTGGAGGGCTGCCTCTTCGGCAACGGCGAGCGCACCGGCAACGTCGACCTGGTGAACCTGGCGCTGAACCTGCACGCCCAGGGGGTCGACCCGATGGTGGACTTCTCGGACATCGACGAGATCCGCCGCACGGTCGAGCACTGCAACCGGCTGGCGGTGCCGCCGCGCCACCCGTACGCGGGCGACCTCGTGTACACCGCGTTCTCCGGCACCCACCAGGACGCCATCAGCAAGGGGTTCGCGCACCACGGGCGCACCGCCTCGCCGACCTGGGACGTGCCGTACCTGCCGATCGACCCGGCGGACGTGGGGCGCGGTTACGAGGCCGTCATCCGGGTCAACAGCCAGTCCGGCAAGGGCGGGATCGCCCATCTGCTGCAGAGCTCCTACGGCGTGGACCTGCCCGCCCGGATGCGGCCCGACTTCTCCCGTACGGTGCAGCGGTCGACCGACGACAGCGGCCTGGAGGCGACTCCCAAGGACCTGTGGGAGCTGTTCACGGCGACGTACCTGACACCGGGCCAGGACGGGCCGGTGGCGCTGGAGGCGTGGACCGCCGACATCACCGCCGACGGCGAGCACCGGTTCGCCTGCACCCTGAGCGCCGAGGGCCGCGGCGGCGACCTGGCGGGCGACTACGAGGGCACCGGCAACGGCCCGCTGTCCGCGTTCGTCCGCGCGCTGGCGGGCGCCGGCCACGAGGTGGAGATCCTGGACTTCACCCAGCACGCGACGACCGGCGGGCAGGACAGCCCGGCGATGGCGTACGCGGAGTGCCGGGTCGGCGGCCGGGTGGTCTGAGGCGCGGGCCGCGACACCTCGGTGCTGACCGCCTCGGTGCTGGCGGTGCTCTCGGCGGTGAACCGGGCGGGGTGAGCCGGGATCCGGACCGGGCCCGGGACCGGGACGGGTGAACCGGGGCCGGGGCCGGGCGGGCGCGGGACCGCGGCCGCCGGCCCCGGGCCTCCGCCCTCAGTCGAAGACGTTCGGCGGCGGCGCCGGGGACGCCTTCGCGTCCGCGTCGGTGACGACCGCCGCGCCTCCGGTGAAGTCGGCGAGCGCACGGCCGTGTTCGACGCGGCCGGGGTGCGGGTCGGTGGCGACGCGGCGGGTGAGTTCGGCGACGGCGAGGGGCCGGTCGGAGGCGACGAGCACGGCGTTGCCGAAGCGGCGGCCCCGCCAGACCGTGGGGTCGGCGGCGAGCGCGAGTTCGGGGAAGTGCGCGGCGGCGGTGGCGATCTGGCCGCGCAGATGGGCCAGTGGCGGGCCGTCCGCGAGGTTGGCGACGTAACTGCCGCCGGGCTTCAGCGCCCGCCGCACCTCGGCGAGGAACTCGGTGGTCGTCAGATGGGCGGGGGTACGGGCTCCGCCGAACACGTCGGCGACGACGAGATCGGCCCAGCCGTCGGGTATCTTGCCGAGCCCGACGCGGGCGTCCAGGGCGCGGACGCGGACCCGCGCCTGCGGGTCGAACGGCAGCTCCTGGCGTACGAACGCGACGAGCGCCGCGTCGATCTCGACGATCTGCTGGGTGGAGCGGGGCCGGGTGGCGGCGGTGTACCGGGCAAGGGTGAAGGCCCCGCCGCCCAGGTGCAGGACGTGCAGCGGGGTCCCCGGGGGCGCGGCGAGATCGATGGCGTGGCCGATCCTGCGCTGGTACTCGAAGGAGAGGTACGTCGGGTCGTCGAGGTCCACGTGGGACTGCGGGGCGCCGTCGAGCAGCAGGGTCCAGGCGTTCCGGCGCTCCTTGTCGGGGGCGAGTTCGGCCCGGCCGCCGTCGACGGTCGCGGTGCGGGCCTCCCGCCCGCGTCCCGACCGTTCGGCCCGCCCCGGCCGGTCCGTCCGGTCGCTCCGGTCCGCCCGTTCGGCCCGCTTGCCGGGCTTGGCGTTCCCTGCCGCCCCTCCTCGACGTGCCACGTCCGTCCGCCCTCACCGCCCCCGTCCGGCCGGTTCCCGCGTCCTGGTCGCGCGGGTCGGCTGGGGCGAGGAGAACACCGGGGACAACCCCGCCCACCTGGACATTATGGGCTCAGCGGCAGTTGTCGGCCGCTTCGATCATGCGGGCCGCCTGGTCGAGCGCGGCCCGCAGCGCGGCGGGGTCGGTGACCGGGGCGTCGTCGGCGGGCGGCAGCAGCCAGCCGGTTCCGGAGACGGGCGGCTCGTCGGGGAGGCGGAGCCCGCGGCCCTCGGTGCTCGTACAGGCGCTGCCCGGGACGTCCCAGCCCTCGGCGGTGCCGGGCGGCACCAGGAACCCGACGGTGTCGCCGGCCCCGTCGTGGAGCACCGGTCCCACCACGACCGGGCCGGTGCCCCGGCGCAGGATGTCGACGGCCTCCAGCCCCTGCCGGGCGGGGACGGTGACGAGGTCACACAGGTGTGCGGCGCACCCCTCGATCGGGTCCGATGTCGTGTGCGGCGGAACGGCCGGCTGCGCCCCCGCGTCCTTCGATGTGGCCGCAGTGGTCCATGGGCCGGTCTCCGTGCCGAGGTGAAGCATGGGAACCCCTCCTGTCATCGCCGAACGGAGCCACGCCCCGTCTCCGCATGGACCAACGCGCCGACCGCGTCAAGGGCTACGGTGCCAAGCCGCCGCAAAGGGTGGCAGTTCATGGCGGATCACGGTCGAGTTGCCCCCCTTTGTCGGGAAACCCTGCGTGAACGACCCGTCACACCAGGTACGTTCTTGCTCCGCCGGGACACCTGAGGCATGCGCCCGGCTGCACCAGAGAGGGCCACGCCATGGTGTCGTCACGGGCCGTTCCCAACCTCGTCTTCCGCCGGTTGCGCGGACAGCGCTCGGCGGGAGAGTTCGCGGCGGCCGTCCGCAGGGCCGCCCGCGAGATCGGCGAGCAGGTCGCCTGCGACGCCCGCTACATCGGTCGCGTGGAGTCCGGCGAGATCCGGTGCCCGAACTACGCGTACGAACGGGTCTTCCTGCACATGTTCCCCGGCACCACCCTGGGGGACCTGGGCTTCTCGGACCGGGAGAGCGTGCGCGGACGTTCGGCCCGCACCCGTGGCACGGCGGCCTGGAGATCCCTGTCCGGGGATCTTGGTCCGGCCCTCTCCGTACCCAGCGACATCGAGGAGAGCGACGTGCTGCGTCGCGTGTTCATGACGAGCGGCACCACCAGTGTGGCGACCGCGTCGATCGGGCTCGGCGCCCACCGGGCCGCCGGGACCCCGATCGTGCTGCCCGCCCAGCGGCGGGCCGGTGAGGCCGAGGTGCGTTCCGTGGAGGAGGCGGTGCGCGAGATCCGCATCCTCGACGACCAGCACGGCGGCGACGGGCTCTACCGGCGTGCGGCCCAGCCGTTGCGGGCCGCGTACGCCCTGCTCGACTCCGGTACGCCCACCCGCCGCGTCACCGCCGACCGGCTGCACTCCGGGGCCGGTGAGCTGGCCCTCTCGGTGGGCTGGCTGGCGCACGACTCGGGGCGGTTCGACGACGCGCGCTCGTACTACGCGGAGGCGCTGGCCACCGCCCGGGTGGCGGGGGACGACGCGCTGGAGGCGCACGCCTTCTGCAACACGTCGTTCCTGGCCCGGGACGCCGGGCGGCCGAGGGAGGCGGTCCGGGCGGCGGAGGCCGGGCAGCGGGCGGCCCGTTCGGTCGGCTCGCACCGGCTGCTGGCCCTGCTCGCCCTGCGCGAGGCGGGCGGCCGGGCGGGGCTCGGGGACCGTACGGGGTGCGACCGGGCGATCGCGCGGGCGCGGGCCGCCTTCGACCGGGGACCCACCGAGCGGGACCCGGAGTGGATGAGCTTCTTCCGCGAGGCGGAGATGCACCTGCTGGAGGCGCAGTGCTGGTCGGCGCTGGGCGACTGGCCCCGCGCGACCCGCCACGGCCGCCGGGCCACCGCGCTCCAGGACCCGCACTTCACCCGGAACCTCGCGCTCTACCGCGCGCAGCTCGCGGGCGACCTGGCGCGGGCCGGGGCGGCGGACGAGGCGGTCCGCTCGGCCCACCAGGTGCTGGACCTGCTGGACCGGGTCCGGTCCACCCGGATCAGCGGGATGCTGACGGGGACGGTACGCGTCCTGGCCGCCGACCCCGGAGCGGCGGCGGTGGCGGGGCTGCTGGAGCGGTACCGGGCCGCGCGGCGCGGCTGACCACCCCGCCCTCGCCGCCGGCGGCCCGGTGGTGTCGGGCCCGTGGTGTCGCTCGGCCCCTTGGTGTCGCTCAGCGTTCCAGGTGGCCGGTGTCGTTCCACCGCTCGACGGCGGGCATGCCGTAGGCCCAGCCCAGCACGGACAGCGAGGTCGGCTCCAGCCGGACACGGGCGCCGAACATCAGGTCCTCGCCCAGCCAGCGCGCGGCGATGGACCGCAGGATGTGGCCGTGGGCGAAGACGAGGACATCGCGCTCGCCGGAGCGCACCCGCTCGACGACCCCGTCCGCGCGCGCCGTCATGTCGGCGGTGGACTCCCCGCCGGGAACCCCGTCGCGCCAGATCAGCCAGTCGGGCCGGTCGGCCTTGATCTGTGCCGGGGTGAGGCCCTCGTAGTCGCCGTAGTCCCACTCCATCAGCGCGTCCCAGGTCTCCGCCCGGTCACCGAATCCGGCCAGTTCGCAGGTCTCGGCGGCCCGGACCAGCGGGCTGGTGCGGATGTCCGTGTCCGGCAGCCCGGACCAGGGGGCCCGGTGCAGCCGCTCGCCCAGCAGCTTGGCGCCCTCGCGCCCCGAGTCGAGCAGCGGGATGTCGGTCCTGCCGGTGTGATTGCCCTGGACCGACCACTGGGTCTGGCCGTGCCGGGCGAGCAGGATGCGCGGTGCCATGAGCGGGCTCTCCCTGAGAACTGGGGGACGGCGGTGGGGCTCCGGGACCTCGGTGTCCGGGCGCCCGGCCCGTGTCCGACGGACACGTCCGAGAAGGGACGCGCTCCGGCCTCGGGGCGTGTCGTCCCGGGGCGGTGCGTACGTCTCTCTCCATCATCGCGCATCATCGCGTACGGGCATGAAGGGCCGCCCTGCCGGGCACCCGTCCCGAACGGCCTTGAGGCGCACCGCGCAACCTCACGGCCCGTCCACACGTCCCCCTCTGCGCGGTACCCGGCCGGGGCGGGCCGGGCTCAGGGGGCGCGAAAGGGACCCCCCGGGGGAAATCACGACGGACGACCGCCGTACGGTTGAACGCCCGCCGTCGGACGCTTGAACAGGGGAGAGCCACCGGATGCCGCACGCCACACCCGCACGCGCCTCCGGCCGCCCCCGCTGGTGGACGGAGCTGCCGCTCATAGCGGTGGTGTACGGCTTCTACTCGGCCGGCCGGCTGCTCGCCCGCGGGGACATATCGGCCGCCGTCGACCACGGGCTCGAGATACTCCGGCTGGAGAAAACGCTTCACCTGAACATCGAGCACCCGCTCAACCGGCTGCTGACCGCGCACTCCTGGGTGGGGATACCCGCCGACTTCGCGTACGCCTCCCTGCACTACCTCGTCACTCCGGCGCTGCTGCTGTGGATGTACCGGCGCCGCACCGCCGCCTACCGCGCGGCCCGCACCTGGCTGCTGACCTCCACCCTGATCGGCCTGATCGGCTTCACGCTGATGCCGACCTGTCCGCCCCGCCTCCTCGACGCCGCGCACGGGTTCGTCGACACCATGGCGCAGTACAGCTCCTACGGCTGGTGGGGCACCGAGGCGAGCGCCCCGCGCGGACTCGGCGGCATGACCAACCAGTACGCGGCGATGCCGAGCCTGCACGTGGGGTGGGCCCTGTGGTGCGGGGTGCTGCTGTGGCGGTACGGGCGGCATCCGCTGCTCCGCGCGCTCGGCGTCCTCTACCCGCTGACCATCGTCTTCGTGGTCATGGGCACCGCCAACCACTACTTCCTGGACGCCCTGGCGGGCGCCGCGGTGATGGGCGCGGGCGCGCTGCTGACCCGCCCGGTGATGCGCGCCGCCGCCGCCGTATCGGCCCGGCTGCGGGCGCTCGTCTCCCGGCGGTACCCGTCGGGAGGCGGAGTTCCGGCGACGCCGTCCCCGATTGTCAGTAGCGGATGCGAGACTTCGGCGGGTGAGCGAATCCCCGGCCGGCGGACCCCCTCCGCACATTCCAGCGACGCGCCCCGCGCCTCCGGCGAACCCGGCCGGACCGGCGCCGGCGACAGCGCTCCGGCAGCGGCTCGCTGAGCTGCGCGGACCGACGGTCGTCCCGCACCCACTGGACGCCCGCGCGCTGGCCGCCCTCGCCGCCAACCCCGGCTGCAAGCGGCGGGCGCTGCTGGACGGCGCCGGTGTCGACAAGACCGGGCTGGCCACCGCGCTCGGCTCCCCCTCGGGCTTCGGCCAGTCGCAGTTCGCGTTCATGCGGGGCAACGCCTTCGAGGCGCGGGTCAAGGCGGACGGCGGCACCGAGCTGCTGCGCCTGCTGCACGAGAGCCTCGGCGACGGCGGTGAGCCGCCGGAGGGCGCCCGGGTCCCGGATCTGACGGCGGCCGGTCCCGAGGGCCGGACGGCCCGGACCGCGCTGGCCCTGCGCGAGGCGACCGCGGCCGGCGGCTGGAGCCTGCTGGACCACCCGATGCTGGCGCTGGAGGTGGCGGGCTCGCCCGCCTATCTGGAACCGGACGCCGTGGTGGTGCGTCCCGACGGCCGGTGGACGGTCATCGAGATCAAGTCGTTCCCGATGATCGACGGTTCCGCCGACGCGGCGAAGGTCGGTGGTGCCGCCCGGCAGTCGGCGGTCTACGTCCTGGCCCTGGAGGCGGTCGCCGCCCGCACCGAGGGCGCCGAGGTCTCGCACGACGTGCTCCTGGTCTGCCCCAAGGACTTCTCCAACCTGCCGGCCGGCTCCGTCGTGGACGTACGCAAGCAGCGCGCGGTGACGCGGCGCCAGCTGACCCGGCTCACCCGCATCGAGGAGATCGCGGCCCTGCTCCCCGAGGGCGCGAGCTTCGATCCGGGGTGCTCGGCCGAGGCGCTGACCGCCGCGGTGGAGGCGGTCCCGGCGGCGTACGCCCCCGAGTGCCTGGCCGCCTGCGAGCTCGCGTTCCACTGCCGGGCGAAGTCCCGGGCCCGGGGCGACGTGCGGACGCTGGGGCGCGGGGTGAGCGGTGAGCTCGGCGGGCTGACCACGGTCCGCGCGGTGCTGGACGCGGCGGCGGGCAAGGAGGGCGACCCGGCGGACCCGGCGGTCGCCGCACTGCGCCGGGCGGCGGCGCTGCGCGCCGAGGCGCTGGAGGGCGCGGCGACCCTGCGCGCAGAGCCCTCGGGGGCCACGGCGGACCGGGAGGGCACGGCGGCATGTCACTGATCAGCACGCTGGCGCGGCTGGAGGCGGTGGACAGCGGGCGGGCCCAGCCGCTGGCGACCGTACGCCACCGGCATCTGACGGACCGGCCGCTCGTGGTGGTGCCGCTGACCACGTCCGGCGAGGCGGGTGCCCCGCTGGGCGCGCTGGTGGGGATGGACCGGGAGGCGCCGAGGCTGCTGGCGGTGGCGCAGCCGCGCGACCGTGATCTGCGGTTCGCGTTCCTGGCGGAGCTCGCCGAGCTGGTGCTGCCGCACATCGAGGCGTACGCGGACGTGGTGGAGCCCTCCGAGCGGAGCGAGACCGACCCGGAGACCGGGAAGAAGGTCAAGGTCGAGGTCGAGCTGTGCGTGGACGCGGCGCAGTTGATCGTGCCGAGCCGGGCCGGGATCGACCTGGTGCGGCTGCTGGGTCGGTCGATGCGGTTCCGGCGCACCAGCGAGGACGACCCGGACACCCCGTACCCGGCTCCGCCCCGGGTGCCGCTGCTCGGCCGCTGGCTGACGCACTACGCGGAGCGGGCCCGGGTGCCGGGTTCCTCGCTGCTGCTGGCCACCACGGATCTGCTGAACCGCCATTGGGCGACGGGACAGAGCAGTGTGGAGGACCAGCACCTGGGGGCGCTGCTCGCGTGGATCGACCCGCCGGAGGGCGGCTCGGGCGCGGAAGCGGCGCTCCGGGCGGAGCTGGAGCGGGACCGGGACGGCCAGTTGGTCTGCCCGCCCGCGGGTCCGGCCACGGACCCGGCGTTCGACAACCGCCTGCTGGCGCCCGCGATCGAGCGGTACGACCGTGCCCGCACCGCGCTCGCGGCGGTCGAGGACGGGGTGGAGGCGGACGTGCGGCTCGGGGAGCTGCACGCCGCCGAGCGGGAGATCCGTTCGCTGCTGGCGGGGGTGCTGCTGCCGACCTGGGACGCGGTGTGGCGGGGGCTCGACCGGTTGCGGGAGCTGCCGGAGGGGGCGAGGGCCGAGGAGCGCTGGACCGGTGACCGCTGGTCGTTCACCGGCCACCGGGACAAGGTGCGTTCGGGCGAGCCGCCGCAGCCGCGCCGGGACGACGCGGTGACGGCGGCCCGGAAGCTGTCGTCCCGGGAGACCGCGCAGGCGCGGCTCGACGCCCAGGAGGCGCTGGACGATCCGCTGGTGCTGGCCGGCCGGCGGCTGAACGGCGAGGCGTTCGTCGGCGAGGTGACGGACGTCGAGATGGCGTACACCGAGTCGAAGCGCCCGTCCCCGCGCCCGCTGGTCACGGTCCGCACGGCGGAGCGCCCGCAGCTGGGCGAGCGGACGAAGGTGTACCGCTCGCTGGACGGCAAGCCGCAGTCGGCGGAGTTCGTCCGGTACGCGGGCCCCGGCACGGGCGCCGACGGCACCGGGCTCCCCGAGGACGGCTCGGAGGTGCTGCTGGTGCTGCGGGTCCTGGACCGGATGGGGCGCGGCAAGGAGCCGGCCCCCGGGTCGCTGCCCGAGCCGGGGGGGCGCACGGTGTGGACGCTCTTCGAGCACGACCAGCGCGGCGGCCCGGCGCTGCCGGACGCGGAGGAGACCCCGTGGACCCACGGCGGTCCGCCGGGTGCGGCCGCCGAACCGCCCGACGCCGTGACCCCGGAGGATGTGCTGTGACCGACGTACGCGTGGCGGAAGACCTCGCCGGGACCGCGCGGTTCGACCCGGGCGCGGCGGCGGGGCGGGCCACCGACGCGATCCTCCACGACACCCTGCACGGCGACGCCCGGGGTGTCGTGGTCAACTCCCCGCCGGGCGCGGGCAAGTCCACGCTGGTGGTCCGCGCCGCGCTGGAACTCGCCGCCGCCGGGCGCCCCTTGATGGTGATCGCGCAGACCAACGCGCAGGTCGACGACCTGGTGGTGCGCCTCGCGGAGAAGGAGCCCGAGCTGCCGGTGGGGCGGCTGCACAGCAGCGACTCCGACCCGTACGACAAGGTGCTGGACGGCCTGGAGAACGTCCGCAAGTCCGCGAAGGCGGCGGATCTGGCCGGGCTCGACGTGGTCCTCTCGACGGCCGCGAAGTGGGCGCACGTGAAGAACGTGGAGCCGTGGGAGCACGCGATCGTCGACGAGGCGTACCAGATGCGCTCGGACGCGCTGCTCGCCGTGGCCGGTCTCTTCCGGCGGGCGCTCTTCGTGGGCGACCCGGGGCAGTTGGACCCGTTCTCGATCGTGGGCGCGGACCAGTGGGCGGGGCTGAGCCACGACCCGTCGGCGAGCGCCGTCTCCACCCTGCTGGCGCACAACCCGCGGCTGCCGCAGCACCGGCTGCCGGTCTCCTGGCGGCTGCCCGCCTCGGCCGCGCCCCTGGTGTCGGACGCCTTCTACCCGTACACCCCGTTCCGCAGCGGTACGGACCACGGGGACCGGACGCTGGCGTTCACCGAGGCGTCGGACGGTTCGGGACCCGACCGGGTGCTGGACGTGGCGGCGGAGTCCGGCTGGGGGCTGCTGGAGCTGCCCGCCCGCCACACCCCGCGCACGGACCCGGAGGCGGTGCGCGCGGTGGCGCTGGTGGTCCGCAGGCTGCTGGACCGGGGCACCACCGCGACCAGCGAGCGCGCGGCGGACCCGGTGCCGGTGACGGCGGACCGGATCGCCGTCGGCACGGCCCACCGCGACCAGGCGGCGGCGGTGCGCGCGGCCCTCGCCGGGCTGGGCGTCACCGGGGTCGCGGTGGACACCGCGAACCGGCTCCAGGGGCGGGAGTTCGACGTCACGGTGGTGCTGCACCCGCTCTCCGGACGGCCCGACGCCACCGCCTTCCACCTGGAGACGGGCCGGCTCTGCGTACTGGCCTCCCGCCACCGGCACGCCTGCGTCGTGGTGTGCCGGGCGGGGGTCGCCGACCTGCTGGACGAGCACCCGTCGACGGAACCGGTGCAGCTCGGCGTGGAGGTGAAGTTCCCGGACGGCTGGGAGGCCATGCAGTCCACCTGGGAGCACTGGTCGAAGCACCGGGTGTCCTGGGGCGGCTGACGGACCGGGGCCGGTGGGACGATCTTCGGGGCCCCCGACGAAGAACACCCCTCCCCGGCCCCGAACCACCAACGCATCGGCGGGGTACGCCGGGAGCGCGCGGGCCGAACGCTTCCGGACAGTGTTTTCCGGCCGGTCGACCCGGACAGACTTGTTCGGGGCCACCGCGGCGGCCCCACGCGGAGCGACCCCGGGGTCACGGCTCCTTCCGGGCGCACCGGCATGCCCACAGCCGCGGAATCGTTCGGTGCACCGGACACGTTCGCCCCCCGCGGACGGACCGGCGGAGACGGGGATCCGGGATCTCACGGCCCGGGACACCGGACTTGCGCCGGGTTGGACAATGGAGGGTGGCCGTCCGGCCTTCCGAAGGAGGAAAACGCACATGGCACAAGCCGACCGGAACGCGCAGCCGAGGCTGCGTCCCGCTCCGTTGCTCTTCGAACCCGCGGAGGCGGCGGCCGACCCCGACCACTTCTTCAACCTGGAGTCGATGGACGACCCCGCGGAGCTGCTGACCCGCGCGACCGAGCTGACGCACGCGTTCCGGGCCGCCACCGACCGGAGCATCGAGTTCCAGGCCGTCGCCGCCGCCCAGCTCGCCGACCCCCGCCGCTTCGACCGGCTGACGCCCGCCGATGTCGCGGAGCGCGCGGAGTGGACCGAGGACTACGCGGAGAAGATGATCGAGTTCGGCCGCTCCCTGCTGAAGTCGCCCCGGCCCTGAGCCCCGCGCCCCGCCCGTGAGCGCAGCCCCCGGGCCCCGTGCCCCGGCCCTGAGAGCCGCGCGGCACCCGGGTCACACGCGGCACGGACGGCACATGCGTCACGCGTGGCATACGACACGGAGAAGTCCCCCGGCTCCCGCCCCCGGCACGGTCACTCCGGGTGCAGCTTCTGGCATATGCCCGCGGGCAAGATACCCGGCAAGGTGACGTCCTGTCCTGGATTCGGCGACTCTCGGCGTCAGCCCCGTCACGCCCGGTAGACCTGTCTCCATGACCGCATGGCTGGAAGACGAAACGTCCCTGCAGACCCGTGAACCGCGCTCCGGCGTCGGCACCCTCCCTCCGCTGCGGAGTCAGGCCTCGCACCAGCCTGCCGAGGTCACCTCCTCCGGGGCCGTCTGGCTCGCGAGCGCCACGGCGAACCCGCGCACCACGCTCGCCCGCTGGCAGGCGAGCCCGGCGTCGCCGGGGGTCCTGCCCTGCGGCACCGCGTTCGACGTGGTGAGCGTCCCCTCGCTGTTCGGGAGACGGATGCTGGAGCGGCTCTGGGCGGAGGGACCCGGCTCCGGCCCGGTCGCCACCCATCGCGGCCGGACCCTGCTCTTCGCGGCGCCCGGCACCGCCCAGCGGCTCCCCTCGCTGCTGGCCTGGGAGGAGTGGGGCACCGGCGGCGCCGGCCCGGTGTCCGGCGCGCGCACCCTGCCCCCGGTGCTCTGCCACGGCACCGGCGACGCGGTGACCGTACCGCCGCTGACCTGCGACCCCACCGCCCCGGGGCCGCAGTGGGTGGTCGCCCCCGACACCCGCGCCCCCTGGCTGCCCGGCCCCGACGTGCTGCGCTGGGCCTGCGTGCGGGCCGCCCGGAGTGCCGCCCCGCCGGTGTCCGATTACTCGATTTTTCCTCCGGCGGATCCGGGTGCTAATGTCTACGACGTCAGCAGGCGCCGCTAGCTCAGTTGGTTAGAGCAGCTGACTCTTAATCAGCGGGTCCGGGGTTCGAGTCCCTGGCGGCGCACCGACGGAAGAAGCCCCTCGCGGAAGCGGGGGGCTTCTTCGTGTCCGGAGGGGGCCGAACAGCCTCGGGGCCCGCCTCGGCTCCCGGCCCGGCACCTCGGTTCCCCGCCCGGGGCTCAGGTGCCGGTGGTGATCCGTACCGTCCAGGAGCCGGACGGCGTCCTGTCGGCGACCTCGACGCGGATCCGCTCCCCCGGCACGCTGTACGTCTCGCCGACGGCGAGCGGGGCGTCCGCGAGCGGCGGGTAGACCGAGCGGTCCCAGCAGGCTTCCGTGTCCGGGTGGGTGTCCAGCACCTCCACCGGGCCGCCGCCGGAGGCCGTGGCGCTGTGCACCCGGTAGATCAGCACGCCCTCGGTACAGGTCGCCCGGTCGTTCCCGGTGGCGCCGCGGGCCTCGACGGCGAGCGCACTGTCCTCGCCGGTCCTGACGACGGCGAGCCGGGTGCCCATGGTGCCGCCGGGCACGGGGGCGGCGGCGACCGGTTCCAGGGTCACGTCCTCGCTGCCCTGGACGCAGACCACCTGCCGGTCGCCTAGCCAGCCGAGCTTCCACTTGTGCCAGCCGAAGAGGTCCGGCGCCAGCCCGAACTGGCTGCCCATGACGTCCCAGTCGCCGACGTGCGTGTCCCAGTCGCCCTTGCCGTCCGTGGGGCGGTGGTAGAGGTCGGCGAGGTCGAAGACGTGCCCGGTCTCGTGGGCGAGGACGTTGCGGTCGGGCGGATGCTGCTCGAAGACGGTGACGACCCGCTTGATGTCCTTGCCGTCGGCGGTGATCGGCCGGTCGAAGTTGACGACCTTGGTGGCGTCGGAGTCGACGCCGGGCGCGTCCGGGTCGGCGACCAGGTAGACGATGTCGTACGCGGAGAAGTCGACCTGCCCGTCCGCGGCCCGGATCGCGTCGTGCAGGTAGGAGGTCCGGCGCCCGGAGTCCCAGTCCCGCTCTATGCCGTACCAGGTGGACGGGTGCGGCATCCGCACCCAGCGCTTCTGCGGGTGCGCGCCCAGGGTGAAGGCGCCGTAACTGGCCTTCTCGAAGAAGGCGGTCGTGGAGGGGAAGTAGTCGGCGGTGAGCACGTCCGGCGTGACGACCGGGTCGGCGTCGGGGAAGGACAGGAAGATCATGACCGCGTCGAGGTGCCGGGCGGGGCGGGGGTAGGCGCCGTTCCAGGTGTCCAGCCCCAGCGAGTGGTGGGCCGGGGTCCGGGGCAGCGCGCACGGTTTCACGCCCGCGTAGGCGGCGGCCGCGGGCCCGGCGACGAGCGACATGGCGGCCAGTGCCATGAGCGCGGTCAGCGCCGCCGCCACTCCGCGCGGACTCGGCTTCTCCACCCCCCCGGGTCCGTGCTGACGCGGCACATCTACCTCCGGGTGGGATGCGGAACACCTCGCTCCACCCTGTGCCCGATCACCGCACCCCGCCCGCTGGGCTGCCCCACACGGGTCAGAGCCCGCCCGGCCCCACCGCGGCGACCCACCCGGCTCTGCCGCAGGAGCCCGCCCGGCCCCGGCCGGCGGCGACCCGACCGCCCCCGCGACAGCAGCCGACCCGGCCCGCCGCGGAAGCCCACGCGGGCCCCGCCCGCGAGAGTCCGCCCGCGACCCCTTCTCCGGCGGGCTCCGATCACGTAACGTCACATACGGTCATTCGCTCATCGGAATCCGACAGCGAGGCGTCGCCGGGGAACACAGGCGTACAGAAGGGAACAGGAGCGGGCAAAGCGGTAAACCGTGCGGAGCGATGGCGGAACCTTGCCGAGGACGGCCACCGGGCGCGTACGCGTCAGCCGGGGCCGGACCGGCGGGCAGCGGCGGGCGGGCCGGGCTGGAAGCGCCGACACCCCACCCTCTATGCTTCCTCACGTTTTCCCGCGTGGTTCGCGCCCCCTGCCCGGTGCGCCCACCCGGTGGCCCGTCCGGCCACACCTGTTCACGACAATCTGCACAGCGGGAGCGAGCGGTGAGCGGAACCTCCGAAGGGCACAGGCCCCCGGCAGGCACATCCCCCGGCGCACCCCCGGCGGCGGACACGGAGCGTCACCGCCCGGAGACCGCGCTGCTCGCCTACCGGTCCGCCTTCCGCAGCGCCGCGTTCGCCATGGCCGTGGTGGACGGCGCCGGGGCGGTCGTCCACGCCAACGAGGCGCTCGCCCGGATGACCGGGACCCCCGCCGCCGACCTCGCCGGACAGCCCGTCGCCGCTCTCGTCGGCCTCAGCCCCGACGACCACGCCTGGCGGGCCTACCGCGAAGTGCTGCGCGGACGGCGTTCCCGGTTCCGCTGCACCCGCCGGCTCAAGCACCGGGACGGCCGGCCGCTCTGGGCCGAGATCACCGTCGTACCGATGGCCGATCCCACGGCGGGCGACCCGGGCCGGGCGCTGCTGACGGTGGCCGACATCAGCGACCGGCACGAGCTCCAGCAGCGGCTGCGCCACCTCCAGATGCACGACGCGGTGACCCGGCTGCCCAACCGGACCCTCTTCTTCGAGCGGCTCTCGGCGGCGCTGGAGCTGTCGCCGTTCCAGGACAGCTCGCTGCTGCCGCGCCCCGGCCGGATCGGCCTCTGCTACCTGGACCTGGACGGCTTCAAGGCCGTCAACGACACCCTGGGGCACCGGGCCGGCGACCGGCTGCTCGCCGCCGTGGCCGGACGGCTGAGCGACGTCGCCGGGCGCGACCCGTACCACCGCGACGGCAGCCACTTCGTGGCGCGGCTCGGGGGCGACGAGTTCGCCGTGCTGGTCGAGGAGTCGCAGGGCACCCAGCAGCTGCTTGACCTGGCGGACGCGCTGCTCACGGCGGTGCAGCAGCCGTTCGACCTGGCGGGGCAGCGGCTCTCCGTCTCCGCCTCGATCGGGGTGGTGGAACGCGCCTCGGCGGGCACCTCCCCCACCGGGCTGATGCAGGCCGCCGACACCACGCTCTACTGGGCGAAGGCGGACGGCAAGGCCCGCTGGACCCTCTTCGACTCCGAGCGCAACGCCCACCGGATGACCCGGCAGGCGCTCTCCTCGGCACTGCGGCCGGCCGTCGACCGCGGCGAGTTCGCCCTGGAGTACCAGCCGCTGGTCGGCATGGCCGACGGGGTGGTGCGGGGCGTCGAGGCGCTGGTGCGGTGGAACCACCCGCAGTTCGGGGTGCTCGGACCGAACCGCTTCGTCGCCATCGCCGAGGAGGACGGCTCGATCGTGCGGCTCGGCCGCTGGGTGCTGCGTACGGCCTGCCGCCAGGCCCGCCGCTGGCAGCTGGACCATCCGGACGGGCCGGCGCTGTTCGTCAGCGTCAACGTCGCCGTACGGCAGGTCTGGGACACCGACCTGGTCGCGGAGGTCCGGGACGTCCTCGCCGAGACCGGCCTCGATCCCGGGCTGCTGCAACTGGAGCTGACGGAGTCCGCCGTCATGGGCTCGGCGGGCCGCCCGCTGCGGGCGCTCCAGGCGTTGAGCGACATGGGCGTACGGATCGCCATCGACGACTTCGGCACCGGCTACTCCAACCTCGCCTACCTCAGCCGGCTCCCCGTCTCCGTGCTGAAGCTGGACGGCTCCTTCGTACGCGGCTTCCGCTACGACGACGGCGGCAGGCACCCGAGCCCGGCCGACGAGACCATCGTGGAGGCGCTGGTGGAGCTGGCGCACCGGCTGGGGCTGACGGTGACGGCGGAGTGCGTGGAGACGGCGGAGCAGGCCGAGCGGCTGCGCAGGATCGGCTGCGACACCGGGCAGGGCTGGCTGTACTCGCGTGCGGTCGCCCCGGAGCGGATCGCCGAACTGATCGAGGCGGGCGGGGTGGCCGCGTCCGGGGCCCCTTGATCACGGGGCCCCGGACGGCCCTCGGCTACAGCGTGGGCAGGCCGTAGGCGTCGGCGATGAGCTCGTAGCTGCGCAGCCGGGCCTCGCCGCCGTGCGCGTTGGCGGTGATCATCAGCTCGTCGGCGCCGGTCCGCTTGGCCAGGTCGTCCAGGCCCGCGCGGACCTGCTCGGACGTGCCGTACACGATGTTGCCGAGCCACTCGTCCACGAAGTCGCTCTCCAGCGGGCCGAAGGTGTACGCCTCGGCCTCCTCCGGGGTGGGCACCAGGCCCGGGCGGCCGGTGCGCAGCCGCAGCATGCTGAGCGCCCCGGTGAGCACCTGGCGGCGCGCCTCGGCCTCGGTCCCGGCGGCGAGCGCGGCGGCGCCGATCAGGGCGTACGGGGCGTCGAGCACGGCGGACGGCCGGAAGGACTCCCGGTAGAGGTCCAGGGCCGGAATGGTGTTCCGGGCCGAGAAGTGGTGCGCGAAGGCGAAGGGCAGCCCGAGCATGCCGGCCAGCCGTGCGGAGAAGCCGGAGGAGCCGAGGAGCCAGATCGGCGGGCGGGCCGGGGACTGCACCCCGCCGTCGGAGGTGGCCTGCACGGGCCCGGGGACGGCGTGGATACGGGAGTAGGGGTGGCCGTCCGGGAAGTCGTCGTCCAGGAAGCGGGTCAGCTCGGCGAGCTGCTGCGGGAAGTCGTCGGCGCCCTCGCCCAGCCGCTCGGTCCGGCGCAGCGCGGCGGCCGTGGCGCCGTCCGTACCGGGGGCGCGGCCGAGGCCGAGGTCGACCCGGCCGGGGGCCATCGCCTCCAGGGTGCCGAACTGCTCGGCGATGACGAGAGGGGCGTGGTTGGGCAGCATCACGCCGCCCGAACCGAGCCGGATGCGGTCGGTGTGGGCGGCGAGGTGGGCCAGGATGACGGCCGGGGAGGACGAGGCGACACCGGGCATGGAGTGGTGCTCGGCGACCCAGAAGCGGTGGAATCCGCGCCGCTCGGCCAGCTTCGCGATGTCCACGCTGGTGCGGAGCGCCTCGCTCGCGGTGCGGCCCTTGCCCACGGTCACCAGGTCGAGCACGGACAGGGGCACGGGGGCGTTGCCGCCCGCCGTACCCCTGACGGTGTCGGTCCGGCCGCCGTCGGTCCGGCCGCCGTCGGTCCGGCCTTCGGCGGCTCCGACTGCGGCTCCGTCGCCGTCGTTCCGGATCTCGTCGCCTCGGTTCTCGTCCACGTGTCGCTCTCCCGGTGCCACTGGTCATACGTATGCGTATCGAACCCGTGCAACAGGAGGGCGGCTCCGCTTATTCCGCCGCGAGGGATGCGGAGGCAGAATCCGGCATCCCGCCCCCTGCCTCACTCCCGGACTTCGAGTCCGCGTGGTTCGACGGTGCCGAGCGGGGGCTCGCGGGTGGCGAAGAGGGCGCCGAGTCCGGGCGCCCAGATGTGGCGGTCGGTGAGCCGCAGCCCCTCCCAGACGGTGACCGGGTTGGCCGCGAGGACCGGCTTGCCTAGGAGCTGCTCCAGCTCGGGGACGTGCGCCGCCGTGTGCAGGGCGGTGTCGGGGAGCAGCACCGCCTCCGCGTCGGGGTGGTCTCCGGCGATGGCGAGCTCGCGGACGAGGTCCAGGTCCCAGCGGGCGACCTCGGCGCCGGTGATGATCCCGCTGCCCCGGGTGGCGACCACCTCGATGCCGGCGGCCGTCAGGAAGTCGCTGAACAGTGCGGCGACGTCCTCCGGGTAGGTCGCGGCGACCGCGACCCGCCGGACTCCGAGCTCCTGCACGGCGTGCACGAAGGCGAAGGACGTGCTGGACGCGGGGAGTCCCGCGGAGCGCGCCAGCGCGGAGATCTGCGCCTGGGCACCGTCCCGGCCGAGGACGAAACTGCCGCCCGTGCAGGCCCACACCAGCGAATCGGCTCCGGCCAGCCGGAGCTCCTCCACGCCCGCGTCGAGCCGCTCGGCGGAGCCCAGTTCGCGCAGGGCCGCCACGTGGCGGACGTCGTCGCCGATCCCGGTGCGGAACAGCGGCAGTCTGATGTCGCTGTCCAGCGTGATCTCGATCCGTGGGAAGTCGTCCTCGGCGCATTCGCCCGGGTAGAGAAGTCCGACGGTCGTCATGTCCACCCTTCCTTTTCCGTCCGGACCGGTGGTCCGGGACAGGGGCGGGGCGGCCGCTCGCGGACGGTGCGACCGGCGCGCGGTCGTCCCTGTCTCTTCGCTCTGTTCGTCTTCGTCTCTCTCCAGTGTTCCCGACATCCGCCGTCGCACCCACAGGGAGAGCCGGAGGCTGTCCCTGATCGCCTCGTCACCGGGCGCGGCGACGAGGGCATCGCGGTGCCGGAGTAAGGAATCCGGCCGCACCGCCCCGAAATCGGCGCTGATGTTCGACGAGGGACAGGTGGTCGAATCCCCGTGGCCGAAAAAATCTTTGGTTCTCCACAGGAATTCCCCCGGCATGTGAACGTCCGCGCACCGGCCGTGACCTGGCATTTGCCAGGAGCGTTCATGTCTCTGGCATATGCCACACGGGTGCACCCCAGACCAGGGACGGCCCAGAAGGGACAAGAAGTGGTCAACAGCCCTGCCATGGGCACTTCTTGGCCACTATCGTGGACGCACGGCTTTGCGGTCGGACCTTGGGCAGGGGGCACCGTGACATTGCGACCGGAACCAACGGCGCCGTTCCACGCGGTGCAGCACGCTTTCCGCGTGCTCGAAACGGTCTCCCACCACGGCGACGGCGTGACCGAAACGCAGCTCCTGCGCGAGACCGGACTGCCGTCCGCCCGCCTCACCTCCCTGCTGCTGACGCTGCGCCGCGAGGGGTACGTCGAGCAGATCGCGGACGGCGCGTACGTCCTCGGCGCCTCGCTGCTCCTCCTCGGCTCGGGCCCCACCCGGCGCCTCGCCCTGGAGGAACGGCTCCAGAAGATCCTGGCGCAGCTGCGCGACACGGTCGGTGCGGCGGTCTACATGAGCCGGTACGTCGACGGCGAGGTCACCGTGGTCCAGGTGCTGGACGGCCCCCTGACCCCGGCGGTCAGCGAGTGGGTGGACTTCCGCTCGGCGGCGCACGCCAGCGCGGTCGGCAAGTGCCTGCTGGCCCAGCTGGACCAGGACGCCCGGCGCGACCACATCGCGCGCCACCGCCCGGCGCGGCTCACCTCCCGGACCATCACGGACGAGAAGGTGCTGCTGGCCACCCTCGACCACCACCCCTCGACGGTCCCGATGCTGGACCTCCAGGAGTACGCGGTGGGCACGGTCTGCGCGGCGGTCCCGCTGACCGCGGGCGGCTCGGCGGGCTGCCTGGCGCTGTCGCTCCCGGTCGGCGACACCTACCGGCTGCGCGAGGCCGCCGAGCTGCTGAACCGGCAGGCCGCGCCGGTCCTGCTGTCCCTGGCGCTCTGACCTCCCCGGCACGGACGGAGGGGGCGGACCGGTCGGACCGGTCCGCCCCCTCCTTTCCCCACGGACTCAGCGGGTGAGCCACACCGTGGTGTCCTGCGGCACGGCGCCGTCCGTGAGCTCGCCGCTGGCCAGCAGTACGGTCGCGCCGGCGGGCAGCTCGTACGGGCGCTCCCCCAGGTTGACCACGCAGCGAAAGCCCTCGCCCCGGTCGAGGACCAGCACGTCGGGCCCGGCGTCCACCCAGGTCAGCGACTCCGGCAGCTCGACCAGCAGCTCCCGGCGGAGTGCCAGGCCCGCGCGGTAGAGCGCGAGGACGGAGTCGGGGTCGGCCTCCTGGGCCGCCACGCTGAGCGCGGACCAGTCGGCCGGCTGCGGCAGCCACGGGGCGGCGGCGCCCCCGGCCCGCACGGCCCCGACCTGCGGGTTCCCCGCCTCCGTGGCGCCTACCTCCGCGTCGCCGACGGAGAAGCCCAGCGAGGTGCCGGTCGTCGCCCAGGGCAGCGGGACGCGGCAGCCGTCGCGGCCCCGGTCGGTGCCGCCGGAGCGGACGAAGGTGGGGTCCTGGAGGAGGGCGTCGGGCAGGTCCTGCACCTCGGGCAGGCCGAGTTCGTCGCCCTGGTAGACGTACACCCCGCCGGGGAGGGCCAGGGTGAGGAGGGCGGCGGCGCGGCCGCGGCGGCGGCCGAGGACCGGGTCGCTGGGGTCGAGGAGCCGCTTGTCACCCATGTCGAAGGAGGTGTCCTCGCGGCCGTAGCGGGTGACGTGGCGGATGGTGTCGTGGTTGGAGAGCACCCAGGTGGGCGGGGCGCCGACCGGGGCGTGGGCGGCGAAGGTGGAGTCGACGACGCCGCGCAGGGCCTTCGCGTCCCAGGCGCAGCAGAGGAAGTCGAAGTTGAACGCGGAGTGCAGTTCGTCGGGGCGCAGGTAGCGGGCGAACTGCTCCGGGCTGGGCAGCCAGACCTCGCCGACGAAGACGCGTTCGCCGTCGTAGGTGTCGAGGAGCTTCCGCCAGGAGCGGTAGATGTCGTGGACGGGTGCGCAGTCCTGGTACGGGAGGTCGGTGACGTCCGGGTCGGGGCCGACGTCGGGCAGTCCGGGCTTCTTCGCCAGTCCGTGCGCCACGTCGATCCGGAAGCCGTCGACGCCACGGTCGAGCCAGAAGCGCAGGACGTCCTCGAACTCCTCGCGCACGTCGGGGTTTTCCCAGTTCAGGTCGGGCTGTTCGGGGGCGAACATGTGGAGGTACCAGGGTCCGGGGGTGCCGTCCGCCTCGGTGATCCGGGTCCAGGCGGGGCCGCCGAAGTAGGAGTTCCAGTCGTTGGGCGGGAGCCCGCCGTCGGGGCCCTTGCCGGGGACGAACCAGAAGCGCTCGCGTTCCGGGGAGCCGGGTCCGGCGGCGAGTGCCTGCTGGAACCAGACGTGCTGGTCGGAGCAGTGGTTGGGCACCAGGTCGACGAGGACCCGCAGCCCGTGGTCGTGGGCCTCGGTGATCAGCTGCTCGGCCTCGGCGAGGGTGCCGAAGAGCGGGTCGATGTCGCGGTAGTCGGCGACGTCGTACCCCGCGTCCGCCATCGGCGAGGTGTACCAGGGGTTGAACCACAGTGCGTCCACGCCGAGTTCGCGCAGGTACGGCAGGCGGGCGCGGACTCCGGCGAGGTCGCCGGTGCCGTCGCCGTCGCCGTCGGCGAAGCTGCGTACGTAGATCTGGTAGATCGCGGCGTGCCGCCACCAGGGGGTGGTCACTCTGAGACTCCTTGCTGTGGGGATACGGGGTGGTGCGGGCCCACGGTCAGGCGCGGGCCCGCACCGGTCGGGTGTCACCAGCCGGTGTTGCCGGAGCCCCTGTTGACCGTGAAGCCGCCCGCCAGGGAGAGTCCGCCGGCGGCGGCTCCGGTGACGGTGGTGCCGGAGAAGGTCCCGGAACCCGCGGAGTTGATCTCGATGCCGTACGAACCCGCCGTGGTGATGGCCAGGTTGGTGACGGTGAGGGACTGGACGTTCTTCTGCCAGGAGACGAGAAGGCCGCTGTAGGTGCTGTCGAGGACGGTGTTGTCCTGGAGCAGGATGGGTGCGGTGATGTCGGAGGAGTCGGCGTAGATCCACAGGGCGCCGAGCTTGCTCGCCCAGTTGGGTTCGTAACCGCCGGTCCGGGTCAGGGTGTTGCGCAGGACGACGGTGGTGCCGCTGAACGGCACGGGAGCGAACCTGCTGCTGATCGCGATGCCGGATGAGCCGGTGACGGTGTCGGCGAGGAGGTTGTCCTCGACCCGGTTGGCGTTGCCGCCGTAGATGCCGACGGCGTTGGCGAGCAGGGGGAGTTGGACGGTGTCGAAGCGGAAGGCGCTGTTGCTGACGGCCTGCGCCTCGGAGAACATGGCCAGCCCGTCGTCACCGGTGTTGCGGACGCTGCTGTGCGAGACCTCGCTGCCGGCGGTCCCCTTGTGGAGGTTGACGCCGTCGGCGAAGGTGTCGCGGATGCGGAGCCCGGAGGCGTACAGCCCGGTGGTGGGCGCGTCGATCCAGAGGCCGACCTTGGTGTGCTCGATCCAGAGGTTCGTCAGGCTGGATCCGTTGCCGAAGTCGCCCTCGACGGCGGCGTCGAAGTTGGCGTCGTCGCGGTAGCGGACGTCCCCGGCGATGGTCAGGTCCTGGACGTTGCTGGTGCCGCCGCGCCCGAAGAGCCCGCCCTTGCCGTTCTTGCCGCGCAGCACGGTGTACCACTGGCCCGCGCCCCGGAGGTCGGCCCCGGTGAGGTCGACGTGCCCGGAGATGTCGTACGTACCGGTGGGCAGCCAGAGCCCCTTGCCCTGCGACGTGGCCGCGGTGAGCGCGGTGTTGAGGGCGGCGGTGTCGTCGGTGGAGTCGTCCGGGGTGACGCCGAGGGTGGTGGCGGAGACGAATCCGGTGGACGGCATGGTGAGGGCTGCCGGGACGGCCTCGGTCTCGACGAGGTCCAGGGTGTAGGAGGCGGCGGTGTCACCCGCGTCCTTCTGGAACTTCAGCACGGTGCCCGCGGCGAGGTGGCCGGTGAGGGTGCGGGTCTCGTCGAAGAAGTGGTGCGCGGAGCCCTGGGAGGGGGTGTTGGTGTACGGGTACGCGCCGTACACCCAGCTGTACGTGGAGCTGAGGCCGAGGTCGCGGACCTGGGTGCCGTTGGCGTACACGCTGAGGGTGGCGCTGGTGCCGGTGCCCGCCGCGTTGTCCGGTACCGAGTAGCGCAGGGTCAGCGCGTCGGCCGGCTGGGTCAGCGTGAACTGCACGTACTCGCCGGTCTGGTCGAGCACCACGGCCCGGCGGCCGGATGCCTCGGAGGCCACGGTGAGGTAGGTGCGGTCGGGGCCGGTGGTGGACGCGTTGGTGGTGCCGGCCTCCGCCTCGTACGCCGTGTACGGGAGGGTCGCGCCGCGCACCGCGTTCGGGGTGGAGCCGGTGACGGTGACCCCGTCGAGCTGGAGGTTGCCGTTGTCGCCGGAGGCCGTCCGCAGGGTGACGTGGTTGAGCGAGGCGCGCAGCGGCACGTCGGTGCTCGCGGTCGCCCAGGCACCGTTGGTGGCGGGCAGGGTGAGGACGCGGACCTTGGTGCCGTTGGCGAGCAGGGTGACGGTCGCGGCGGTGGCGTTCGGGGTGCGGTAGCGCAGCACCAGCGGGTAGGTGGCGGCCGAGGGGGCGTTGACCGCGAGGACCGCGCGGGCGCCGGCGGTGGTGAACCCGGTGAGGTAGCCGGTGCCCTCGTAGCCGCTGGTGGTGGCGGCGGTGGTCGCTCCGCCGGAGACGAACGCGGTCTCCGCCTGGTGGGTGAGGGTGACCGGACCGGTCTCGGTCGGGGTGGCGGCGGTGAGGCTGTCGAGGTTGACGTTGCCGCTGTCGGCGGTGGTGAACGTGAAGGCGACGGTGTTGGTGCCCTTGGCGTAGGTCACCTGCTCGTCGTGGGTGGACCAGGTGTCCCAGTTCGCGGTGGCGGCGAGGCTCACCTGCCGGACCTTCGACCCGTTCACGTAGAGGCTCAGCGTCATCGCGGCGCCGGTGCCGTTGGCGTACCGCAGCGAGACCGAGCCGTTCCCGGCGAGGGTGGAGGGGACGGAGAAGGTGAGGGAGGCGGCGCCCTTGTTGGCGTCGGTGAAACCGCCGACGAACCCGGTTCCGGTGTAACCGGAGTGCTCGGTGGAGACCGCCGCACCGCCCGAGAGCTGCGCCGACTCGGCCTCCAGGCCGGACGAGCCGTTGCCCGTACCCGTGCCGGTCCCCGTGCCCGTGGTGGCGGTGAGGCTGTCGAGGTTGACGTTGCCGCTGTCGGCGGTGGTGAACGTGAGGGCGACGGTGTTCGCGCCCTGTGCGTACGTCACCTGTTCCTCGCGGGTGGACCAGGTGTCCCAGTTCGCGGTGGCGGCCAGGCTCACCTGCCGGACCTTCGACCCGTTCACGTACAGGCTCAGCGTCATCGCGGCGCCGGTCCCGTTGGCGTACCGCAGCGAGACCGAGCCGGCTCCGGCGGCGGAGGACTGGACGGAGAAGGCGACGGAGGCGGCGCCCTTGTGGGCGTCGGTGAAACCGCCGACGAACCCGGTTCCGGTGTAACCGGAGTGCTCGGTGGAGACCGCCGCACCGCCGGAGAGCTGGGCCGACTCGGCCTCCAGCGCGGTGGTGGCGGCCCCGGCGGGGGTCGCGGTCGTGGCGCCGAGCAGCAGGGCACCGAGCATGGACAGGAGCAGGGGGACGACGAGACGTACGGCGCTGGGGCGCCGGCGTGGTGCAGGAGACACGGCGATGTGCCCTTCCTGTGGGTGGGGTCCCTGGACGTGCGGGGGTAAGGGGGTGGTGCTCGCGAGAGGGACCGGTGGCGCGCGGGTCAGCCCTTGACGCTGCCCGCGGTGAGGCCCGCGATAATGTGCCGCTGAAAGATCAGGAAGAGGACCAGCAGGGGAATGCTGGCCATGACCATTCCGGCGAGCAGCTGGTTGGCGGGCATGAACTCGGCCAGCCGGTTGAGCGCGACCGTGATGGGCTGCTTCGCCTCGTCGGGGAGGACGAGCATCGGCCAGAGGAAGTCCTTCCAGACGCCGACGACCGCGAAGATCGAGACGACGGCGAGGACCGGCCGGGAGAGTGGCAGCACCACGGAGACCAGGACTCTGAGCGTGCCGGCGCCGTCGATCCGTGCGGAGTCGAGGAGTTCGGCGGGTATCTGGTCGAAGAAGCGCTTGAGCAGAAAGATGTTGAAGGCGTTGGCGGCCGCCGGGAGCCAGACGGCGAACGGGGTGTTGATCAGGTTGACGTGCAGGATCGGTACGTCGACCACGGTGAGGTACGTCGGCACCAGCAGCGCGGAGACCGGCAGCATCAGGGTCGCCAGCATCATGCCGAGGATCACGTTGCCGAGGAGCGGGCGCAGCTTGGAGAGCGCGTACGCGGCGGTCACGTCGATGAGCAGCTGGGTCAGCCAGGCGCCCAGGGCGAGCACGAAGGTGTTGAGGAAGAAGTGGCCGAGCCCGACGTTGGTCCACGCGTCGGTGTAGCTCTCCGGGTGGAAGCTCTCCGGGACGAGCGTCGGGGTGGGGGCGGCGAGTTCGCTCGACGACTTCAGCGCGCCGGACGCCATCCAGTACAGCGGGAAGACGAAGGCGAGGGTGAAGCCGATCAGGGTGGCGGTCAGCACGAAGCGGTGGAGGAACCGGCCGACGCGCCGGTTCATCTCGGTGGGCGCGATCAGGGTGCGGGTGGGTGTTTCGGCGGCCATGACTCTTCCTCTCAGCCCTTGCTCCGGGTCAGGCGCAGATACACGCCGGCGAAGATGCCGAGCACCACGAAGAGCACGGTGCTCATGGCGCTGGCCAGGCCGAAGTCGTTGTAGACGAAGGCGTAGCGGTAGAGCAGCAGCAGGACGGTGACGGTGGCGTCGTCGGGTCCGCCGCCGGTCAGGACGAACGGCTCCACGAAGACCTGCATGGTGCCGATGACCTGGAGCAGCAGGGTGATCATCAGGATGAACCGCATCTGCGGGATCGTGACGTGCCACAGCCGCCGCCGGATCGACGCCCCGTCGAGCTCGGCCGCCTCGTACAGCTCGCCGGGGATGCCGCCCAGCGCCGCGAGGTAGATCAGGGTGGTGGTGCCCATGTTGGCCCAGGTGGAGACGAGGACCAGGGAGACCATCGCGAGGTTCTCCGACTCCAGCCACTGCTGGGCGGGGAGGTGGAAGACGTCGAGCACGTTGTTGAAGAGGCCCGGTCCCGGGTCGTAGAACCACCGCCAGAGCAGCATGGTGACGACCGAGGGCAGCATGACCGGCAGGTAGACGGTCATCCGGAGGTACGCCTTGCCGCGCCGCAGTTCGTTCAGGACGACGGCGGTCGCGAACGGGGCGGCGAAGCCGAAGACCAGGGCGAGCAGCGTGAACCAGCCGGTGTTCTTCCAGGCGGTGAGGAAGAGCGGGTCCTCGAAGAGCCGGCGGAAGTTGTCCAGCCCGACCCACTCGGCGGGCTGGGCGAAGGTGACCTGCTGGAAGCCGAGCAGGATGCCGCGGACGATCGGGTACCAGGAGAAGAGCGCGAAGCAGATCACCCCGGCGGCGAGGAAGAGGTACGCGACGAGGTTCTCGCGCACCCTCCGCCGGCGGCGGGCGGTCGCCGCCCCGCCCCGGCCGGCCGGGCCCGCGGGCGGTACCGGGGTCCGGTCGGGCGAGGTCTTCGCGGTGGGCCCGGACGCCCCGGCGGGTGCCGGGGCTCCGTTCCGTACCGGGGTCCGGTCGCGGGCGTCGGCGCGTGCCGGGGAGGTGGGGAGCGGTCGACCGGCCATGATCACTTCACCGTGGCGAGGACGGAGTCGGCGCGCTTCGCGGCGTCCGCCAGCAGCTGGTCGAGGTCGGCGTCCTCCTTGGTCAGCACGGACTGCATGACCCCGTCGAGGATCGTGTAGAGCTGCTGCGCGTTCGGCGGCTCGACCTTGACGGCGACGTCGTCGCTGCGGTCGACGAACGGCTGGTAGTTGGCCTGCGGGACGTTGGCGTACTTCGCGTGGATCGCGTCGTTCTTCGCCTGCGCCGCACCGTCGAAGAGGTTGGGCTGCGGGAGTCCTATGGGGACGTCGAGGCCGGAGAACTTCTTCACGTTCTCCTCCTCGCGGTCCGGGTTGAGGTACTTCCACTGGATCCACTGGAGCCCGGCCCTGATCTTCTCCGGGGAGGCCTTCGGGTTGAACATGAAGCCGTCGCCGCCGCCGAGGGTCGCGGTGCCGGGCAGGGCGGCCAGACCGTAGTCGTCGTACTTGCTCTCGAACTGCTTCACGATGGTGGGGATGTTGTCCGGGCCGGCCATGTACATCCCGAGCTTGCCGGAGCCCATCATCTTCTGGACGTCGGCGATCTCCAGCAGCTGGCGGGTGCCCATGGACTTGTCGGTCCAGCGCATGTCGTGCAGGGCCTGGAGCGCCTTGCGGCCGGCGTCACTGTCGAACGCGGCCTTCCACTTCCCGTTCTGCTGGGTCGCGACGTCCCCGCCCATGGAGTAGATCCACGAGGTGAGGTGCCAGCCGCCCTGGTTGTTCTTGCTGTAGTCGGCGTACCCGACGGTGCCGTCGCCCAGCGCGCTGATCTTCCGCGCGGCGGTGCGCACCTCCTCCCAGGTGGTCGGCGGCTTGTCGGGGTCGAGCCCGGCCTTCTTGAAGAGGGCGCGGTTGTAGACGAGGCCGAGGGAGTAGTTGCCGGTGGGCAGGCCGTAGATCTTTCCGTCGGGCCCCTTGAAGACGTCCTGGAGGGCGGGGCGTACCTGGTCCAGGTACGGGACGTCCTTGAGGTACTTCGTGATGTCGGCGGCCTGGCGGCGCTGGATGAGCCCGGCGGGGTCGGTGAAGTAGACGTAGTACACGTCCTCCAGCTGGCCCCCGGCGAGCTTGGCCGCGAAGGTCTTCGGGTCCATCTGGCCCTCGCGGGCGTCGATCTTGATCTTGGGGTGGGCGGCCTCGAACTGCTTGACCAGCTCCTCGAAGTCCTTGCGGTCCTCGGGCTGGGTCTTGGCCGGCATCCCGTTCACGCTGACCGTGACCACGCCGTTCTCGTCGACGCCGGACGAGGAGCCGGAGGAACCGCCGCAGCCCGTGAGGGCCAGGCCCAGGGCGAGCGCGGTCGCCGAACCGAGAAGTTGACGCCTGCTGACGCCGGCCATGCCATTCATGCGAATCGCCTTCCTGATGGGTGCCCCCGGGCTGCGGGACCCGATGCACGCGAACAGCGCTGAAGGTAGAAGCCCGTTACGCAAGAAGTCAATGCATCTGCGCAAGAAGGTAATCAGCAGGGCTTGCCCCGGTAACACGGAGCTGTCCGGCGGCACCCGTCCACGGGCCTCCCCCGGACACCTCAGCGGGGGCGGCCCGCCGTCGAGCCGCGCACGATCAGCTCGGTGTCGAACATCAGGAGGTCGTTCGCATCCGCACGCCCTTCGATCTGGCCCACCAGGGCGGCCACGGCCGCCGCCGCCATGGCCTGGACCGGCTGCCGCGCGGTGGTCAGCGGCGGGTCGGTGGCCACCATGTACGGGGAATCGTCGAAGCCGACCACCGACAGGTCCTCCGGCACCCGCAGCCCCTGCCGGCGGGCCCCGCGGATGGCCCCGAGGGCCAGTGCGTCGCTCGCGCAAACGATCCCGGTGACCCCTTCGGCGAGCAGCCGGGGCAGCGCGGTGGCCCCGCCCTCCATGGTGAACAGGGCGTGCGCGACCAGCCGCCGCCACTCCTCCGGCGCGATGCCCCGGCGGCCGCAGAAGGCCGCGAACCCGGCGAGTTTCCGGGCGGAGGGGACGTGCCCGCCGGGCCCCAGGACCATGCCGATCCGCTCGTGCCCGAGGGCGGCGAGGTGGGCGAGCGCCTGCTCGGCGGCGAGCGTGTCGTCCACCCGCACCTGGGCCACGCCGGAGTTCTCGTCCGCCGCGTTGACCAGCACCATCGGCACCCCGCGCTCCCGCAGCACCCGGCCGTGCTCCGGCCCCGCGTCGGCGTAACTGGCGCCCACGAAGACGATCCCGCCGATGTTCTGCCGGAGCAGCATCTCGATGTAGTGCGCCTCCGAGACCCCGTCCTGGCTGTGCGTACAGAGCACGGGGATGAGCCCCCGCCTGTCCAGCAGCACGCACAGGGCCTCGGAGAACGCGGAGAAGACCGGGTTCTGCAGGTCGGGCACGACGAGCCCGATCAGCGCCGCCCGCTCCCCGCGCATCCCCACCGGCCGCTCGATGCCGCACACGTCCAGGGCGGCGAGCACCGCCTCGCGGGTGGGGGCGGACACACCCGTACGCCCGTTGAGGACGCGGCCGACCGTGGCCGTACTGACGCCCGCGTACGCGGCGACTTCGGAGATCCTTCGATTCATCACGAGGTCAGCGTGACAAGAATGAACGCAAAAAGAAAGATCACTTACGTAAGAAACTTACTTTGGCTGACGCACGCCCCGCGCCCGGCGCGTTCTCGCGGGTACGGGGCCGGGTACGGGGGCGGCACAGGGGCACGGAGGTGCGGCACGGGGCGCAGAACGGTCCGCCGCACGACCGCCCCCCACCCCGCCCCGAACAGGGGTGTCACCAGCACCCCTGTGGACCAGGTATTATTTTCGAGTCAGCAGGCGCCGCTAGCTCAGTTGGTTAGAGCAGCTGACTCTTAATCAGCGGGTCCGGGGTTCGAGTCCCTGGCGGCGCACGACACGACAGTGGGGCGGTCTCCGGCACCGGAGACCGCCCCACTGCGTTCTGCTGTTCCACGGGTGTTTCGTGGGCTCGGCCGTCCCGCCCGAACGGCCGCGCTTCATCTGCGGGGCGTCACCTCCGGCCGTCGCCGGCCGCGCCCCCCGCCTCACTCACGCCGGTGCCTCTCGGACCGGCGCTTCTCGCGCCCATGCCGGTACGGGGGCCGTCGAGCCGCCACCCGCCTCCGGCGCCGGGATCAGAACTTCACGTCCGAGCAGGAGTAGAACGCGTTCGCGGTGTCCGCGATCGTCCACACCGCCAGGATGATGTGGTGGCCGGTCTTCCCGCTGGGGATGGTGCCGGTCTGGGTCAGCGTGGCCGGCGGCTGCTGGTTGTTGTACGGCACCGTCAGGAACGGCTGCGAGTCCAGCGAGGCCCGGGTGAGCGGCTTCGTGGGGTCCCAGCCCTGCTTGGTGATGTAGTACCGGAAGTCCGTCGTGGCGTGACGGGCGGTGAACTGCCAGCGGAAGTTGAACGACTGGCCGCCGGTGACCTGCGTGGTGGGCCAGTTGCCCCCGCGCGGGTCGTCGAGCTGCGCGAACTCGCCGTGGTTGGCGGAGCAGATCGCCCCGTCCGCCGGACCCGCGGTCGGGAAGCCCTTCGGGCCCTCGACGCTCTGCGGCTCCCACTGGATGTTGCCGCAGTTGGTGACCGTGCCGTTGGCACAGAGCTTCTGGCGGCTGATGGGGTTGTCGGTGTAGCCGTGGCTGCTGGCGCTGCTGGTGGCGAGCGCCGAAGCGCCCAGGATCGCCAGGCCGACCACGGCCGCGCTTGCCCTCTTACGCATGCTTCGCTCCTCAGGGACATGGGGGACTTCTCGGTGAGCACTGCTCGTGAAGCGCGCGGTCGTGCGGTCTAGACCAAGTCCCACAGTATTGACGTGTCGTGAACAAGTCCAGACCATCGCGTGGCGGCGTTCCGTTTCGCTATGCTGCGCCGCCGCACCCGCCCCCCGGGCCCCTCAGATCCCATCGCCTCCGCCTCGTCCCGTGTAGAAGGCCACCGTCAAGTCCCTGACCAGGGACTTGCGTTCGTAGTCGTCGAGCGCGACGAGTCCGCGCGTGGTGAGCCGGTTGACGGTGTCGTCGACCGCGTCCACCAGGGAGGTCAGCACGCTGTCCCGGTGCCGCGCGTCGAGCGCCGCGACCCGGCGGCGCTGCATGGCCGCGGCGACCTCGGGGGCGTACTCGATCCCGGTCGGCTGCGCCGAGTACACCTCCACCCCGACCGGCTCGCAGTCCGCCTTCAGCATCCGCGTCAGCGCGTCCCCGACCGCCTCGGCGTTCCGCAGGGTCGGGGCGTCCTCGTGGAAGGCGTCGGCGGGCAGCTGCGAGAGGACCCGGGCCATCGCCGCCTCGACCTGTTCCCGCAGGTACGTCTCGTGGTCGGCGACCCCCAGGACCGCCCGGACGGTGTCCTCCACCCGCCAGACGACGAGGACGGTGACGCGCAGCGCCGTACCGTTCGCGTCCACGGCGGGCATCGGCTCGCTCCGCCAGTGCCGCAGCCGTACGTCGGTGCGGCGGCGGAGGAGGAGCGGGGAGACCCAGAAGAGCCCGGTGCGCCGGACGCTCCCCCGGTAGTCGCCGAAGAGGGTCAGCACCAGGGCGTACCCGACCCGCCCGCGCCCGAGGCCCCCGAACGCGAAGAGGACCACGGTCACCAGCACCGCGAGCACCGCCCAGAGGCCGATGCCGATGCCCTGGTACGGGCGGGGCCCGATGCCGAGCCGGGTCTGCGCCTGCCCCGGCAGCGCGCCCGCCCACCAGAGGACGACGAGCGCGGCGGCGCAGCCGGCGGCCCCGGTGAGCACGGCCACCCAGCCGGGCAGTGCCGGACCGGGGCGCTCGCGCAGCCGGGGGTCGGCGACGGGCGCGGGCCGGGTCGGCGGCCGCACCTGGGGCGAGCGCGGTACGGGAGGGCGCCGCACCCCGGCACCGGACCGGTCGGCCGTCAGCGTGTGCCGGGCCACCGCGACGGGGAGCGAGGCGACCCCGGCGGTGCGGTGCGGGTCGCCGACCCCGGCGCGCGGGAGGAACCCGGTCCGGTCGTCGGGGTCGCGGGGTTCGTCGCGGAAGAGCAGGTGCACCGGGATGGACGCGGTGGCCTCGTTGGCGATGACCGACCGGCGACGGCCGGCGCTCCACCGGAAGTCCTCGCGGAACCCGCCGGCCGGAGCGGGCACCTCACCGAGGGGCGTCTCACCCACGGGCGCCTCGTCCGCAGACCCCTCACCCTCGGGCACCTCACCCATTGGCACCTCACCCCCGGGCACCTCGTCTCCGGGCACCTCGTCTCCGGGCACCTCGTCTCCGGGCACCCCGCCCGCCGGCACCGAGACCGTGGCCGAGACGGTGTGCATCGAGGTGGGCTCCGTCTCGCCGTGCGCGAGCTCCAGCACCACGTCGACGCAGGGCCCCTCGTCTCGCGGCCCGCCCTCCGCACGCGGATCGCCCTTCCCGGCGCGGCCCGGGTCCCGGTCCGGTCCCCGGCCCGCTTCCGCGTCCGTACCGTCTCCCGCTCTCCCTCCCGCTGCCCGGCCCGCCCCCATGCGGTCTTCCTCGTCTCCGTACACGACGCCCCACCGTTCCCTTTCCGCGCTCCGGCGGTCCCGGAGCTGTCCATCCGCCGGCCCACCGAACGGCAGACGCCCTCCACTCCCTCAGGAGAAGAGCCGCCGCCAGGTGTCCGGCCCCGGGTAGCCGTCCGCCACGCGGCCGTGCCAGCCCTGGGCGCGCTGGAACGCCTCCACGTTGCGCCGGTCCGCCTCGGTCCAGCGGCGGCCGGGCCCCGACACGTAGTGCCTGCCGAATCCCTTCTTCACCAACTGCTTGCCGAGCCTCTCGACATGGGCGTTCGACCGACCCGGCTTGAAATAGCCCCGTCCGGGGAAGGCCGGGACCGTCTTCGGCGCGCCTGACGCACCGGTGGCCGGGATGCTCCTCCCGGTGCCGTTGACGAGCCGGCGCCAGGTGTCCGGGCCGGGCAGGCCGTCCGCGTTCGCGCCCTTCCACCCCTGCGCCTGCTGGAACGCCCGGGTCGCGCGCCGGTCGGCCTCGCTCCAGACGGGTCCGGGGCCCTGGGTGTAGAAACGTTTCCCGCCCCGCGCCACCAGCATTTCGCCGAGCCGTGTGACGTGGGCGTTGCGCGCTCCCGGCCCGAACTTGGCGGCGCCGGGGAAGCCCGCCGACGAGCCGCCGCGCGAGCCCCCGGCGAGCCCCTTGTAGCGGTAGGCCACGTACTTGCCGGAGTTGCTCCAGTACGCGAGGGGCGTGACCTTCTTGCGGGTGGCCGGGGGCGTCTGCTCGTACGCCATGTACTGGGTGTGGGCGCTGTTGGTCCAGCCGCCGAAGATCGTGACGTGCGAGCCCTTGTTGGGGTCGGCCGGGTTGTGGAAGAGGAGGATGTCGCCCGGCTCCAGCTGCGAGCGCGCGATCCGCGTGCCGTACGAGGAGAGGCTGCCGGTCCACTCGTTGCCGCCCAGGTCCCAGGCCATCGAGACGTAGCCGGAGCAGTCCTGGCGGTACCCGTCCGACCAGAACTTCTCCATGTCGTACGGCACCTTCGCGGCCACCCAGGTCTTGGCGCGGGCGATGATCTCGCTGCGGGTGGTGGTCCGCAGGGCCAGGGGCGCCGCCGTGGTGGGCGAGGCCGAGGCCCCGCCGCCCATGAGCGGTCCGGCCTGCCCCTGCGGGGTGCCGGGCCCGGGGCCGGTCGCGTCGTCGGCGCGGACGGGTCCGGTGGAGTGGCCCGCCGGGGCGGCGGCCTCGGCGGCACCGGTGGAGAGGACCACCCCGGCGGCCGTGGCCAGCACCAGCGCGCGGCGCGCTCCGTGCGCGGCGGGATGGCCGCCCAGGCGGGGCGGCAGGGTCCGGGCCGCCGCCGTACGGCGCTGGAGGGCGCAGCCGGCGCAGCCGCAGTCGGCCGTGGGTTCGTACTCCGTGAAGACCGGGACGGTCATGTCGATTCCCCTCCGGACTCGTCAAGATTTTTTGAGGCACTCCGCAACGGGCGCCAGTGTCCCAACTCTCGTGACAAATCGCATTTTGACGGATCAAAGAGAAAAAACGACCATGCGACAGGGCGTGGCGTCATGGGAAATGGTCGAGAGCATGCTGCGGAATCCGGTAATGTTCTCCAGGTCAGCAGGCGCCGCTAGCTCAGTTGGTTAGAGCAGCTGACTCTTAATCAGCGGGTCCGGGGTTCGAGTCCCTGGCGGCGCACGCAGAGTCAAGGCCCTCTCACTTCACGTGAGGGGGCCTTGTTCGTTGCCCGGCTCGCGCCGGGTCGTCCGCCCCTGCCCCGCACGCGTCGCGGGGCTCGCTTCCACCTCTCCGTATCTCTTCACGCCTCCGCGCGACTTGTCGTCACGTCCCGAGCGCGGCCGCGGGCGCGCCGGCCGGGGTCGCGCGGCCTGCGCGCGCTACCCCGAAACGGTGACTCTCCGAAGACAAACCGTTACGGAGCGCCCTGATTGATTCTCCCCGCGCGGAAGCCTCGGGACACCTGGGTGGTGGGGCGGCCCGCCGTTCCGCACGGTACGGGGCGGCGCGCACGGCGGTGGCCCCGTCCGGTGGCCGCTCCGGGGAGGGGAGCGGCCACCGGACGGGGCCGGGCGGGCGGGGTGGGCGGGGCGAGGGCCGGGGCCGGGTCAGGTCCCGGAGTCCTCGCCCGTGAGGTAGGCGGAGACGACGACGTTGGCGCTGTAGGCGTGTGCCGCCCGGTCGTACGTACCGCCGCAGGTGATCAGCCGGAGTTCGGCCCGGCCGTCCTGACGGGGCCCGTACGCCTTCTGCGCGTCGAAGCGTTCCCGGGTGAAGACCTGCACGTCGTCGACGGTGAACTCGGCGATCGTGCCGTCGGCGCGGGTCACCCGGATCTCGGCGCCGGGCCGGGTGGCGCTCAGTCCGTAGAAGACGGCGGGCTCGGTCTCCGTGTCGACGTGGCCGACCATGAGCGCGGCCCCGGCGGTGCCGGGTTCGGCTCCGCCGTCGTACCAGCCGACGGTCCCCGGGGTCTCGAACGGGGGCGGGTCGACGGCTCCCTCGCCGTCGAGGCCGCGTCCGACGACGGGGGCGTCGATGCCGACGGACGGGATCTCGACCTCGCGCGGCGGCGAACCCTCCAGCGGGTCGTGCGCCGGGGGCAGCGGCGCCCCGAGGGGGCGGCCGACCGCCGCGACGTCGCCGGTGGTCGGTGCGGAGCTGCCGCCGGGGCCTCCGGCGCCTTCGCGGCCCCAGAGCCAGAGGCCGAGCAGGAGCACGGCCCAGACCACTCCGGTGAACAGCCGCCCGGTACCTGCCGGGCGGGCGGGGGCGGACACGTCAGTCCGCGGCCGGACGGCGGCGGCGTGCGCCGCGGAAGGCGACGGCGGCCGCGGCGACGGCGGCGAGGGCCAGCCCGGCCACGGCCTGCGGGAGGCCGGGCCCGTCGGAGTTCCCGCCCTGCTCGGCGAGGACGGCGGTGCCGCCGCCACCGGCCCGGACGGGGGCGACCGGGGTCGGCCGGGCGTGGTGCACCACGGTGAGGCCGGCGGAGGCCCGGCCGCCCCCGCCGCCCTTGCCCTCGCAGCGCAGGGTGACGTCGTACCGGCCGGCCTCGGCGTCGGACCGGACCCGGGCCTCGGCGCTGAGGCCCTTCCCGCCGGCGGGGGTGAACCGTACGGAGGAGACGAAGGCGTCGGACGTGCCGAGGCCCTCCCTGCCCTTGCCGCAGGCGTCGGACCAGAGCGCGACCTTGCCGCCGGGGGCGATGGTGGACGGGGTCACCCTGAGGGTGCCGTCGTCGTACGGAACGGCCGAAGCGGCGGGCGCGGAGACGGATATCGCCGCGACCGCCGCAGTAGCACAGATGGTGAGGGGCAGTGAACGCATCGTGAACCTCCTGCTCGAAGGTTCACCCGTACGCACGCTTCCCGCATCCGCTGTCGCCCGGTCGGGCGACAGTCCCGGGCGCCGGACCGGTGTCGGGGGCGACGCGGACCGGCGTCGGACCTGCGCCCGTGCCTGCGTCGGACCGGCGCCCGGGCCGGTGTCTGACCGGTGTCGGACCGGCGGCGGACCGGCGGCGGACCAGCCTCAGACCAGGTCGACGAGGTCCGCGATGGAGTCGACCACGTTGGACGGGCGGAAGGGGTAGCGGTCGATGTCGGCGGTGGCGGTGAGCCCGGTGAGCACCAGGAACGTCTCCATCCCGGCCTCCAGCCCGGCCAGCACGTCGGTGTCCATCCGGTCGCCGATCATGGCGCTGGTCTCGGAGTGGGCGCCGATGGCGTTGAGCCCGGTCCGCATCATCAGCGGGTTGGGCTTGCCCGCGAAGTACGGCTCCTTGCCGGTGGCCTTGGTGATCAGCGCCGCGACGGAACCGGTGGCCGGCAGCGGGCCCTCGGCGGACGGGCCGGTCTCGTCCGGGTTGGTGCAGATGAAGCGGGCGCCCGCGTTGATCAGCCGGATCGCCTTGGTCAGCGCCTCGAAGCTGTACGTACGGGTCTCGCCGAGCACCACGTAGTCCGGGTCGTGGTCGGTGAGGACGTACCCGATGTCGTGCAGCGCGGTGGTGAGCCCCGCCTCCCCGATGACGTACGCCGTGCCGCCGGGACGCTGGTCGTCCAGGAACCGGGCGGTCGCCAGCGCGGAGGTCCAGATGTTCTCGACCGGAACGGCCAGGCCCATGCGGCTGAGCCGGGCGTGCAGGTCGCGGGCGGTGTAGATGGAGTTGTTGGTGAGGACGAGGAAGGGCTTCCCGGACTCCCGCAGCCGCTTGATGAACGCGTCCGCGCCGGGAATGGGGGTGCCCTCGTGGATGAGGACTCCGTCCATGTCGGTCAACCAGGACTCGATCGGCTTGCGTTCTGCCATCACACGGACTCCTGCCGTACGCACGGTGCACACGAGGTGCTGGACGCCGGCGGCACCGCGGTGTGCAGCGCCGACGCCCCGAGTTTAGGTGGTGCACGGCGTATCAAGATCGGTCGGGACGCGGGGGCTTGCGGGGAGCGCGCGGGTGCGGTGACCGTGCCGCGCCGGTGCCTCAGCCCCGGGCCGCACCTCAGCCCCGCCCGCACCTCAGCCCCGGGCCGCGCCGCATCCGGCGGGCCAGCAGCAGCGCGGCCGTACCGCCGAGCAGCAGTGCGGCGGCCACCGCGCCGGTACGCAGGGCCGCCGCGCGGCCGGGGCGGCCGGTCCGGGCGAGCTCGGGCAGCGGGTTCCCGGCGGCGTCCCGCGACAGGCCGGCGCCGCCGCCCGGGAGTGCGGCGGCGGAGCGGGGGGCGGTGGAGGGGGTGCCGGTGGTGCCGGTGCGGGGGGCGGCGCTCGGGGGCTTGGCGCCGGGGCCCGTACCGGGGGCGGTGGCACCTTCCGGGGCGGTGGCGCCTTCCGAGGCGGTTGCCGTGCCGGCGTCCACGCCGGAACCGCTCTCCGCGCCGGTCTCGTCCCCGGAGTCCGTGCCGGCGTCCGCGTCCGTTTCGGTGTCTGCGTCCACGTCGAAGTCCGCGTCCGTTTCGGTGCCCGTGTCCGCGGCCCCCGCGTCCGCCCCGGCGAGGAGGTCGTCGGAGGTGGTCCCGTCGGCATCGGACTCGTCGGGGAGCACCAGGTCGGTGCCGCCTTCGATGTCCCCCTCGACGATGGAGAACGGGTAGTCCTCCGACTCGCCCACCCAGTCCCCGTCCGGGGCCACGACGGAGCCGTCCGCCACCGCGTCGTCGGAGGGCGCGGCCGGGTGGCGCTGCACGATGGCGGCGTTGGCCACGACCTTTCCCGGCCGGGTGTCGGAGGTGAAGGCCATCCGGACGCGGACGGTGACCGTGCGTCCGGCGGGGACGGTGAAGCCCTCGAAGTCGTCGCCCTCTTCGCCGCTGCCGAAGACCCCGATCTGCTCGTTCCGGTCGGTGGTCTCCCAGCTGACCCGGTGTTCGGCTCCGGTGCCGGTGCCGGTGCCCGCGCCCGTCTCCGTACCGGCGCGTTCCGCGTACGCGAGTTGGATCTGGTCCGGCGTCAGCTGCCGGTCCTGGTCGGTCAGGACGAGTACGGGGTGGAGGGCGCGGCAGGACTCGGCGGTGGTGTTGACGAGGTCCAGGTACCAGATCCCGTATCCCCCGCCGGACGCGTAGGTGTCCGGGCCGCCGTGGATACGGGTGCCGATGGGGAAGTCCTTGGCGTCCGGGGCGCCGCAGGCGGGCGGCTGGTCCGCGCGGGCGGTGGCGGTGGCGGAGTGTTCCGTCGCCGAGGTCGGCGGGCCGCCGAGCAGCGCGCCCGGTACGGCGATCCCGGCCGCCAGGCCGAGTGAGGTGAGTGCGCGTCCGTCGCGCAGTCGCGCGGGAGGTCGCAGTCGTGCGGGTCGCAGTCGTGCGGGAGGTTTGGGGGGCATGGGAGGCACCCTTCGCAGCTCGCGAACGAACGCCCGGTGCGGAGGAACCACCGGCGTGTCGTGACCGGTGCGTGGAACCACCGGCGTGTCGGCGGAGACGCTGCCACGCATACGTACGAACATCGCACCGACATGCCGGAGACCACCCGCCCGGCGGCACCCCGTCACTCCTCCGCCGCGGCACCGTCTCCCGCTCCTCCCCCGCCCGCTACTCCGCGGTCCGCCCGAAGAGCGGGCCGAGGACCAGTTGGGCGGCGCCCTCGGCGACCGGGCGGTCGCCGCCGCCCGCGACCGCGACCGGCACGGGCGTCCCGACGCCTTCGCGCCGGGCGCGCTCCTCGATCACGGCGCGCACGCCGCGTACGTAGACGTCCTCGTGCGCCGCGACCGTACGCCCGCCCAGCACCACCCGGTCGATGTCGAGCAGCGCGACGATGTTGGCGGCTCCGGCGCCCAGCACCCGGGCGGCCTCGGCGACGTCTCCCCGGTCCACCGCCGCCAGGCAGAGCGCCTCCACGCAGCCGCGCCCGCCGCAGCCGCACGGCGGACCGTCCAGTTGCAGGGTCTGGTGCCCGAACTCGCCCGCGCCGGTGCGCGGGCCCCGGTGCAGGGCGCCGCCGAGGACGAGCCCGGCGCCCAGTCCCGTACCGAGGTGGAGGTAGGCGAAGTCGCCCGCGCCGGGGTCGCGCAGGGCGAGGCCGAGGGCGGCGGCGTTGGTGTCCTTGTCCACGGAGACCGGCAGGCCGGTGCGGGCGGCGAGGGCCTCGCGGAGCGGGAACCCGTCCCACTGCGGGAATCCGGTGACCCGGTGCAGCACCCCGTCGCGGTGGTCGAGCGGGCCGGGGAGGGCCACGCCCACGCCGAGCACGGCGGGGCGCCCGGGGCCGTACGCCTCGTCGGCCGGGTCGCCCGCCGCCACCGACGCACTCACCGGCGCGCTCACCTCCGCGACCGCTTCCGCCGCGCCCGCGACGACCTGGTCCGCCGGGGCACCGAGGTCGAGGGGGGCGGTGCGGACGGCGACGGGCGTACCGGCGAGGTCGACGAGGACGGCGGTCAGCTCGTCCCGGTCCAGGTGGAGGCCGACCGCGTACCGGGCGTCCGGGACGAGCCGGAGCACGGTGCGCGGCTTGCCGCCGGTGGAGGCGCGGCGGCCGGCCTCGGCGGCGAGGCCCTCGGCGCGCAGCCGGGCGGTGATCTTGCTGACGGCCTGCGGGGTGAGCCCGGTGCGCTCGGCCAGTTCCAGCCGGCTGATGCCGTCGCCGCCCGCGCCGCGCAGCAGGTCGAGCACGAGGGCGGCGTTGTGGTGGCGCAGGGCCGGGAGGTTGACCCCGCCGCCGTTGCGCGCGCCGACGCCGGTGGCGCTGCGGGGATCGCTGGTATCGCTGGTATCGCTGGTGTTCACCACACCATTGTGGCCACCGCTTGCACTTTGGCAACAGCGTTGCTTAAGTGGTGGGCATGACTTCCACCGATCCCCTCCGCGTCGCTCTCGTCGGCTACGGCCTGGCGGGTTCCGTCTTCCACGCCCCGCTGATCGCGGCGACCGAGGGCCTGGTGCTCGACACGGTCGTCACGTCGAACGAGGAGCGCCGGGCGCAGGCCCGCGCCGAGTTCCCCGCCGTCCGCTTCGCCGACTCCCCCGAGGAGCTGTGGGCGCGCGCCGACGAGCTGGACCTCGTCGTGATCGCGACCCCGAACAAGACGCACGTCCCGGTCGCGAAGGCCGCCCTTGCGGCCGGGCTGCCGGTCGTCGTCGACAAGCCGATCGCGGGCACGGCCGCCGAGGCGCGCGAGCTGGCCGCGCTCGCCGAGGAGAGCGGGCTGCTGCTCTCGGTCTTCCAGAACCGCCGCTGGGACAACGACTTCCTGACGATCGCCCGGCTGATGGCCGACGGCGAGCTCGGCGCGGTGCAGCGCTTCGAGTCCCGGTTCGAGCGGTGGCGCCCGCAGCTGAAGGGCGGCTGGCGCGAGTCGGGCGACCCGCAGGAGATCGGCGGCCTCCTCTACGACCTGGGCAGCCACATCGTCGACCAGGCACTGGTGCTGTTCGGCCCCGCCGTGCAGGTGTACGCCGAGTCCGACTCCCGCCGCCCCGGCGCGGCGACCGACGACGACACGTTCATCGCGATCACCCACGCGAGCGGCGTCCGCTCGCACCTGTACGCCAGCGCGACCACGGCCCAGCTCGGCCCGCGCTTCCGGGTGCTGGGCCGGCAGGCCGGTTACGTGAAGTACGGCCTGGACCCGCAGGAGGCGGCGCTGCGCGAGGGCCGCCGCCCCGGCGCCGGCCAGGAGCCGTGGGGCGAGGAGCCCGAGGGCCTGTGGGGCCGGCTCGGCTCGGGCGAGTCGCCGCTGACCGGCGGCGGTGTCCCGGTCCGTACGCTGCCCGGCGACTACCCCGCGTACTACGCGGGCGTCGCCGCCGCCCTGCGCGGCACCGGCGAGAACCCGGTCACCGCCCTGGAGGCGGCCGCCGCCCTGGACGTCCTGGAGGCGGCCCGTCGCTCCGCGCAGGAGGGCGTCTCCGTCACCCTGGTCCCGCAGCCGGGCGCCCACCCCGCCCAGCCCACCGGCACGCCGGCCGTGAAGGAGGCGCAGGCATGAGCAGCCGACCCGACGCGCCCACCGTCTCCGAACTGCTCGCCCAGGAGCGCCGGCTGACCCTGCCCCGCTTCGGTTACGAGGACGCGTACGCCCTCGGCACCCTGCTGGTCCGGCTGGCCCGCGAGCGCAACGCCCCGGTCGCCATCGACATCCGGCGCGGCCCGCAGCAGCTGTTCCACGTCGCGCTCCCGGGCTCCAGCGCCGACAACGACGCCTGGATCGACCGCAAGCGCAAGGTCGTGGAGCGGTACGGCGAGAGCTCCTACCTCGTGGGCACCCGTTTCCGCGCGAAGGGCACCACCTTCGAGGACTCCTCCCGCCTGCCGCTGGGCACGTACGCCGCGCACGGCGGCTCGTTCCCGATCACCGTCGACGGCGCGGGCGTCATCGGCACCGTCACCGTCTCGGGCCTCCCCCAGGCCGAGGACCACGCCCTGGTGGTCCAGGGACTGGAGGAGTTCCTGGCCACGCGGGAAGGCTGAGCCGGACCCCGGCGGGAACGCCGGGCCGAACCCGCAGTAGGAAGGCCGGGCCGAACCCGCACCCGTACGTACGCCCCGGGGGCCGCGCGCAGATGTCGATGCGCGGGGCCCCCGGGGCGTTCGTACGACGTGTTACGCGTCCTTCAGCACCTGGCGCTGGCGTCCCAGGCCCTCGATCTCCAGCTCGACGACGTCGCCCGCCCGCAGGTACGGCTTCGGGTCCGGGTGGCCCATGGCGACGCCTGCCGGGGTGCCCGTGTTGATCACGTCGCCCGGGTAGAGGGTCATGAAGTGGCTGAGGTAGCGCACGACCTCGCCGACCGGGAAGATCTGCTCGGCGGTGGTGCCGTCCTGCTTCAGCTCGCCGTTGACCCAGAGCTTCAGCGGCAGCGCCTGCGGGTCGGGGACCTCGTCAGCGGTCACCAACCAGGGGCCGAGCGGGTTGAACGTCTCGCAGTTCTTGCCCTTGTCCCAGGTGCCGCCGCGCTCGATCTGGAACTCGCGCTCGGAGACGTCGTGCGCCGTGGCGTAACCGGCGACGTGCTCCAGCGCCTCCTCGGCCGAGTCGAGGTAGCGGGCGGTGCGGCCGATGACGACCGCGAGCTCGACCTCCCAGTCGGTCTTCACGCTGTTGCGCGGCACGAGGACGGTGTCCTCGGGGCCGACGACCGTGTCGGGCGCCTTGAAGAAGAGGATCGGCTCCGCGGGGATCGCCGCGCCGGTCTCCTTCGCGTGGTCGTGGTAGTTCAGCCCGATGCAGATGATCTTGCCGATGCGGGCGAGCGGCGCCCCGGTCCGCAGCCCGGCCGGGTCCAGCTCGGGCAGCGAGGCGGGGTCGGCCGCGGCGGCGCGCACCCGGTCGAGCCCCTGCTCGTCGGCGAGCAGCGCACTGTCAATGTCGGGGACGACCCCCGACAGGTCGCGCAGTGTTCCGTCCTCCGCGAGCAGAGCCGGACGCTCCGCTCCCGCCGTGCCGACTCGAAGCAACTTCACGGGTGCCACTCCCTGGATAGAGATGCCTGGGCAGAGATGTCTGGGTGGAGAGGGGTACCGGCCGCACGAGGCGCGACCGGCGACCGCCGGAAACCGCACCCGCGCAGCCCGTCCCAACCTGCCCAGACTGCAAGACATCCGATCACTTGGCAAGGTGCTCTCAGTCCCTGGACGCGTCCCGGACCACATAATTGCAGGCAGAGAGCGGGTTCACAGGTCAGACGACGGAGGCCATCGCCCCTCCGGCGGCCGGTGCGTCGCGGTAGAGGTAGGCCCTTTCGATCGCGGTCCAGGTGGTGCTGGTGACGACGTACAGGGCCGCCGCGAGCGGCACCACGGCCACGGTGAAGAGGGTGAAGAACGACATCAGCGGCATCACCTTCGCCATCGCACCCATGCCCGGTACCGGCTGCCCGTCCGGGCCGGTCGTGGGGGTCACCGGGTTGAGAGCCATCTGACGCTTCGTGCGCCGGTAGTTGAAGGTGGCCACGATCGCGACGATCGCGAAGAGGCCGAGGTAGACCAGCCCCTGTCCGCCGAAGACGCCGCCCTCGGCGAGGGCGTGGTGCCAGCGCTCGCCCAGCGGCGCCCCGAGGAGCTGGTGGCCGAGGAGCTCGTTGGCCTCGCCGCCGATCCGCGTGCTGGAGAAGAGGTGGTACAGCAGGAAGAACGCGGGCATCTGGAAGAGGCTCGGCAGGCACCCGGAGAGCGGCGAGACCTGCTCCTCCTTGTGCAGCTCCATGAGCGCCTTCTGCATGCGTTCGGGGTTCTTGCCGTGCTTCTTGCGCAGCTCGGCGATCTGCGGCTGGAGGCGCGTACGGGCCTTCTGCCCGCGCGCCGCGGCCCGCGACAGGGGGTGCACGGCGAGCCGTACGAGTGCGGTGAACAGGATGATCGCCGCGGCGGTGGACGCGGACTGGAACAGCGGGTGGAGCAGGTCGGCGAACGCGCCGACCAGGCTCGCGAAAGCGGACAGGAACGCGGACATGGGGAGCCCTCCGAGGGGTCTCGTCGTGCCGGTGAAGTGCGGAGTCGGAACGCGGGGCGTTCGGCGCGGGGCACGGCGGCGTACCGGCGCGCGCGGGTACGGACGCGGCGCGCGGACTTCGTACGGGATCGGCGGACGGGAACGACGGACGGGGTCGAAGGGCGAGCCCCGTGGAGGGGCGCGTCGACGTCGGGTCCGTAGGCCCGAAGTTTCCGAAGGTCCGGAGTTCCTGTGGGCCCGAAGTTCCTAGGGGCCCGAAGTTCCTAGGGGCCCGAAGGGGCGGAAGCCTTACGCGGCGGCCGTGCGGATGACGGCCCGTCCGGGTGCGCGGGGGCGCGTACGCCCCTTGGCGTCCGGATCCCGCTGCGGCAGGAACGCGGTGCGTCGCGCCCGGTCCCTCAGCGCGGTGCGGACCTGCGTCCGGTGCACGGGCACGGCGCTGCGCGCGCTGATCACCGAGCAGGCGAGGAGCGCGGAGCCCGCCGCGGCGGTGGCGGCGAGCGCGACGGCGGCGGAGAGGCTGCCGCCCTCGGTGAGGAGGATCTCGGCGACGAAGAGGACCAGCAGGCCCGCGGGCCGGAGCAGGCGCGCGAAGGAACCGCGGAGTCGACCGGGGCGCGTTCCGCTGCTCGGGTACGCGTCGCTCATGTCTCCTCCTGTCCCACCGCTCGTGCCGCTCGTGCCGCTCGTGTCTCCGGTTCCGGGGGCCCGCCGCCGGACCCTTCCCGGTCGCGGACCTCTCCAGCCGTTATACACGATGACCCGGATCACACCGGGCGCCCGGAGAGGCCCCGTAGAGCGCCCGCAGCCCCTCACCCGGCCCCGGCGGACGCCTCCACCTGCGGCCCCGCCCCGTCGCCGGACCCGTCGTCGATCTCGTCGCGGGCGAGCACCTCGTCGTCCGGCCGCTCGTCCCGGTCGCGCGGCCCCGCGTACGTCACCGCCAGCGCGACCGCCAGGTTGGCGGCCAGCGCGACGAGCCCGGCGTTCACGCCCCACACCGGGTCGTTCCCGTTGAAGACGAGCACGCAGACCACGACCACCCCGACCGCGAGCCCGCTGAACGCCCCGGTGAAGGTGAGCCGCCGCCACACCAGTGCCAGCAGCACCATCGGCAGCAGCTGCGCCATCCCCTCGTACGAGATGAGCGAGAGCCGCACGAGGGTGTTGGGCGCGGTGTAGGTGAGGAGCAGCGCGAGCCCGCCGGCCACCACGACCACGATCTGCGCCGCGCCCTTCTGCCGCTGCTGCCAGCGGGGGACGAGGGAGAGCACGCTGCGCCCCCACATCGTGCCGATGACCAGCATGAAGACGGCCATCGGCACGATCGAGGAGAGCGCGGCGGCGACCCCGATGACGCCGACCGCCCAGGCGGGCAGCGAGTCGGTGACGAGCTTGAACAGGGCGAGGTTCGAGTCCGCCCCGACCAGCCCCGGTACGACGAACAGCGCGGCCATGCCGAGCAGCATCGGGACGAAGAGCAGGACGTTGTAGGCGGGCAGCCACATGGCGTTCCGCCGCAGGACGTCCGCGTTACGGGCGCCGAGGTAGCCGGCGACGGTGGTCGGGAAGATCACCACGGTGAGCGAGTTCAGGAACGACGTACTGATGAACCACGCCTCACCGAGCCCGCTGTCCCCGTGCCCGGGGAACGTCAGCCACTCGCTCTTCTCGGTGACGAGCCGGTCCAGGAAGGGTCCGTACCCGTCGAAGTAGTGGATCGGTACGTAGAACGCGAGGAAGCCGAGGGTCCCGATGACCATGGCGTCCTTCAGCACCGACACCCAGGCGCTGCCGCGCAGCCCGCTGACGACGACGAAGCCGGTTGTGACGGCGAAGGCGATGAAGTAGGCCCAGTTCAGGCTGATCGCGCCGTAGGAGATCGTCGAGACGACCACGCCCATGCCGGTGATCTGGAGCTGGATGTACGGCAGCAGGAAGACGGTCGCGAGGACGGCGACGAGCGCGCCGAGCCAGGGCCGCCCGAAACGGTGGGCGACCATGTCGGTGATCCCGACCAGGCCGTGCCGGCGCGCGTACCCCCAGAGGGTGGGGCCGACCAGGTACCCGAGGGCGTACCCGCAGGACATGTACGCGACGACGTACAGCACGGGCGCGCCGTAGTTGTAGCCCCAGCCGGCGGCACCGAGGTAGCTGAAGCTGGTGTAGCCCTCGCCCGCCATCAGCACCCAGATGAAGACGGCCCCGAGGCTCCGTCCGCCCACGGACCACTCGGCCAGCCCGCCCCCTCCGCCCCCGCGCCCGCGCAGGGCGAACAGACCGAGCGCGACGGTGAGCACCATGAAGGCGGCGAAGACGGAGGTGGCGACAGCGGCGTTCACCGGCGGTCCCCCCGCCGGGTCAGCCAGACGGCGACGGGCGTCAGCAGGGTCGCGCCGAGCATCCAGAGGAACAGGAACGGCAGCCCGAACACGACGGGCTCCACCCGGTTCACCCAGGGCAGGGCCCCCAGGTACAGCACGTACGGGACCAGCAACCACCACACCTGCGGACGTCTTCTCAGCACCCGGGGACTTTACCGCCGCCCGGGGCCGGGGCCGGGGGCGCACCTCGGCGCGTCAGGGCGGGGGGCCGAGGGCCGGGGGCCGGGGCCGGGGGCTGGGGGTCGCTCTCCGGGGGCGGTGCGGGTACGGCCCGGGGACACCGGTCGGGGTACGGCCCCGGAGAACACCCGCGTCAGGGTACGGCCCCGGGAGGACACCCGTCGGGGTACGGCCTTGGGCCGGTGGCCTCGTACCCACCCTCTGTGAACCGGCTGTGCACCTGCCGCATACCCGTCGCGCACCCGGTGCGCACCCCTGTGTCCAGGCGCACTCCGGCCCCCCTCGCCGGTTGCTCCCGCAGGCCCGCCCCGCCGCAGTACCGTGTGTGACATGCGCCCCGACACGCCTGCCGAGCACATCACCGAAGCCGAGCGACTGCTGCGCACCGCGGTGCGCTACCCGGAGGACCGCGAACCGCTGCTCCTCCAGGCCGCGGCCCACCTGGAACTCGCCGGCGAGCGCGCCCGCGCCGCGACTCTCTACGACGACCTGCTCACCGCCGAGGACGTACCCTCCGAGGACCCCCACCTGGTGAAGGCCCTCAAGGCCGCCAACCTCTGGGAGTACGGGCACGAGGCCGAGGCCCGCGCGATCATCGACGGCCTGCGCGTCGCGGCCCCCCGCGCGGCGGGCCCGTGGACGATCGCCGCGGAGACCCTGGAGGCGCACGACGAGCTGGAGGCCGCCCACGACCTCTTCTCGACCGCGCTGACCCTGCTGCTGACGCCCGGCGAGGAAGTCCCGTACGCCACGCAGTCCCTGCTCACCGGCCGCCACCGCGTCCGCCGGCTGCGCGGCTCGGACCACGACGACTGGGACCGGCTCGCCGACACCCTGCACACGGCCGAGGTCCCGCTCGACGAACTCCACGACCCGAAGCGGCTCTGGTCCCTCGGCTCCTCGGACCCGGGCGAGCTGAAGGCGGAGATCACCCGCCTCCGCGCCGAACTCGGCGTCTACCGCACGGCCCTCTCCCGGCCCTTCCCGGTCGCCGTCCTGCACTGGCCCGAGGACGAACTGGCCGAACTGCTCGCCGCGTACCCGGCCCTGGCCGCCGAGTACCCCGACCACCCCGGCCACCTGACCGCCGTGGAGACCGCCCTGCGCGACCTCCACGCGGCGGGCACCGCGAACCTCGGCATCGTCACCGGCACCATCCCCTCCTACGAGGCCTTCGCCGCCTCCGAGGCCACCACCCCCGCCGACCCGAACCTCCTCCCCCTCTACGCCACCACCCTCGCCGCCCGAGGCCGAGCCCTCCCCTGGCCCCCGGCCAGGTCGGCGGCGTGCTGGTGCGGGTCGGGGGACGTGTACCGGGAGTGCCACGGGGCGGGGTGAGAGGGCTCGATCCGGAACAGAGAAAGCGCGGTCGGCCCCAAGGGCGACCGCGCTTTTCCGTACGGCCCCGATCGCATGGTCACACCAAATATCCACAACTTGGTCACTGAAATGACCGAACCGGCCACGCGGTTTCCGGAACGTAGGACAATGGAGGCGATGAACGTCGTAGTCCCCTCGTCCGCCGCCGTCTCGGCGCGCATGAGCCGTCAATCGAGCCGTGACACAGCTCCCGAACTGGCGGTGCGCAGGCTCCTGCACGCCGCCGGTCTCCGCTACCGGGTGAACTGGCCGGTGCCCACGATGCGTCGCAGGACGGTCGACATCGCGTTCACCCGGGCCAAGGTCGCGGTGCTGATCGACGGTTGTTTCTGGCACGGATGCCCCGTGCACGCCACGCAGCCCAAGGCGAACGCCGCGTGGTGGCGGGAAAAGCTCGAACGGAACGTGGCACGGGACCTGGAAACGACCGCATGCCTCACCGAGGTCGGCTGGACCGTGCTCCGCTTCTGGACCCACGAGAGCCCAGCTGCGATAGCCGAGCGGGTGGCGGCGACGGTCGAGCGGGAACGACGACGATGAGCACGAGAGCAAAAGCAAGGGGTGGGGACCTGTGGGTGCGTTGCGTTCCGTCGAGGTGTGCGCGGGAGCGGGCGGATTGGCACTGGGGCTGGAGGAAGCGGGCTTCGAACCGGTGCTGCTCTTGGACCGGAACCCGGTCGCCTGCGAAACACTCCGCCTGAACCGTCCGTCGTGGCAGGTCCTGGAGATGGACCTGATGGACTTCGACCCGGTCGAGCACCGTGAGACCTACGACGTGGACCTGCTGGCCGCCGGTCTTCCGCGCGTGAAGTCGAACGCCACCACCGTGCGGGCGGAGAGCATCGAGGAGATCCGTCTGCTGGAGGCGGCGGTTCTGCTCGCCCACTCGATCCAGCCGCGCGCCGTACTCCTCGAAAACGTGCCGGGACTGGTGGACTCCCCCGAACTCGGCCCGACGCGGGAGTTCGCCCACAAGGAGCTCGAACATCTCGGTTACCGCCTGACCTGGTTCGTGGTGAACGCAGCCGACTTCGGCGTGCCGCAGGACCGGAAGCAGGGGGTCATGGTCGCCCTGAAGGAGCGGTACTTCGACCGCTTCGTGCCGCCGGCACCGACCGTGCGTTCCCATGTGTCCGTCGGCCGGGCACTGGCCCGGTCCATGAGGTCCCGCGGCTGGCCGGGCGCCGACGCGTGGGCCGCAGACGCCATCTCCGTCGCCCCGACCTTGGTGGGCGGATCGGACAATCGGGGAGGCGCGGACCTGGGCCCCACGGGCACCAAGAAGGCGTGGGAGCGCATGGGCGTGAACGGTGGCGCGCTGGCGGACGAGGTGCCCGGCCCGGACGACGGCTCCTCCGCCCTGATCAAACTGACCGTCCCCCAAGCGGCGATCCTGCAGGCCTTCCCCGAGGAATGGCAGTTCGCCGGAAAGAAGACCGCGCGCTATCGACAGATCGGCCACGCGTCCCCGCCGCCGGTCGGGACGGCGCTCGGACGGGCCATCGCGGAGGCCCTCGGCGCATGATCGTCATGGTCGCCCTACCTTCGTGCGGAGCGATCAAGCCGACCTCGTGGCCTCGCTACACTTGCACATCATGACCAACCCACCTCACAATCCGGCCTCGCCGACGGAATTCAGTGTTCTTCCGTCCGCGAGGTACGGGATCGTCGATCTTTTCGCAGGCCCCGGGGGTCTCGACATCGCGGCGACAATCATGGACGAGGTGGAGAGCATCGGCGTCGAATGGGACGACCCCACGCGCGCGACGCGCCGGGCTGCAGGTCTGTTGACCACCACGGAGAAGGACGTCGCCCGCCTCGGCCCGAGCGACTCCGAGGTGAAGGCCGCGAACGTTCTCACGGGCGGTCCGCCCTGCCAGTCGTTCTCCGTCGCGGGCAACCGCGAGGGGCACAAGGCTTTGGAAGACGTGAAGTGGCTGGCTTCCTGCCTCGTAGCCGATCACAAGAATCTCAAGGCTTTCCGCAAGGTTTGGCAGGCGGTCAAGTCGGAGACGGACGGTATGTCCGACGGGCGCACCGGCCTCGTCCTCCAACCACTGCGATGGATCATGGAGGCGGAGCTCGACACAGGCAGGGAGCCCTACCAGCGGATCGTGCTGGAGCAGGTGCCCACCGTCCTGCCAGTGTGGAAGCACTACGCGAAACTGCTCAGGCAGATCGGTTACGCGGCCGAGGCCCACGTGCTGCACTCCGAGGACTTCGGTGTGCCGCAAGCACGTCGGCGCGCGGTGCTGATCGCCCAACACGACCCGGAGAACACCGGCCGCAAAGTCTACTTTCCGGAGCACACGCACCAGCGGTACCGCAAGGGCGTGAAGCGGCTCCAAGAGACGGCAGCGGACGCCTCCTTGGGTCAGCAGGCCATACCTCTCACCGGCGCCGCCGAGGCCAAACCGGCGATCCTCCCCTGGGTTTCCATGGGAGACGCCCTGAAGGAGACACGCACCGGGAAATTCGTCATGGTGTCCAACTACGGTTCGGGCGGCGATCCGAAAAAGCGCGGCCGCCGATCGTCGTGGGAGCCCGCACCGACGGTCACCGGAAAGGTGAGCAGGAACCGCCTCTTTCGACTGAAGAGGTCGGGGACCGGCGAGCTGGAGGACGGTGAAGAACTCGCCCGGCTCACCCCCCGGGAAACCGGGCTGCTCCAGTCCTTCCCCGCCGCCTATCCGTGGCGTTCCACCAACGTCGCCCAGCAGATCGGCAACGCCATCCCCCCGCTCCTCTCCCTCCACATCTTGAGCGCGGCCCTCCGGGACCTACCGCCGAAGAAGGAGTGGATCGAGGCGCTCGCCGCCTGGCAGCCGCCCGCCCACGACCAGGCCCCGGCGGACGCCTGAGCGTCCAGGGCGGGTCAGACCGCTCCGACCACCCCTTCCTGCGACTCCTTGCCCCGCACGGGCGCGTGCGCGAACAACTCCGCGAAGTGATCGGCCAAGGCCTCCACCGCGTCGTCCGGAACCCTCTCCTCGTTCGGGCCGTCGGGGAGCGTCCGACGGGCTACGGGGGGTGCGCCCTCGGCTTCCTCGATCCACTCGGCCAGGGGGCGGGCGTCCCGTTCGACGTCCGGCGCGAGGACGTCGTACATCAGCGTCGCGGCGGACGCGTTGACGGCCGCCGTCAGCGCGTTGATCTCGCGTCCCGTCGTGACCGTCCCGCGCCGGATCGTGCGCAACAGCGCCTGAGCCGTGGGCCGGTGCTCGATCACGCCGAGCCGCAGGGCGTTGTTGAGCATGTCCTGGTGGGAGCAGGCCGTCTCCACGGGACCGTAGTCCGGGCCGTCCCTGAACAGCTCCGCCGCCCACCAGAGCCGGGCGAACACCTGCGTGTACGAGGGGCCTCGGAACCGTGCGAGGGCGACCTTCGGCGCCTTCTTCGCCTCATCGTCCTTCGGCTCCGCCAGGTGTCGCCAGACCACGTAGTCGGGAGCCACTCCGAGGGCCAGGTAGTTCCAGAACCTGCGGTCGGCGGCCTCACGGCGGCTCAGTCGCAGCGTCGCGTGGAGCCGAGGGGCGAGCCACGCGTCGGCAGCCGTCGGCTTCACGTCGCGGAACTGGTGCATGGCGTCGTCGATCAGGTCCCGCACCGGCGCCAGCTCGCCCCGGACTCCGTCCGTGTGCACCAAGGGCTCGGTGGCCTTGTTCAGTCCTATCGCCGGGATGTCTTCCTTGCCGGTGAGCACGCCCTCGGTGAGGTACGTGGCCGCGTCCAGGTCGGAGAGCAGCGCCAGTCGTCGAGGCAGGTGGCTCGGCTTGTCGGTCATGCGTCGACCCCCCGGTCGAGTCGGTTCAGTCCGTGTACGGTGGCGGCCAGCGCCTTGGGCACTTCGGCCCGCCGCGTCGCCGCGTAGTGGATGCGCGGCTGGAGGTCCGTCCAGCCCGCCGTACCTGCCCTGCGCCGGTGGACCTCACCCAAGGCGTCCTCCGGCGGCCTGCCGGGCACGACGTCCTGCAGCATTTCGCGGAGCACTTCGCCACGCCAGTCACGTGGGAACAGAGGAGTCCCGTCCTCCTCCACCTCCAGGTCGCCGATGGCCGCGTGGAACACGGCCGTCCACACGTCCGTGCACATCTGTGCGACCAAGAGTTCCCGGACGAGTCCCTCGGGGCCCGACGCCTCGCCCCCGACGAGCTCGGAGATTCCTTCGAAGTCGGCGTTCAGACGCACGACCGGCAGGTCTCCCGAGGTGTCGACGGCCCACGGCATGTCCTTGAGCGGGCGCAGCCACTCCGGCCCCTCGGCGAAACCGACCTCGGTGAAGTCGAGCCGCCGGTCACGCAACGGCGTCTCGGACTTCACGTCGACGACCCAGTCCTTGTCGGCCGACGCGACGACGCGTCCTGGCACACCACTCACCGTGGCCACCACGTGGACGGTCATGGAGGCCCGGTCCAAGTGGTCGGCCCGCCACAGATCGATGCGCCCGCCCCACTGCCGACCGTTCTCGGACTCGCGTGTCAGCGGGCTGCTGAGCCGCGTGTTGGTCGCTCCCTCGGTCAGGACGACAACCACCGACACGTCGGACCACGGACTGTCGTCGTCCGTCGTTCGGCCAGGGACGGAGGCGGTGAGGCTCAGTCGGGCCCTTTCCCAGTCGTCCCGGTCGAGGCCGCCGAGAGCGACCACCTTGTCGGTGACGGAGAACGCGCTCGTGTCCAGCCGCTCACGGATCTCGCCGGGTCCGAACAGCTCGATGCCGGTCACCCTCAGGTCGACGACGCCGGGCACGCGTTCGTACGGATAGACCTTCATGCCTGGTCCTCCTTCTCGGACTTGAGTTCCACGACCAGTCCGGTGTAGGCGGCCCGCACGGTGTGCGTCGACGTGTCGGTCGTTCCTCTGAACGTCGCGCTCCGGGCCCCCGGCACGAAGTGCAGCGCTCCGTCGACGATTTCGCAGTTCTTCACTGCGACGAGCTCGGCCCAACGCACCACCGGACGCACGCCCGAGCGGACGTCCAGTTTGGCCACCGGCGTCGGGCGCCAGGAGTCGCCGCCCTCAGGAATCCTCACCTCGGCCACGACGCTCCAGGCTTCCCCTTCCACGGACGCCTTCAGATCGTCCAGCGTCGGCAGAGCGCTCTTCTTGACCAAGGGCCTGGTCACCTTCTTGGTCCCCAGGGAGAGCTTCTTGCGCAGCTTCTCCGAGCCGGCGGACCCCTTCTTCCTGGGTACGGCGATGAGGTCGCGTACCGCCTTGTTCGTCTCCGTCGTGAGCGCCTCGATACGGCGGAAGGCGGACGGCGAGTACATCGTCCGCAGCTCTTCCGTCTGCCCCCACTTGTTGTGCTCGGGAGGCTCCGAAGTCCGCAGGAACATCTCCGCCTCTTCGGCGAAGGGAGCGTCAACGCCCGCCGCCTTCCCCGCGAGCAGCACCGCCTGGAACGGATTGGTCCCGACCGGCAACCCGTAGACGCCACTCGACCGCACGGTCATGCGATTGCCGCGCATCTTCACCACGGTGTTGAACTTGTTGAACCTACGGTCCTCGTCCTCGGCGTCGGTGACCAGGAGGACGGCCTTGTGCTCTCCGCCGCTCATTCCTGCCGCCCCGGCCGGAACCTTGAGCGTCACGGTCCTCATCGCCACCTGACCGGCCTCGGTGTGACGTTCCACCGTCGTGCCGTCGAGGAACGCACGGAGGGCACGGGTCCGGGAGGGTTGGGTGACCGCGGGATCCACCCGCTGCTCCGGAAGGATCTCCGCCCCGTTGCGCAACGTACGGACCGACGCTTCCAAGAGCGGCGGTCGGGACGCGCCGGTGGTCATGGCCGCCCAGAAGTTCCGTCCGAGGGCGTCGACCAAGCGCAGGTGCATACGTTGCACACTGTCGTCGTCGTCATTCTCGTCGTCCTCGCCCCGCACGAGGCTCGCCACGTCGTGGGCGCCCACGATCAGAAAGGACGTGCCCGGCTCTGCGCTTTCCCGGGTGAGGTGGAGGCGCTCGACGGTCTCTTCGTCCGCCCACCACGATCGGGCCACGTCACCCGACTTCGACTCGGGGTCCGGGCGGCCGAACCAGGCCGGACCGGCCCAGGGGAGGCCGTCCACCTCGCGCCAGGGCAGGTCGAGGCGGCCGACGAGGCGCCGCTCCGTGCGGCCCTCGTGGGGTTCGGACAGCGTCGAGTTCATGAGCACCAGGCCCAGCCGGCTCGTCGCCCAGAGGGTCGCTTTGCCGAGGCCGTACGAACCACCCGCGCCGGAAGTCGACTTGTGGCTGTCGAGTTGGCGGCGGACCACGGCGGCGAACCGCCCGTCGGCGTAGTCGTCCCCGGTGAGCCCGGAGGCGTTGTAGTCGTCTACGCGCAGAAGCACCAAGCGGTCCTGCTCCCGCATGTCCCGCAGGCCGGTGGCGATGACGCGGCCGACCTTCTGCTCCTGCTCCGCCGCGGCCAGATAGTGAGGAAGGAGGTCGTTCCATCGGATCGCGTCACGGAAGCGGGCGAGGGTCTCGCCGGTCAGTTCGTGCAGCGTGTAGCGGACGCGTACGGGCTGGTTCTTGTCGAGCCGCTCGTCGAGGCTGTTCTGGGTGGCCTCGCGGGCCAACACCGACACGTCCGCCTGGAAGGCGAAGGCGGCAGCGTTGCCGAAGTCCCTTCCCCCGTCTGCGTATCCGGGCCGATGGCTCCAGGAAACGGGCAGGCCGGCAAGCGTGTCGGTGGTGCGGGTGTGGATCGTGCCAAGGTCGGTTTCGAGCGCCTCCGCGATCCTTGCGATGGTGTCCTCGCGGGGCGTCGCCCGTCCTGTGATCCAGGCGGAGACCGCCGCCCTGGTCATGCCGATCTCCTGCGCCAGGTCCGCCTGGCTCTTGTGCGACTGCTTGAGTTGTCGCGCGAGCCAGGGCCCGAAGTCCATGCCGCCGTCCACCGTCACCACTCCTCGACCACCCCACGGTTCATGGGGCCACCGTACGCCATTTTTGACACCTGAACTCGGGCGACAATGAAATTTGACATGCGGACCGAAATCCAAGGAGTTCACTTTGATCGAATCAAAAATATGTGGTCAGAAATTACGATCGGGCAGCAATTAAGCCGGATACACCACCGTGGGACCATTGACCACAGAGGTCCGAATTGCACCCGCCTCCGGGTGGTCGCCCGGGGCTGGAACTCCGCCCGGAACTCCGAGATTTCCTCTTGAAGAGGAGGCCCCGCCCGTGTAACGTCCTCACAGGAACAGCCTCATCGGCTGGCACCATCACTCCCGTCTCGGGGGTCCGTTCGTTGTGCCCGGATGCCAAAAGCACGCCCGGCTCACGATTTTCTGCGAATGAGCCAATATCCCTTGCGCAGGGTCACCAAAATGCGCTTGGCTCGTACCGGGACCACCTCGGTTTCATCCGTGCAAAATCGCCCGGCCCATACCGTCAGCCGAATTCACTGCCCCCACCTCGTGATTCCGCTCTTCTGCAAGTGCGCTTCCTTCCGGCCTTCGGTTCGACCACCGCGAAAGATGGGAACCACTCCATGGACAACAGCGACGACAGCGCTCCCGAGGGCGACGATTTCCGCCTCGTCGACCAGTACGACTCACTCGAAGACCCGGAGTTGAAGTCCGAGCTCCTCGACGCCCTGGGCATCACCCGGGCGAACGTCGACGCCCAGCGGCGGCGGCGTGAGGCAGCCCGCAAGACCGCGAAGTCCGCCGAGCGAACCGACGAGTCCGCGGCGGCAGCTCCCACCGTGGGCCACGACCACCCCCGCAGCGGCGGCCGGAGCCGTCTCCGGGCCGCCCGTCGGAAGGCCCTGCGCGGAGGTTCCGGTTCGCATCCCCGGAACCGCTCCGACCTCACCCGACGTGTCCGTTCGCGGCGGTCCCGCCACATCGTCGTCGTGCTCGTCCTGCTCTTCCCGCGCGACTGAGTTTCTCCGCATCGCCCTCGGTCCCCACCACCGTTGTCACACCTCGCAGTGCCGGCCGGCCGCCGCCCCCACGCGGCCGGCCCGTTCTCCCGCACACATACACGGTCATGAATGGGAAAAACATGAACCACATCGGTGGCAACGGCAGTTCGGGCGACTCGCCCGTCATTCGGAAGATCCTCGACCAGTCCGAACGTGTACTCGAAACGTATCGGGTGGACCCCGGCCTCATCCAGGAGCACGCCAACGGGGAGCGCCGCATCACGCAGGGCGGCTACGGCGACCGTCAGTTGTTCGAGCTCGTGCAGAACGCGGCCGACGAGATCGCCGCCGCACCGGGCGGAAAAGTGCAGGCCGTACTCACGGCGACGCACCTGTACTGCGCGAACGAGGGGACGCCCGTCACCCCGGAGGGCGCCGAGACCATTCTCCGGATGAGTGTGTCGAAGAAGCGCGGAGGGCAGATCGGCAGGTTCGGCGTCGGCGTGAAGTCGGTGCTCGCCGTCACCGACACCCCTCAGTTCTTCAGCGTGTCCGGGTCGTTCGGCTTCGACCGCGCCTGGTCGTACGAAGCGATCAAGGAGGCACGCGGAGGCACGCCCGAAGACGGCTTCGAGGCTCCCGTACTGCGGATGGCGCGGCCCCTGGACGCGGCCGAGGAGCGTCTGAAGGACAGTGTCCTCGACGACCTGATGGAGTGGGCCACCACCGTGGTCCGCCTTCCCCTGTTGCCGGGTGCGGCCGATCAACTCGCCCACGACATGCATGTCTCGGGCACCAAGGGCGATGTCCAGCGGGAGTTCCCCGCCCGGTTCCAGCTCTTCTCCAACCACGTGGGCACGGTGGTCCTGGAGGACAGGCGGAGCCGGCCCACCGTCCGGCGGGAGATCACCGTCGACCACGAGGGCTTCCTCCACACCGTCAACGAGTCCCGGACCGGAAAGCCCGACAGCAGCACCTCCTGGAAGGTTTTCACCCACGCCCACCGCCCCACGGAGCACGCTCGTTCCAGCGCCGGTGAACTGCACGACCGCGGCACCATCGACATCTCCTGGGCCGTGCCCGAGTACTCCGGCGAGACCGTGCTGACCACCCCCAGGGGGCGCGGTGAGTTCTGGTCGTTCTTCCCGACGAAGTACCCGATGACGCTGAGCGGCGCCTTGAACGGCGCGTGGAAGACGAATGAGGATCGCCAAAACCTCCTGGACTCCAGCCCGTTCAACCGCGAGATCATCCAGGTCGCCGCCCGCCTCGTGATCGACTCCCTGCCCCACCTGGCGCCCGCCGAGGACCCCGGCGCGTACCTGCCACTCCTCCCGGGCCGCACCAAGGAGTCGGAGACGCTCAACTGGGCGGACCAGTACCTCACCGAGTGCGTCTGGGCCCTGGCGGCGCAGCTTCCCTCGCTTCCCGACCAGGACGGTGTGCTGCGGGCCCCTCACGACATCAACATCCACCCCGCGCCGGAGAGGAAGGTCCCTCTGCGGATGGAGTGGCTCCGTATGTGGAGTTCCTACCCGGGGCGTCCTTCGAACTGGATCCACCCGTCGGTCGAGGCGGGCGAGTTCCGTCCGGGCAAGGTCGGCCACATTCTCGACGAGGCGAAGCGGTCCCGCGCGACGGTGCGCGAGTGGTTGGAAGCTCTCGTCACCGACGGGACGGTGGAGGCTTCGGCCACGGCGATCCGCATTCTGGCCGAGATGATCCGATCCGCCTCGCCCTTCGCCGAGGAGGCGCGTTCCGCACGAATCGTGCTGACCGAGGAGAGCGGGCTGGTGGCTCCCGGCCCCAAGATCTTCCGCCGGACCGTCCAGGACGGCCTGAAGGACACGACGACGTACGTGGACCGTCGGCTCTCCGAGGACGAATCCTTGGTGAGCGATCTCCAGACCCTCGGCATCCAGGAGGCGAATGCCGAGGGCAGGTTCATCAGCGTGCTCGAGCACGGAAATCTCGACGCCTACGGCCCGCAGGACTGGACCCATTTCTGGGAGTTGCTCCACGGCGCGGGTGCGCAGGGGCAGGCGCTCCGAATCCGCAAGCAGGTGCCCGAGCCGAAGGACACCCTGTTCCTCCGCACCACGGACGGACGCTTCCACCGGATGCGCGACTGCCTTCTGCCGGGCCCGGTGGTGCCCGCCGACGGGAGCCGGGACAGGTCGATCGCCGTCGACCTTACGTTCCACTCCGACGACTCGGGGCTCCTTCGCGACCTCGGTCTCAGGGACCGACCCTCGTCCGGTCACCGGCCCACGGACGAAAGCTGGTTCGAGGAGTACCGAGCCGCCGTCCACCAGAGCTACTGCAAAACGCTGAGCACCAGCGCTTCCCGCCCCGCTCTCAACCGGCTCAAGATGGAAGGGTCTCCCATCGGCGGCCCCCTGCATCTGCTGGAAGCACTCTCGGAGGAAGGCAAGGCGGCATTCGTGCAAGCGATGCCCGACGACGCGGTCATCGACTCTTGGACCCTGCAGATCGGCGTCCAGAGCTCCACCCGGAAGCAGGCGCCGTCGCCGCTTCGGTGGATGCTGCGCAAGCACGGGCGCGTTTCCACCTCCCAGGGGATTCTCCCCTTGTCCCGTGCCGTGGGACCGCAGCTCCGTGCGTATGCGGACGTTCTACCGGTCGCCGACATCAGCGCGGAGAAGGCGCGCAAGCTCCACCTGCCGACCACGACCGAGCAGGTGCCGGCGGACCAGTGGAGCCACATCCTGGAAGAACTCGCCCGGAGCGACGACGACGCGTTCGTCGGCCGTACCTACGTCCTGCTGACCCGTCTCGAAGTGGACTTCCCGGAAAGCCAACTCACCCGTTGCCGCGTCGGATCGGAGTGGACGGCACGGGAGGACGGCGAGATCGCGGTGGCGGGCACCGACGCCGAGTACCGCGCGCTGAAGGCCGAGAGGATCCCGGCGCTCTTCGCCGGCACCCCCGAAAACGCAGCACTCCTGGTGAAGACCTGGGGGATGCTCCCGTACGCCGACGTGATCAGTAAGGAGACCCGGCACGTCGCGGACGGGGAGGCGATCCCCGTGCAGGACGAGTTCCCCACGCTCCGCCTGCGCCTCGGACCTCTCGTCAACAACCACTCCCTGCTGCGTTGCTCGGAGTTGGAGGAACTGACCCGTACCCCGCTGGGAACCAAGGCCACCCCGCTCACGAGCGCCCTGCGGGGGACGACGGTCCTCGTCCTCGAACCGGCCGACCGGCTCACGACGCTCGTCGCCGTGGATCGCGAACTCCGCTGGGGTCTGGGCGAGTCCGGCTGCAAGGCGGTGCTGGCGGCACAGGATCGCCAGGAGGAGGACCAGCAGGTGCAGGCCGCGCTCCGACACGTCCGCGAAGCGACGAGCGTGGAGGAGAAGTTGGAGCTGCTCATCGGCGCGACCGCCCTCAGGGAGGGCCTTCCGTCGGGGCTCATGGAGAGCGAGCAGGCCGAGTCCGGGGATGCCGACCCGTCCCCGAGGCGCATCGCGCGCATGGCGTACAACGCGCACGGCGACGGCGTGCTCCAGACGCACGTGAAGGATCTCCGGGCGGCCTACCCGAACCACGCCCCGTCCGGATTCTCCGGCTCGTCCGCTGCGGTGAAGTTCGTCGCGGAGTTCGGGTTTCCGGACACCTTCGCGGGCGCCACGTCCCCCTCCTTGGAAGCACGGATCGACGTTCCGGGTCCTTCGGAGTTCCCCCGTCTCCACGACTACCAGGAACGCCTGGCGACGAAGGTCTTCACCATGCTCGACCGGTTCTCTCCGCAGCGCGGGATGCTGTCGCTGCCGACGGGGGCGGGGAAGACCCGGGTGGCGGCGGAGGCCGTCATCCGCTGGGTCAAGCAGGTGGGAGATCTCGACGGACCGATCCTGTGGATCGCGCAGACCGAGGAACTGTGCGAACAGGCTGTGCAGAGCTGGAGTTTCGTCTGGTCGAAGGTGGGCGCGGAGACCCCGCTGACGATCAGTCGGCTCTGGTCGTCCAACGAGGCGGGGCCGGTGAAAAACCGCCCTCACCTGGTCGTGGCGACCGACGCGAAGCTCCGTAGCTGCCTCGGAGGCGACGGCTACGCCTGGTTGCGGAAGTCGGCTCTCGTCATCGTCGACGAAGCACACGTGGCCATCTCGCCGCAGTACACGGAGATCCTCGCCCATCTCGGACTGACGTCCCGCGAGACCCGCTGTCATCTGCTCGGACTGACCGCGACACCGTTCCGCAACACCAACGACGAGGAGACCCGGCGGCTGGTGCAGCGCTTCGGTGGGCACCGTCTCGACGAAGGGATCTTCCGCTCGGGCGACCCGTACCAGGATCTCCAGGAACTCGGCATGCTGGCGAGCGTCGACCACGAGGAGCTGGCGGGCGGCACGATCGAGCTGACCCACGCGGAGAAGGAACAGGCGGAACAGATGAGCCTGCTCTCGAAGGCCGCCGAGCAGCGTCTAGCCGACGACCAGGACCGGAACAACCGCATCCTGGACAAGATCGGAGCCATGCCCGACGACTGGCCGGTCCTGGTGTTCGCGACCTCGGTGGCCCACGCGAAGGTCCTCGCCGCCAGGCTCAAGGACCGGGGCATCCGGGCGGCTTCGGTGGACTCCGCGACCCCGAAGGCCGAGCGCAGGAAAATCATCACCGATTTCCGCATGGGCCGGATCCGCGTCCTCACCAACTACGGCGTCCTCAGCCAGGGCTTCGACGCGCCGGCCACCCGGGCCGTGGTCGTGGCACGTCCCACCTACAGCCCCAACGTCTACCAGCAGATGATCGGACGCGGCCTGCGCGGTCCCCGCAACGGCGGCAAGGACACCTGTCTGATCCTCAACGTCCGCGACAACATCACCAACTACGGCGGGAAGCTCGCCTTTACGCAGTTCGAGCACCTGTGGGGGACCAAGTGAGCGACGCGTACCTGGACAGTCCGCCACTGAGCGAAGAGCAGCAGACGGTCGTGGACCAGCCCTGGGACACCCGGCTCCTGGTCACCGCCGGAGCGGGCGCCGGTAAGACCCACACGCTGGTGCGCCGCCTTGACGCACTGACGGGTCACGAGGAGGACGCCCTCGAAGCCCGGGAGATCCTGGTGCTCAGTTTCTCCCGGGCCGCGGTCCGGGAGTTGCGCGAGCGGATCGCGCGTCACGCGCATTCGGCCCGGCGGGTCCGCGTCCAGACGTTCGACTCATGGGCGCTGTCGGTGCTGCGCTCCGAGCAGCCGGACCGTGACTGGAGCGCGTCGCGCTTCGACGAGCGGATCCGGGAGGCCACGGAAGCCGTCCTGCGCGGCGCGATCGAGGAGAGCGAGCAGGGGCCCCCCGCCCACGTGGTCATCGACGAGGTCCAGGACCTGGTCGGCGACCGCCGGGACATGGTGGAGACGCTTCTGGACCGTTTCCAGGACAACTGCGGCTTCACCGTGGTCGGGGACGGCGCCCAGGCCATCTACGGCTTCCAGGTCGAGGACGAGGACGCCCGCGCGGCGGAGACCAACTACTTCTTCGACTGGCTGCGCGCGTCCTACCCCGACGACTTGGTGGAGCTGCACCTCTCCGGCAACTACCGGACCCGGACGGAAGAAGCCCGCACCGCGCTCGCGCTGGGTCCCGTGCTCCGCCGTTTGCCCTCGGAGTCGGACCTGTCGGACGCCGCCGGGGAGGACGCCCACCGCCGGCTGGTCGATCTCCTCCGCTCCTGCCCGAGCTTCGGTCCGCTGGACGATCCCTTCACCCTGGGATCCCTGCACAGCTTCCCGGGAACGTGCGCCATTCTCTGCCGGGACAACAGGCAAGCACTCGTCCTGTCCGACACCTTGCACAGGCTGGGCGTTCCGCATCGCGCGCAGCGGTCCCTCCAGGAGTACCCGGTCCCCCCGTGGGTCGCGGACGTCCTCCGGCACGTCGGCTCCCCCACACTGACCGAGGAGCGTTTCCAGGAACTGCTGGGAGACAGCGCCGTCGCTCCCGGAGGGGACCGGGCGAGCGCGTGGCGCTCCCTGAGGAGCGTGGCACGTGCGCCCCGAGGAGCGCTGGACGTGCGGGCGCTGCGCCGCGCGGTCGCCGACGGTCGCTTTCCCGACGACCTTGCCGCCGCCGAACCCGCCCGTCTGGTGGTGTCGACCGTGCACCGCGCCAAGGGTCTGGAGTTCGACCGGGTCCTGGTGATCGAGCCTCCGTCCCTGGCGGAGTTGCGCAAGCAGCACGACCGGATCGACACGGCGGCGGAGGCCCGCGCTCTCTACGTCGCGATGACCCGGCCCCGGGACGACCTGTTCCGTCTCGCTGCTCCCGAGACGGCACTCGTGCGGCGGGACAGGCGGACGGACCGTTGGTACCTCGGCGGTTGGAAGAGTTACGTACGCAAGGGAATAGCGGCTTCCGGCGGCGACGTGTGCCGCCTGAATCCGCCCGGCACCGACGGCTTCGTCGAAGACGCCAGGACGGTGCAGGAGTACCTTCTGTCGTCCGTCCGGACGGACGACGCCGTGACGCTCCGCCTTCAGCACGGGCTGCCGCTCGCTCCGGACCAGAGCCCGCCGTACACCGTCTTCCACGGCGACCGGCCGGTGGCCGTCGTCTCCGAGCGGTTCCGCGCGGATCTCCACAGTTCCTTGAAGATCAACAAGACGTGGGACGTCGACTGGCCCGCGGAGATCGTGGGTTTCCACGTCGACTGTCTGGAGAGCGTCGCCGGCAGCTCGGCCTCCGGCGCGCGGGCCGGACTCGGCGACCAGGGCATGTGGACCGTGCCGCGTCTGACCGGACTCGGACGCTACCGCTCGACCCAAGGATCGATACAGGAGAAACTCGGACAATGACGGACCGAACGGGCGATCATGCTGCCCACTACCGGGTTCGCGACGGCCTCGTCGCACAGCTCCGCAGGGACCTCCTCGGTCCGGGAGCCCCCGCCGAGGTACTCACGCAGGACCCGCCCATGACGACGTACCCGATCGGGATCCTCTTCCCCCGGCCGGCCGGGGCCGACGCGGCGATCGCTCTGGAGAGCGACGCCGCCGAGAACGACGGTCTGGACGACAGCCCCGTCGTCCGACGCGGCAAAGACGTCGAGGACGGCGTCCCGGAGGCGTCCGCACCGCTCGTCGGCGACCGACGCCCCGCGTCGATGGGCATCACCTTCGCCGTCGATCCCACCGTGTCCCGGACCGTCGTCGTCCACGCGGAAGCCGCGGCGTACGACCCGGTCGACGCTGAAGGGCGCCCCCTGGCGCCGATACGCGCGGAGGCCCGCACGGTCGCGGAGCAGCGCGAGCAGTGGCGCCGCCGGGAACTCGATCTCGCGCCGGTGACCGTCGACGTGACCGAGGCCCGCCGGTACCGTCCCGCACCGCTGTGCGAGGGGCTCCGGTTGGACGTCCTCGTACGTCCCCCCTCCGCGTCCGGCACCGTGACGGTCACCGTCACCCTGATCAACACGCGTCTGATCGGCGAACGGGAGTTGCAGGACGCGTTCTGCTTCTACCAGGCCCGCCTGACCGTCACCACTCCGTCCGGCGTCCCCGCCTTCGTGGAACGGCCGGCGGTGCACCGCGCCGACGACCCGGACGTGGCTTCCAGCAGGCTCCTGTACCGGCACGCGCCGACCTTCGCCGTGGGCCACGGCTGCGCGGCCGACTGGGACTGGACCCCACCCCCGATCGGCGCGCCCAACACCGAACCGGCTGCGATCAAAACGGTGCGGACCGAGTTCGTGCCCGCGAACGAGGTGCTGTTGACCGACTCGAACCCAGAAATCGACGCGATCCACGGCGCCTCGCTCACCATGCACGGATTGGCGACCCGCCCCGAGAGCGAGGTGTTGGCCGCGCTCAACCACCTCATGGCCGACTACGCGGCCTGGATCGAGCGCAAGGAAGCGGAGGCCGAGGCGTTCCGCGACACCGCCCACGCCGCCCCCGCGCGGGAACAGCTCGAAGCCTGCCGTACCGCACTGGGTCGGATGCGCCACGGCATCCGCGTTCTCGGCACGGACTCCGACGCGATGCGGGCCTTCCGGCTCGCCAACCTGGCGATGGCGCGGCAGCGCGCCCGGGGAGAGTGGGTGAAGAAGCAGCGGGCCGGGACCCCCGACGAGACCGCGGGGCGGTGGCGCCCCTTCCAGATCTCCTTCATGTTGCTCTGTCTCGAAGGGATCGTGAACGACGACCACCCCGACCGCGAGATCGCCGACCTGCTCTGGTTCCCCACCGGCGGAGGCAAGACCGAGGCGTACCTCGGTCTCATCGCGTTCACCACCTTCCTCCGCCGCATGCGCCACGCGGAGCGGGGCGGCGGAGTGACCGTCCTCATGCGGTACACCCTGCGCCTTCTCACCCTGCAGCAGTTCGAGCGCGCTGCCGCGCTCATCTGCGCCATGGAGCGCATCCGGATCGAGGACGGGACCCTGGGCACCGAACCTGTCTCCATCGGCATGTGGGTGGGCCAGTCCGCCACCCCCAACACGTTGGCGGGGGCAAAGGAGAGTCTGCGCGAGCTGCGCAAGGAGAAGGATCTCCAGGAGAAGAACCCTGTTCAGCTGCATGCCTGCCCCTGGTGCGGCACCCGTCTCGACGCCTATCAGTACGAGGTCGACGAGCAGGCCAAGCGCATGCACGTCCGCTGCCCGGACGCCACGTGCGACTTCCGTGACGGACTGCCCGTCCACTTGGTCGACGAGTCGGTCTACGACGCCCGGCCCACCCTCGTGATCGCCACGGTCGACAAGTTCGCCGCCATGCCCTGGCGGGAGGCGACAGCCGCGCTGTTCAACCGCGACCGCACGGACGGCACCCCACCGCCCCAGCTGATCGTCCAGGACGAACTCCACCTGATTTCAGGCCCGTTGGGAACCCTCACCGGTCTGTACGAGACAGCGGTGGACGTACTGTCCGGCCACCCCAAGGTCATCGCCTCCACCGCCACGATCCGGCGCGCCTCCGAACAGGGAAGGAAGCTCTTCGACCGCGGGGTGGCACAGTTCCCTCCTGCCGGAATCGACGCCCGTGATTCCTGGTTCGCCGTGGAGACTCCCCCCGAGGACAAGGCGAGCCGTCAATACGTCGGCCTCCTCACCCCCAGCACCAGTCAGGCCACCCTCCTCATCCGTACGTACGCCGCCCTGCTCCACCACGCGGCCCACGCGGACACCACGGAGGAGGTGCGGGACGCCTACTGGACGCTCGTCGGGTACTTCAACAGCCTGCGCCTGCTGGCCGCCGCCGAGTTGCAGGTCCACGACGACGTCGACGCGTACCTCGGCTACTTGGCCGACCGGGACGGCTGCGAGCAGCGCCGGGTGACGGAGCAGACGGAGCTGACCAGTCGCGCCAACTCCAGCGAAGTGCCCAAGCGCCTCAAGCAGGTGGAGCTCAAACTGCCCCACCCGGAGACCGTGGACGTCCTGCTCGCGACGAACATGATCTCCGTCGGCGTCGACGTGGACCGTCTGGGCCTCATGGCCGTCATGGGCCAGCCTCAGACGACGGCCGAGTACATCCAGGCGACCAGTCGGGTCGGACGGCGCCATCCCGGACTCGTCGCCGTCATGCTCAACTCGTCACGTTCCCGGGACCGCTCGCACTACGAGTCGTTCCAGCACTTCCACTCCGCGCTGTACCGCGAGGTTGAATCGACCAGCGTCACGCCGTTCTCCTCGCGCGCCCGCGAACGAGGGCTGCACGCCGTGGTCGTCGCGCTCGCCCGTCTCATGATCCCCGCTGCCCGTCCGAACGACGCGGCCGGCCGGATCTCCGAGTTCCGGAAGGATCTGGAAGGGAAGGTGGCGGGGCCTCTGCTGGATCGCGTCCGATCCGTCGCACCCGAGGAGTACGAGGCGACGGAGGCCGCCTTGGAGGAGTTCCTCGACTGGTGGGCGGGCGAGGCCGAGACACTGGGAGGACTCTTGTACGAGCCCAAACGCGGCAACAAGTCCCCCTCTCTGTTGTGCTCTTTCGACGACTCCCGCGACGATGCCTGGCCCACGCTGTGGAGCCTCCGCGATGTGGATGCCGAGTCAGGACTGTTCATGGAGGCCACCCGATGACACCCCCGCCCCGTCGCCGCAGGTCCACCGGTGCGCCCGAGCGCAGCTATCCCCGCCGCGGGTCGGTCCGGCGCGCACAGATGATCACGACCTACGGCGTCGGTTCGCTGGTCGCCGTGGACAACGAGTCCTTCATCGTGAGCGGAATCGACTCGTGGAACGTCTCCGAGGCCCCCACCATCCGCGAGAACCGGCTGGAGAGGGTGCTGGGCGTGCGTTCGTTCAAACTGCCCCCCGCGTCCGACGACACGAGCAGGGACGGCGTCCACGTCCGGCGTTTCCCGCTCTGGCATTCGTGCCCGAACTGCCACGCTCTCCAGCCCGTGGCGCGCTTCAACTCCCCTCCCGGCAAGAACGAGTGCGGCGATTGCGACGAGGAGCTGGTCCCCTCCCGCTTCGTCATGGCGTGCGCCCACGGCCACCTCGACGACTTCCCGTACTGGAAGTGGGCCCACCGGGGCAACGGCTCGGGCGCCGGTCCGTGCGGCGGAGAGATGCGCCTGCGCAGCACCGGCAAGACCTCGTCGCTCCGCTCGATACTCGTCTCCTGCTCCTGCGGCATTCCCGAAGTGTCCATGGAGGGCGCGTTCCGCTCCGCGGCGCTCGCGGACCTCAAGGTGCTCTGCCGGGGAAAGCGGCCCTGGTTGGGCAACGCACCGGACGAGGACTGTTCGGAACGCCCCCGCACCCTTCAACGCGGTTCGTCCGTCGTCTGGCAACCGATCGTGAGGACGGCGCTGTCGATCCCGCCGCACAGTTCGGGACAGGCGTCACGTCTGGAGCCGCACATGGACGATCTACGGACGATGGACGACGATGCCATGAAGGTCTACCTGAGAGTGCTCGCCATACAGTTGAAGTACGAGTTCTCCGTCGAGGCGGTGCGCGCACTCATCGCCGCCGAGAGCCGAGGCGTCGATCCCGACCAGGGCCAGGAGGACAGCGCGTTCCACGAGTTGCGCAGGCAGGAGTACAAGACGCTGATCGTGGGGCAGCCCGAGAGCGGGACCGACCACGAGGAGCAGTTCGTCTGCGAGCCGCCGCGGTCCTCCGCCTCCGTCCTGCATCCGTACGGTGTGGTCGGGCCGATGCTGGTGAAGCGTCTCCGCGAGGTCAGGGTGCTCAAGGCGTTCTCCCGGGTGGACACGCCCGAGACCAACACGGACGTCCACGAGGCGGAACTGTCACTCGCCCCGACCGACTGGCTGCCCGCCATGGAGGTTCAGGGAGAGGGGGTGTTCCTCCGTCTCGACGAAGAGCGCGTCGACGAATGGGCACGGAACACCGCAGTCGCCGCGCGCGCCGACCGCCTGCGTGCGAACCATCTCCGTCTGATGCGGGAGCGTGCGAAGGACTCTGCGAACGTCCCCGATTCTCCCGCGTCTCCCCGCATGGTGCTGCTGCACACACTGGCCCATGTCCTGATCAACGAATGGAGTCTGGACGGCGGTTACCCGGCAGCGTCGCTGCGCGAGCGGCTCTACGTCGACGACTCGATGGCGGGCCTCCTGATCTCGACCGCCACCAGCGACTCCGCCGGCAGCCTCGGCGGCCTGGTCGCCCAGGGCGAGCCCGACAAGCTCGCCGCCAGTCTCCGATCTGCACTGATACGCGCCCAGTGGTGCTCGGCCGACCCGCTGTGCGTCGAGTCCGAAGGCGGCGGCGTGGGCGGTATCAATCTCGCGGCGTGCCACGCCTGTGTCCTGCTGCCTGAGACCAGCTGCGAGCACTACAACGGACTCCTGGACCGGGCTCTGCTGATCGGCACGCCCGAGGACCCGTCGGTGGGCTTCTTCGCCGGGGTCGGCCAGGTCTGATCACCGTTCGGCCCGAGCCGGGGCGCCGCTGCGCCCGCCCCGGCTCGGGCCCTCGGAAATCCGATGGTCCCGCCCCCAACCTCCGTGCTGCACTGCCGCCATGACCCTGATGGTGAGCGTGTTCGTGCTGGACGACGGGACCGGGGAGTCGCATGTGCTGGACACGCCCGAGGACTGTTCGGACCTGGCCGGGCCGGAGGTGTGGCGGACGAGCGTCTGGGCATCGGAGGCCGTACGGGCGCTCGGGGCACGGTTCTTCCCGGAGCTCGCCGAGGGGTGGCTGGTCGCGCAGCCCGACGAGGTGTTCGCGCTGTTGGACGAGTGCGCGCTGGTGCGGGAGAACCTCGTGTCCGTCGCGCGGCGGAGGAACAACGCGGGGGACGTACCGCTCGCCGACGCGGTGCGGAGCATCGGGGACCGGCTCACGAACGTCGAGGCGGCCTGTCACCGGGCGCTGGCGATCGGTGGCGGCGTCCTCGTCTGGTGAGGGCGAGTGGGAACGGGGGGCCGTAACCGGATCCGGCTGCCCGAGCCGCCCTGGGCCCGCCCGGCACCCCCGGCACACCTCCGCCCCGGCGCCCCCGGCGGCCCGCGCGCGACCCCTGCCCGGACCGCGCGCCTCCCGCGCCCCCCACCGCACGCCCTGCCCGCCGCGCTCACCTGTGGTTACGTTGATGGACGCACCGCGGACCGCCGGGGCTCCGCGTGGGATCCCGGTCCGGATCGCGGTGCGCGCTCCACCGGGCCGGTTCCTGGCCGGTCCGTGGGAGCCCGGCGTACCCCGAACCGGAGGTTCCGGCATGACCGTCTCCCGTACCGCGTCCTCGCCCGCTCACTCCGCCCCGAAGCCGCTGAAGCGGCGCGTCGTCGCCCTCGCGGGGGCCACCGCGCTGACGCTGGGGGCCTTCGCGGTCGCGCCCGGGGCCGCCGCCGCTTCCCCGGAGACGCCCGCCGCCCCCGCCGTGGCCACCGTGCCGGGCGGGTGCGCGTACACCGCGGCCTCGGACCGGCCGGTGCTCCGGGCCGGCAGCAGCGGGGACGCGGTGAAGCAGGCGCAGTGCCTGAGCAACGTGTGGGGAGGGCTGGTGCCGAAGCTGAACGTCGACGGGAAGTTCGGGGCCGCGACCCAGGCGAAGGTCGAGTGGATCCAGGGGTGCCACGGGCTGCCGGAGGACGGCGTGATCGGTGCCCGGACCTGGGAGGCGCTGTACTACCCGGTGCCCGACTGCTACGACCCGTATCCGGGCTGATCCCGTTCCGCACCCGCCCCCGCTCCCGCGAGCAGGGCCTGGAGTGCCGGCGCGTAGAGGTCCGCGAGGCGCTCCGGGGTTGTGCGGGAGCCTTCCCCCTCGGGGTGCAGGCTCTCCTTGCGGCCGAAGTGCTTGACCACCAGGGACGGGCTCACTCCGGCGTCGGACGCGATGCCGCGGATGGTGACCTCGGCGTACGCGTTCCGCATGAACGCCCGCCGGGCCGCCAGCAGGATCGCCGCCTTGCCGGTACCGACGTCCGGTACCCCGGACGCCCCGGAGGCATCGTGCGCCCCGGAAACCCCAGAAGCACCCGGGGCCCCAGAAGCATCCAGGGCCCCGGAAACCCCCGCTGTGGCCCGGCCGGTCATGCGCCCTCCTGAATGGCTCTGGCCGGCGCACCTGCCTTCCGGTCCGCCCGCTCGTTCGTCCCCGCGACCGTACCCGCCTTCGCGCCGCCGGTTCCCGGCAGCAGCAGGGTGACCAGCAGGGCGAGCAGGGCCGCGGCGGCGATCTCCGGGCAGCGGTGAGGGCGCCGGAAGGCGGTGCGGGCGGGCACGCCCGGTGGGTGCAGGCGTTCACCCCTCGGGTAAACGCCTGTGCACCCCTTCGCCGCCGGGGTCCGTGGTTCGGGCACGTAGTGGCGCGTTAGCCTCGGAATTCCCCGGACGCCGACGCGGGACGCGTCGCGACGGGGCTCGGACGACAACACGAAAGCGAAGGTGCCTGCCATGGCGAAGATTCCGGCAGCGGCAGTGGCGGCGAGCGGACTCGTCGGCGGTTACGGGGTGGCCCGGTGGACCCGGAAGCGCCCCCTGGGCGGCGCCGCGCTCGCCGTGGCCGGGGCGGTCGCCGCGTACGAGTGGAACCGGACGGCCGGCCCCCGCGCCGCCACCGGCCTGACCACGGCGTACGTCGCCGCCTTCGCCGGCTCGCACGTGCTCGCCAAGAAGCTCGGCGCCTGGCCCGCCGTCTTCACCGTCGCCGGCGGGGTCGCCGCCGCGTCCTGGGCCGTCACCCGCCGCGCGGCCTGAGGGCCCCGGGACCCGGCAGCCCCGGGGGCCCGACAACCCCGGCGGAACCGGCCGTACCAGCGGAACCGTCGGACCCGGGCGCCGGGCGCCCCAGGCTGTCCCGCAACCTGGCGGGACAGCCTCAGCCCCCCAGCGCCCGCGACACCGTGTAGATCGCGAGGCCGGCGAGCGCGCCGACCACCGTGCCGTTGATCCGGATGAACTGGAGGTCGCGGCCGATGTGGGCCTCGATCTTCTTCGAGGTCTGGTCGGCGTCCCAGCCCGCGACGGTGTCGCTGATCAGCGAGGTGATCTCGGTGCGGTACGTGGTGACGACGTAGGCCGCCGCGTCCTCCAGCCACCCCTCCAGCTTGTCCTGGAGCCGCTCGTCGGTGGCGAGGCGGGCCCCCAGCGACATCAGCGAAGCCCGCGCCCGCAGCCGCAGTTCGCTCCGCTCGTCCTCGGCCGCCGCGATGATCATCGTACGTACGGAGGACCAGGCGGAGGCGATCACGTCCTGCACCTCGCGGCGCCCCAGGATCTCCGACTTCAGCCGCTCCACGCGTTCCCGGGTGTCCCGGTCCGTCTGGAGATCGGCGGCGAAGTCCGCCAGGAACGTGTCGATGGACTCGCGGGCCGGGTGGCCCGGCATGTCCCGCATCTCCGTGACGAACCGCAGCAGCTCCTTGTAGACCCGCTCCCCCACGCGTTTGTCGACGAACCTCGGCGTCCAGCCGGGCGCCCCGCCCTGCACCGCGTCCATCACCGCGTCGCCGTGCAGGACCAGCCAGTCGTGCGCGCGGACGCAGACCAGGTCCACGACCTTGCGGTGACCGCCGTCGGCCACCACCTTCTCCAGCATCTTCCCGAGCCCGGGCCCGACCTCCACGGCGTCGGCCCGCCGGGTGATCGCCTCCCCGACGATGGCCTGCACATCGGCGTCCCGCAGCACGGTCAGCGCCCCGCGCAACGCGGTCGCCAGCTCGGCGGTGACCCGGTCGGCGTGTTGCGGCTCCGCGAGCCAGGCACCGACCCGCCCGCCGATGCCCAGCGCGTGGATCCGGCCGCGCACCACGTCGGCGGAGAGGAAGTTCTCGCCCACGAACGACCCGAGCGAGGCCCCCAGCTGGTCCTTCTTCGTGGGGATGATCGCGGTGTGAGGGATGGGCAGGCCGAGCGGCCGGCGGAAGAGGGCCGTCACGGCGAACCAGTCGGCGAGCGCACCCACCATGCCCGCCTCGGCCGCGGCGGCGACGTAACCGGGCCAGCCGCCCACGCCCGCGTTCTTCGCCCAGGTGGCGAGCGTGTACACGAGCGCGACCAGCAGGAGCAGCCCGGTGGCGGTGGTCTTCATCCGGCGCACCCCGCGCCGTTTCTCCTCGTCGGCGGCGGTGTACGCGAACGAGGCCAGGGGGGCGGCGGCCCGCCCGGCCGCACGCGGAGCTTGTACCGTACGGTCGGCACCCACCGGAGTGTCCGGACCCGCCGCAGTGTCCGAGCCCACCGGAGTGTCCGGACCCGTGGGGGCGTCCGGACCCGTGGGAGCACCGGCACCCGCCGGAGCATCCGGATCCGGGTCTCTGCCGTGTTCCGGCCCCGCGCTCCCGCCCCGTTCATTACGATCCACCGCGTCCCGCCTCGCTTTCCTGCCGTGTCCCGGTCCGCCGTTCACCCGGTCCCGTACGACCGCGCCGTCCGTTCGCGTACACGTCTTCCCCCGTCGTACGCATTGTCCCCACTGTCCTACTCCCGGGCCGCCCGCCCAGTTCCCGGCGGCCCGTCGCGCACCGATGTCCCGGGGAGCCGGGCCGAACACGAGGAGCCGTACCGCACATGTCCAGGGTCGTCCGCAGTGACCAGGCCGGACCGGGTCCCGGCCCCCGCGAGCCCGGCGGGAGCCCCGGGGTGGGCGCCCGGCGCCGCCCGCGCGCCCTGCTCCTGGTCCTCGTGACCGTCACCGCCGTACTCGCCGCCGCCCTCGCCGTCGGTACGGCGCTGCTCACCGACCCCCGCGACACCGGTCTGCGGGCGGCCGGCCAACACCCGGCCGGCCGCGAACCCTCCGCGGCGAGCGGCCGGTGGGTCGCCACCTGGACGGCAGCGCCGGTGAGCGCCGCCTCGGACACGGCGCACGACCCGGCGGGCACGACCGTACGCAACACGGTGCACAGCAGTACCGGCGGCGACGCGGCGCGGATCACCCTCTCGAACCTCTTCGGCACCGGCGCGCTGGTGGTCGACCGGGCGCGGGTGAACGCGCGCCCGGTGACGTTCGGGGGCGCGGGGAAGGTCACCGTCCCGGCGGGCGGGCGGATCGTGAGCGACGCCGTGACGACGAGGATCGCGGCCGACTCGAACCTGGTGGTGTCCTTCCGTACGCTCACGACCGGCGGGCACGTCACGCAGCACCCGCGCGCGTTCCAGACCTCGTACCTGGTCGGCGCCCGCACCACCTGGCCCGTCGACGACTGGCGCTATCTGACGGCCGTGGACGTGTTCAGTACGACCGCCTCGGGCACGGTCGTCGCGTTCGGCGACTCGCTCACGGCGGGCAGCGGCTCCACCCCCGGCGCCAACCGGCGCTGGCCGGACCTCCTGTCCGACCGCCTGAAGGGCCGCTGGGGCATGGCGAACCAGGGCATCTCGGGGAACCGCCTGCTCTCCGACGGCCGGGGCGGCATCGCGGGCACCACCCGCTTCGCCCGTGACGCGCTGGACGTCACCGGCGTGCGTACGGTGATCGTCGCGCTCGGCATCAACGACGCCCAGACCGCCTCCGAGAACCTGGACCCGCAGCGGGTCGTGGACGCCCTGCGCCGCCTCACCGCCCAGGGCCACGCCCGGGGGCTGCGGGTGATCGGGGTGACGCTGACGCCCTTCGAGGGCATCGGGAACTACACGCCCGCCCGCGAGGCCATCCGCCAGGAGGTCAACGAACAGATCCGGGCCCAGGGGGTGTTCGACGCGTACGTGGACTTCGACGCGGTGGTCCGCGACCCCGCCGCCCCGCAACGCATCCGGGCCGACTACGACAGCGGCGACCACCTGCACTTCAACGACACGGGGTACCGGGCCCTCGCCGACAGCATCGACCTCGGCCTGCTGACCGGCGGCCCGAAGGGATGACCACCCGGGGCCGGACCGGACCCGGCACCAGCACGAGCGCCTGCCCCCGCACCCGCCTCAGAGCAGCTTCTTGCCGCTACCGGGCCCGCGCGCCTCACCCGGTCCGTCCACCGTCCGGGGCGCTTCCGCCCGGCCCACCGCGTCCGCCCTCGCGTCCGCCCGCGCCTCCGCTTCGGCTTCCTTGCGGCGGCGGCGCTCCGCCCTGCTCCACTTGCGTTCGACCCCGACGCCGCCCATCAGCGCGAAGCCGGTGACGGTCACCCTCGGCGCGTCGGGGGCGGGTTCCCCCTCGTCCCTGGTCCGCTCGTCGAACCCGCCCATGAAGCCGATCCCGTTGACCCGCACATGGACGTCAGGCGGCACGGTGACCCTCACCCCGCCCATGATCGCGACGCACCGGATCGTCACCTCGCGCTCCGCGAAACGCGCCTCGCGCAGATCGATGGCGCCGCCGCCCCACATGGCGAACGAGGTGAACGTCCGGCCCACCGTCCAGCGCCCCTTGCGGCCGAAGCCACCCCAGAGCGCGAACCCGCCCGTCGACGTCGGCTCCCCGCCGATCCGCTCCGACCACACCGGCACCGCGGCCCCGCCCACATCCGGCAACGGCGTTCCGGAGACCGGCAGATCACGGACGAGCGGAGTCAACTCGCCCCGCGTGCGGGCCGCATAGGCCGACTCCAGCCGCTGCTCGAACTCCCCCATGTCCAGGCGGCCTTCGGCCATGGCGTCCCGCAGGATCTCCGCGATCCGTTCCCGCTCGGCGTCGGAGGCACGCATGTCGGGGAGTTCGCTCGTCATGACGCACACCCTATGCACGGCACGCTCCACCGGACCAGGGCGCCCCGCCCTACGCGTCGGGGTGCGGCCCCGCCGCGTACATCCGGGCGATCACGTCCTCGATGTCGGGCTCCCGCACCGAGAGGTCCTTCAGCGGGTACTCCGCCGCGATCCGTGCCACCAGAGGGGCGACGGAGGCGTCCGCCGGGAGCGCCAGCCACTGGCGCGGCCCCTCCGTCCTGAGCACCCGCGCCCGCAGCGGACCCTCCGACTCCACGGTGATCGGAGGGAGTTCACGCTCAAGGTCCACCACCAGGACGCGTTCGCTCCCGCCCGCCTCGTGCAGCCCGGCGAGCGCGCCGTCATACATCAGCCGGCCGTGGTCGATCACCATCACCCGGCGGCACAACTGCTCGATGTCGGTGAGGTCGTGGGTGGTGAGCAGGACGGTGGTGGACCGCTCCTCGTTGAGGTCCTTGAGGAACTGCCGCACCTTGGTCTTCGAGATGATGTCGAGCCCGATGGTCGGCTCGTCCAGGTACAGCACCTCCGGGTCGTGCAGCAGCGCCGCCGCGATGTCGCCGCGCATCCGCTGCCCGAGGGAGAGTTGACGTACCGGCGTGTCCAACAGAGTTGCCAGATCGAGGAGTTCGACACACCGGTCGAGGTTCTCGCGGTAACGCGCGTCCGGGATGCGGTACATGCGGTGCATCAGCCGGTACGAGTCCTTCAGCGGCAGGTCCCACCACAGCGTGGTGCGCTGCCCGAACACCACCCCGATGCGGTGCGCCAGCCGGGTGCGTTCGCGCGACGGGTCGACGCCCGCGACCCGCAGCCGGCCGCCGCTCGGCGTCAGGATTCCGGTCAGCATCTTGATCGTCGTCGACTTGCCCGCACCGTTCGGGCCGATGTACCCGACCATCTCGCCGCGTGCCACCCGGAAGCTGATCCCGTCCACCGCGCGCACCTCGCGGCGCTCGCGGCGCAGGAAGCCCGACCTGCGGCGTACCTCGAAGACCTTCTCCACCCCCTCCAGCTCGATGAACGAGTCGTCGGCCACCGGAGCCCGTACGTCCTCCGCCACCGTCGTCCCCACCACCGCTCCCGCCGTCGTCCCCATCGTCGCCACACCCGTGCCCGTGTTCCGCGCCATGCCCGCTCCCGTCTCCACGCCCGAACCCCGTTCCCGTAACCCCGCCCGACCCCCGCCCCGGCCCCCGGTCAACTTCCCGTGCTCCGGTACGCCCGAAGCCCGGCGCGCCACGCCAGCCCGGCGAGCAGCCCGCACCCTGCCGCCACCAGGGGCGACAGGAACGCCACCCACTCCGGCAGCGCCACCGGGTACTCCCGCCCCAGTACGTACAGCGCCGGCAGCCAGCTGACGAAGGCCAGCGGCACGACGAACGTCACCCCGCGCACCAGCTCCCGGGCGAAGACCGAGGGCGGGTACTGCAACAGGGTCTGGCCGCCGTACGTGAAGGAGTTCTGCACCTGCGCCGCGTCCTGGGCGAAGAACTGGACGACCGACCCGCCGACGTAGACCGCCCCGAAGAACGCCCCGCCGCTCACCACCGCCAGCGGCACCAGCAGCACCTTCAGCGGGGTCCAGTCGATGTCGAGGACCACCAGGGCGTACCCCAGCACCATCAGCCCCTGAACGATGCGCCCCACCCGGCGCAGCGCGAACCGGTCGGCCGCCACCTGCACCAGCACCGGCACCGGCCGCACCAGCAGCGTGTCGAACGTGCCGTCCCGCACCCGCTCGCCGATCCGGTCCAGGGACCCGAGCAGCAGGTCGGCCAGCCCGAACGCGGTCGCCGCCATCCCGTACAGCAGGGCGATCTCCGGCAGGGAGTAGCCGCCCAGCACGTCGACGTGGCCGAACATCAGCATGATGGTGACGAAGTCGAAGACGGTCGCGAGGAAGTTGCCGAGCGTGGTCATCGCGAACGACGCCGGGTACGCCATCGTCGAGCGGATCCACATCCCCGCGATGAGCCGGTAGGCGCGGACCCCCTCCACCAGCGGCGACCGCTCGACGGGACCGGGCCGGGCGAAGGCCCCGGGCCCCGCTCCCCGTCCCGTACCCGCACCCTCATCCATACCGCTGCCGCCGCCCGTTCCGCTGCCGCCGCCGTCGCCGCCCGGGGCGAGCACCGTGTCAGCCACCCTGCACCACCACTCTTCTCGTCGCGACGGACTGGAGCACCCGGCCCGCCAGCAGCAGGACCAGCGCCCAGCCGGCCTGGAAGGCGAGCGCCCCCACCAGGTCCCATCCGGTGCGCTCGCCGAGGAACACGTCGGCGGGCACCTGGAGGAACGCCGACCACGGCAGGGCCCGCGCCACCTCGCCCAGCAGCCCCGGGAACAGGTTGAGCGGCAGCAGCAGCCCCGAGAAGAACAGCCCCGTCAGAAAGCTGATCTGCAGTACCCCCGCCCCGTCCATCAGCCAGAACGCGGCCAGCGCGACGAGGAAGCGGACGGCGAAGCTGACCACCACCCCGAGCGTCAGTGACACCAGGAACGCCAGCCACGTCCAGGGCGAGACGGGCAGGGCCAGGTCGAAGGCGAACGCACCGATCGCCATCGGTACGACGCCGCGCCCCAGGAAGTTGAAGGCGGCCCGGCCCAGGTCCCCGGCCAGATACCAGCACTGGAGGTCGGCGGGCCGGTAGAGGTCGATCGCGATGTCGCCGGTGCGGATGCGCTCCATCAGGTCGCCCTCGAATCCGCCGCCCATCAGCGAACACGTCATCAGCAGCGCCTGTCCCAGCCAGACGTAGGTCAGCGCCTGCGCGGTGTCGTAGCCGCCGAGGTCCGGCCGCTCCGACCACAGCGCGGTGTAGGTGTACGCGATGATGAAGCCGAAGACGGTGTTGGTGAAGATCCCCGCCATCGTCGCCATCCGGTAGGTGGCATGCCGGCGGAACCCACCCGCCGCCACCACGGCATAGAGCCGCACGTCTCTCCCCCTCCCGGCACCAAAGCGGCCGACACTAGCCCAGCTTTCCGGCGCCCGGCGACCTCTTTTCCGGGGGCGCGCGCGGCATCCGGCGGGGCGTACCGGGGCGCAACCAGGTGCGTTCCGAGGGTTATCGGTGCGAAAGGGGCAGTATGGGAGAACTGTCCGCGGCCGAGGAGTCTTCACCGACATGAGCGACGAGCCAGAGCGCTGGGCCCCCCGGGACCCCTCGGGGGAACCTTCCGGAGACGAAGGCGCCGCGCCCGCCGGGGAGGAACACCCGGACGGAACACCGGACGGAACACCGCACGCCGAGGCCGCGCAGAAGCGCGCGAAACGCCCCAGGCGGAAGGGCTGGCGCCGCCTCGTCCCGACCTGGCGGATGGTGCTCGGGGCCGTCCTGCTCGTCGCCGTCCTGCTCGTCGGCGGCTTCGTCGTCGGCTACCAGCTCGTCGACATCCCCGCCGCGAACTCCAGCGCCACCGCCCAGAGCAACGTCTACCTCTACCGCGACGGGGCGGTCATCGCCCGCGACGGCGACGTCAACCGGGAGAACGTCCAGCTCGCCCAGGTACCGAAGGACGTCCAGCACGCGGTGCTCGCCGCCGAGGACCGCAACTTCTACTCCGAGCGCGCCGTCGACATCAGCGCCATGGTCCGCGCCGCCTGGAACACCGTCACCGGCAAGGGCAGGCAGGGCGGTTCGACCATCACCCAGCAGTACGTCAAGAACTACTACCTGGGCCAGGAGCAGACGGTCGTCCGCAAGGCCAAGGAGTTCTTCATCGCGATCAAGCTGGACCGCGAGCAGACCAAGGACCAGATCTTCGAGGGGTACCTCAACACCAGCTACTTCGGCCGCAACGCCTACGGCATCCAGGCGGCCGCCCAGGCGTACTACGGCAAGGACGTCACCGACGTCGGCGTCGCCGAAGGCGCGTACCTCGCCTCGCTCCTCAACGCCCCCAGCGCGTACGACGTCGTCGCCCACCCGGAGAACAAGCCGGCCGTCCTCGCCCGCTGGAACTACGTGCTCGACGGCATGGTCAAGGAGGAGTGGCTCGGCGCCTCCGCCCGCGCGGCGCTCACCTTCCCGCCACCGGACGGGGCGAAGACCTCCACCGGCCTCTCCGGGCAGCGCGGTTACCTCGTCGACGCCGTCAAGGACTACCTGACCGGCCACGGGATCGTCGACGAGGAGACCCTCGCCACCGGCGGCTACCGGATCACCACCACCCTGGAGAAGGGGAAGCAGGACGCCTTCGTGGACGCCGTCGAGGAGAACGTGACCTCCCGGACCGACGACAGCCGCGCGGCCGACCGCAACGTCCGCGTCGGCGGAGCCTCCATCGACCCCGGCACCGGCAAGGTCGTCGCCCTGTACGGCGGGATCGACTACACCCGGCAGTACGTCAACAACGCGACCCGCCGCGACTACCAGGTCGGCTCCACCTTCAAGCCGTTCGTCTTCACCGCAGCCGTCGCCACCGGCGCCACCACCCAGGACGGCCGCCGGATCACCCCGAACACCCGCTACGACGGCACCAACGAGCGCCCCGTCCAAGGGCGCCAGGGGGACACCGGGTACGCCCCCGCAAACGAGGACGACGTCAGCTACGGATCCATCACCGTCCGCGAGGCCACCGACAAGTCCGTCAACGCGGTGTACGCGCAGATGGCCGAGGACGTCGGCCCGGAGAAGGTCAAGGAGACCGCGATCGACCTCGGCGTCCCCGAGGACACCCCCGACCTGACCGCCTCCCCGTCCATCGCGCTCGGCCCGGCCACCGCCAGCGTGCTCGACATGACCGAGGCGTACGCGACCCTCGCCAACCACGGGCGGCACGGCACGTACACCCTGGTGGAGAAGGTCACCAAGGACGGCCGGAGCGTCTCGCTCCCCGACCGCACCACCCGGCAGGCCGTCAGCCGGCAGGCCGCCGACACCACCACCGCGATCCTGCGGAGCGTCGTCGAAGGCGGCACCGGTACGGCCGCACAGGGCGCGGGCCGCCCCGCCGCCGGGAAGACCGGCACCGCCGAGGAGGACAAGGCCGCCTGGTTCGCCGGCTACACCCCCGACCTCGCGACCGTCGTCGCCGTCATGGGCCAGGACCCGGACACCGGAACGCAGGAGTCCCTGTACGGAGCCCTCGGCCAGTCCCGCGTCAACGGCGGCGGCGCCCCCGCCGAGACCTGGGCCGACTACACCGCGGCCGCCCTCGAAGGCTCCGAGGTGCAGGACTTCGACCTGGACCTGGCGGAGGGCAGCGAGGAACCCGACCCCTCCGAGGACGAGTCGTCGCCCGCCGACCCCGACTCCCCGTCGGACACCCCGAGCGGCGCCACCCCCACCACCTCCGCCGGCACCACCCCGGCCACCCCCGGCCCGACCGCCACCGGCACGGGCGGCACCACCGGCGGCGGCCCCACCGGGGGCTCCAACGCCAACGGCTCCAACACGAACGGCGCGGGCGGGTCCACCGCGAACGGCGGCAACGGCAACGACACCGGCGGTACGAACGCCGGCGGCACCGACGCGGGCACCGCCGAAGGCGGCGGGGAGACCGGCACCACCACCGGGGAGACCGGCGACGGCGGCGGCCCCACCGGGGACGGCAGCACGGGCGGCGGCCCGGCCGAGGGAGCCCGCGGCCCGGACCGGGGCCCGAACCTCCCGTACCCCTGGCGGTGAGACCGGGAGACCCGGAGATACCCGGGGAGACCGGGGAGACCGGGGGCTCAGTGCCCCGAAGTCGCCTTCAGCCCCACCACGGACACCAGCAGCAGGCAGACGAAGAAGATCCGCGCGGCGGTCACCGGCTCGTGCAGCACCACCATCCCGAGCACCGCCGCACCGGCGGCCCCGATCCCCACCCACACGCCGTAGGCCGTGCCGATCGGCAGCGACTTCGCCGCCTGCGCCAGCAGCAGCATGCTGGCCACGATCCCGAGGACGGTGAACACGCTCGGCCACAGCCGGGTGAACCCCTCCGCGTACTTCATACCGACCGACCAGCCCACTTCGAGCAGGCCGGCAACGATCAAGAGAACCCAGGCCACGACGGCCACCTCCGACGACTGACGCACGGAACAACACGGACCGCGTCGTCTTTGCCTTGCCCGGTACGGCGCGTCTCGTCGGGTCGTTCCACCGTAGCAACAAACGCGGTGGAGCCCGGTGACAGGAGTCACCGGGCTCCACGGGCCCCACCACGAGGGACAGCGGTTACAGATACAGCCCCGTCGAATCGACCGAGCCCTCGAAACGGTCCGCAGCCACCGCATGCAGATCCCGCTCCCGCATCAGTACGTACGCCACACTCCGCACCTCGACCTCGGCACGGTCCTCGGGGTCGTACAGCACCCGGTCCCCCGGCTCGACCGACCGCACGTTCTGGCCCACGGCCACCACCCTGGCCCACGCCAGACGGCGGCCCACCGCGGCCGTCGCGGGAATCAGAATGCCGCCTCCGGACCGGCGCTCGCCCTCCGGCGAGTCGGACCGGACCAGCACACGGTCGTGCAGCATGCGGATGGGCAGCTTGTCGTCCTGGGTGTTGTCGCTCACGCCCCGCAACCTACCCGCCGGACCACCGCCCGTACGCCGTAGGGGGTACGTCCACCCGCATCCGCGCCACGACGCGTATCCTCCCCGCGCCGCCGGGCGACCACCGGGCGGCCGGTCCCACCGGACCGGCCACGCCCGGCGCCACCCACCTACCGGCGCCGGCTGCCCTTCGGGCGCCGCACCGACACGACCAGCAGACCCACCACACCGACCGCGAGCAGCGCCACCGGCACCACCCGTTCCAGCCGCGGCGAGCCGTCCTCCGCCACGAATCGCGCCTTCACGTCCGAGACCGAACGATTCACCGCGACGTACGCGCGGCCCGCCGTGCGGTCCACCTTCTCGGCGACCATGGCCTTCGCGTCACCGATGATCGTCTTCGGGTGCACCCGCACCCCGATCTCGTCGAGGACCACAGCCAGCTGCTCGCGCCTGCTGATGATGTCCGCCTCGATCTGCGCAGGGGTCCTCGTATCCGACACTGCGCCGCCTCCGTGGTGGTCGTCCGGTAAACCTTCATCGACAGTCTGTCAGCTCGACCGCCCGCACACCCGGCGGCACCCCTATTACGCTCGGTCGCGTACACCCCACGCGCCACCCGAGGAGAACCATGAGCGAGCGCCTCCAGCCCGGCGACACCGCCCCCGCCTTCACCCTTCCGGACGCCGACGGCAAGGACGTGTCGCTCGCGGACCACAAGGGCCGCAAGGTGATCGTCTACTTCTACCCCAAGGCCCTTACCCCCGGTTGCACCAAGCAGGCCTGCGACTTCACCGACAACCTGGACCTGCTGAGCGGTGCCGGATACGACGTCATCGGCATCTCGCCCGACAAGCCGGAGCAGCTCGCGAAGTTCCGCGAGCAGGAGAACCTCAAGGTCACCCTGGTCGCCGACCCGTCCAAGGAGGTCCTCGCGGCCTACGGCGCTTACGGCGAGAAGCAGAACTACGGCAAAACGGTGACGGGCACCATCCGGTCCACCTTCGTCGTCGACGAGCAGGGCCTGATCGAACACGCCTTCTACAACGTCCGGGCCGCCGGCCACGTCGCGAAGATCATCAAGGACCTCAAGATCTGACGCACCCCCTCGGGCGGTGTTCGGTGTTCACCACTGCACACCGAACCCGCAGGCCCGGGGGAACCCGCGGAAACCGAGGAGCCGGGAAACCCGCAGGAAACGGCAGGAACCTGTCGCGAAGCTGTGAGGGACCTCGCAATCACCGGGCCGATCGGTTTGCGACCGCCATGACCGTACAGAAGCCTTTCTTGGAACACCCTCCGAGGAAAGGACCCGGCCATGGCGGCCACCGACCCCCACCAGGCGGCCGACCCCGACGCGGTCAAGCGCCACCCCATGCTCTTCCGGGCCGTCCGGAAACGCCAGAACCCCAGACTCCGCCGCACCGACATCACGGTCACCGACGACCAGGCCGTCAAGCGCGCGGTGAAAGCGGCCTCACTCGGCAATGCCATGGAGTGGTTCGACTTCGGCATCTACTCCTACCTCGCCGTCACCCTGGGGCACGTCTTCTTCCCGTCCGGGAACGACACGACCCAGCTGCTCTCCTCCTTCGCGACCTTCGCCGTGGCCTTCCTCGTCCGGCCACTCGGAGGCATGTTCTTCGGCCCGATGGGCGACAAGGTCGGCCGCAAGAAGATCCTCGCCCTCACGATGATCATGATGGCGATCGGCACCTTCGCCATCGGCCTCATCCCCTCGCACGACGCGATCGGCATCTGGGCCCCCGCCCTGCTGATCTTCTTCCGCATGCTCCAGGGCTTCTCCACCGGCGGTGAGTACGGCGGCGCCTCCACCTTCATCGCCGAGTACGCCCCCGACAAGCGCCGCGGGTTCTTCGGCAGCTTCCTGGAGTTCGGCACCCTCGCCGGATACGTCGGCGCCGCCGGCCTGGTCACCGCGCTCTACGCGCTCCTCGACACCGGCCAGATGGAGAGCTGGGGCTGGCGCATCCCGTTCCTCGTCGCGGGCCCCCTCGGCCTCGTCGGCCTCTACCTCCGCCTCCGCCTCGACGAGACCCCCGCCTTCCAGAAGCTGGAGGGCGGCACCGCCCACGCCTCCGAGGCCGCCGACAGCGTGGAGACCACCGCCAAGGGCGACCTCGCGAAGATCTTCCGCGACTACTGGCCGACGCTGATCCTCTGCATCTGCCTGGTCGGCGCCTACAACATCGCCGACTACATGCTCCTCTCGTACATGCCGACGTACCTCTCCGACGAGCTCGGCTACAGCGAGACCCACGGCCTGCTGATCCTGCTCGTGGTGATGGTCGTCCTCATGCTGCTCATCAGCCAGGTCGGCAAGCTCTCCGACCGCTTCGGCCGCAAGCCGCTGCTGATGACGGGCATGCTCGGCTTCCTGGTGCTCTCGCTGCCGTCGTTCCTGCTGATCCGGCAGGGCAGCATCCCGGCCATCACCATCGGCATGCTCATGCTGGGCCTCTCGCTGCTCTGCATGCTCGGCACCATGTCGGCGGCCCTCCCGGCCCTCTTCCCGACGAACGTCCGGTACGGCTCGCTCTCCGTCGGCTACAACCTCTCCGCGTCGATCTTCGGCGGCACGACCCCCCTGGTCATCACCGCCCTGATCAGCTGGAGCGGTACGAACCTCATGCCCGCGTACTACGCGATGGCCGCCGCCCTGGTCGGCGTGGTCTCCGTGGCCTGCATGAAGGAGACCGCCAACAAGCCCCTCGACGGCTCCCCGCCCTCGGTGGAGACCCCGGAGGAGGCGGCGGAGCTCGTCCACGCGCAGTCGCCGGACCCGAAGTTCTGACGCAGCACCCGCACGGAAGGGCCCGTACCGCTTCGGTCGAGGAAGCGGTACGGGCCCTTCCGCATCTCACCGCATGACGGACGTGACGGTCCGATTACCGGTTCGTTGCTCCGTACGAGGCCGCGAACGCGCGGCCGGACGGGGAGGAAGAGATGCCGGTCAGTCCTTACACGCATCAGGTGCTGTCGGAGGCAGCCGCGTCGTCGCGAACCATGTCCCAGGCCATGATCGGTCTGGGGCTGCCGCCCTGGAGCGGCTCTCGGCGCTACCTTCTGGATCGCATGCGAAAAAAATGGGCATCGCGACCTCACACTTCGAGCGGGAGGGCACACGGTGGACCAAGGAGGTGCTCGAACCCGCTGTCGCCGCTTCGACGACCATGGTGGGCGTATTGCGTCTTCTGGGACTGGACGCGGTGGGGGAAACCACTCCCACATCAGTCGCCGAGTCAGGTCCCTGGGGATCGATACCTCCCATTTCGAATCCTCCGCGCCCCGTTCGTCGAAGGGCCGACGGCATCGCACTCCGGAGGAGCTGCTCGTCGAACAGGACCCCGCCGCGGCACGCCGCGAGCAGAGCAGCCGCTTGAAGCGAGCCCTGACGCTCCTCGGTGTCGAGGAGCGCTGCACCGGGTGCGGTAACGCCGGGACCTGGCAGGGGCGCCCCTTGCCGCTGGAGGTCGACCACATCGACGGCAATTGGCGGAACAACCGGGTGGAGAACCTCCGGATGCTGTGTCCCAACTGTCACTCGACGACTGATTCGTACAGAGGACGGAGCAAACGTTCCCGAACCGACCGCAGGCGTCCCGTCCGCACACCGGCGGCGGCGCGATGAACGCCTCCCGCACGTACGACCGGGCGACGCTCGCGGAAGCGGCGGCCGAGTGCCACACCATCGAAGAGGTCATCGCCCATCTCGGCACTCCCCCGTACGAACGACTCGGCCGCTACCTGATGAGGCGGTTCACCCACTACGCCATCGACGTTTCGCACTTCCGGCCCACGGGCAGGCGTCCACGCCCCGACCCCGATCGGGTCGTCGAGGCGGTCGCACGGTCCGTCAGCATCGCAGAGACGCTGCGACGCCTCGGACGAGCCGACAACGGTGCCCAACGCGCCCTGCTCCGTACCTGGGTGTCGGAACAGGGAATCGACACGTCGCATTTCCTGGGGCAGGCCCATCAGCGTTCAAAACGACACGCGCCGAAAAGGCGCGCCGAGGATGTTCTCGTACGCCACGCCGGCCCGCGAAGCCGTGCGACCCGGCTGCGCCAGGCGCTGCTCGATCTGGGCACGCCGCAGAACTGCGCCGGATGCGGCACGGAAGCGGTCTGGCTGGGAAAGCCCATGACGCTGGAGATCGATCACGTCAACGGCGACCCCTGCGACGATCGCCGCGAGAACCTGCGGATGCTCTGTCCCAACTGCCATGCGATCACCAGCACATGGTGTCGAGGAGGAAACCGGTCGGCTGCCCCGTGATCGAATCCTGGTTCCTGCCGGGGCAGGCTCCAGTCTCCGTCCGTGCCAAGTAAACTGGGCTCTCCGCCCGTACGATGACTGGCGGCTGGCGGCGGTGGTGCAACGGCGACACAGCAGACTTAGGATCTGTGGCCCGTGAAACGGCTTGAGGGTTCGAATCCCTTCCGCCGCACACTGAACGGCCTGCGCTTCGAGGAATCGACGCGCAGGCCGTTTCTGCTGCCCGCGCCTCAGCCCACCAGCTCCCGCACCACCGGTGCCAGCGCGCGGAACGCCTTGCCGCGGTGGCTGATGGCGTTCTTCTCCGCCGGGGTGAGTTCCGCGCAGGTACGCGTCTCGCCCTCGGGCTGGAGGATCGGGTCGTAGCCGAAGCCGTGCGCGCCGGCCGGGGCGAAGCGGAGGGTGCCGGGCATGCGGCCTTCGACGACGCGTTCCGTACCGTCCGGGAGGGCGAGGGCGGCGGCGCAGGCGAAGTGGGCGGCGCGGTGCGGGGTGTCGATGTCGCCGAGCTGGGCGAGGAGCAGGTCGAGGTTGGCCTGGTCGTCGCCGTGCCGGCCGGCCCAGCGGGCGGAGAAGATGCCGGGGGCGCCGCCGAGTACGTCGACGCAGAGGCCGGAGTCGTCGGCGATGGCCGGGTGGCCGGTGGCCTTGGCCAGGGCGTGGGCTTTCAGCAGGGCGTTCTCGGCGAAGGTGACGCCGGTCTCCTTGACGTCCGGGATCTCGGGGTACGCGTCCGCGCCGACGAGTTCGTGGCTGAGGCCGGCGTCGGCGAGGATCGCGTGGAGTTCGGTGATTTTCCCGGCATTGCGGGTGGCGAGGATCAGGCGGGTCATGGATCGATTGTCACTCCCCCGCCGTCGCGGAGGTGCCCCGGGCCCGCCCCGCCCCGTCTCGCCTCACCGGTTCACGGTGAGCAGACCTTGCCGATCTCGCCGGCGGCGTCGGTGACCGGGCCGACGTCGGGGGTGGTGTCGCCCGCCTCGATGGAGGCGCGGACCTGGCCGACTCCGGCCTGGAGGTCGTCGACGGCCTTGCCGAGGTCGGCGTTGTCGGTGGTGTCCTTGAGCTTGCCGAGTTCCTGGTCGATCTGGTCGAGCGACTCGGACGCCTGGGTCACGTCTCCCGAGGCGTTTGAGACGGCCTGTTGGAGGTTGCCGACGCTGGTGGCGATGGCGTCGGCGGTACGGACGCAGTCGAGGGCCTTGTCGACGGCGCCGCACCCGGCCAGCGCGGTCAGGGTCAGTGCTGCGGCGGTGACGGCGAGTGCGGTGCGGTGGTGGTGGCGGCGCAGAGCCATGGTGCGGTCCCTCCCCGGGATGGTCACACGGAACGGTCGTCGCATGGACCGGTCGGCACATGGACGGGTCGTCGCATGGACTGGTCGACACATGGACGGGCGCACGGTTCGACCCGTGCGCCCGTGTCTGTGAGGACGCTGTGCGGTGCGTTCTTGGTTGCTTCTTCACCCGGGGAAGGGTGGGTGTTACGCGCCGGGGGTGCCGAGGGTGCGCGCGAGTGCCTCGTTCTGGAAGGCGGCGAGGTCGGCGCAGCCGGCGGTGGCGAGGTCGAGGAGGGCGTTGAGCTCCTTGCGGTCGAAGGGCTCGGCCTCGGCGGTGCCCTGGACCTCGACGAAGCGGCCGTCGCCGGTGCAGACGACGTTCATGTCGGTCTCGGCGCGGACGTCTTCCTCGTAGCGGAGGTCGAGGAGGGGGGTGCCGTCGACGATGCCGACGCTGATGGCGGAGACCGTGCCGGTGAGGGGCTTGCGGCCGGCCTTGACGATCTTCTTGCCCTGGGCCCAGGTGATGGCGTCGGCGAGGGCGACGTAGGCGCCGGTGATGGCGGCGGTGCGGGTGCCTCCGTCGGCCTGGAGGACGTCGCAGTCGAGGACGATGGTGTTCTCGCCGAGGGCCTTGTAGTCGATGACGGCGCGCAGCGAGCGGCCGATCAGCCGGCTGATCTCGTGGGTGCGTCCACCGATCTTGCCGCGTACGGATTCGCGGTCGCCGCGGGTGTTGGTGGCGCGGGGGAGCATGGAGTACTCGGCGGTGACCCAGCCTTCGCCGCTGCCCTTGCGCCAGCGCGGTACGCCTTCGGTGACGGAGGCGGTGCAGAGGACTTTGGTGTCGCCGAAGGAGACGAGTACGGAGCCTTCGGCGTGCTTGCTCCATCCCCGTTCGATGGTGACGGGGCGGAGCTGGTCGGGGGTGCGGCCGTCGATGCGAGACATGGCGTCGACTTTATCCGTTGGCGGGGGCGGGTCCGTTCGGGTGCGGTGGGGCGTCCGTACGGAACGGAGTGCCGGGGGGCGAGGTCCGTACGGGACGGGATGGGGCGTCTCGTCGGGCGGGTGCCGGGTGCGGACCGGTCGGGGGCCGGCACCCGGCGGGGGTGGTGCAGAGGTGGTGCCAGGGGGGTGACAGGGGGCTGCTGTCAGCCGGTCACGCCGTCACATCATGTCTTCGATGTCGGCCGCGATGGGGTCGGCGTCGGTGCCGATGACGACCTGGATCGCGGTGCCCATCTTGACGACGCCGTGGGCTCCGGCGGCCTTGAGGGCGGCTTCGTCGACCTTGCTGGGGTCGTGGACTTCGGTGCGGAGGCGGGTGATGCAGCCTTCGACCTCGTCGATGTTCTCGATACCGCCGAGCCCGGCGACGATCTTCTCAGCCTTGCTGGCCATGTCCTTCTCCCTGTCGCAGCGTGCGGACCCACCGTGGGTCCGCTTTGTCACGCTAACGCACGGTTGGCCCAACTTCGCGGGCGCCCGGTCGGGCCATCGCCAAGGATGACGCTCACCGGTGCTCCGCCCTCGGGACGGGCTCCGTACCGTCAGCGCACCTGGCCCGAGCCGGCTGCGACGACCGCCGAACGTGACCGTGTTCCGGGAGGATGCCGATGAGTACGACCGCGGCTGCGGGTCCGCAGCCAAAGTGGTGGAACGGCCCGGTCTCGGGTCTGCAGAAGATCGGCCGGAGCCTTCAGCTCCCGGTGGCGGTGCTTCCCGCGGCGGGTCTGCTGGTCAGCCTCGGCAACCTGTTCGACTCGTATCTGAACGGCCGGTTCTGGGACAAGACGTCCAAGGTCCTGCTCAACGGTGGTTCGGCGATCCTGGACGGCACGGTGGGCCTGCCGCTGCTGTTCTGCATCGGTGTGGCGATCGGTTTCGCGAAGAAGGCGGACGGCTCGACCGCGCTGGCGGCGGTGGTCGGTTTCCTGGTCTACCGGGGTGTGCTGTCGGCCTTCCCGGTGGACGGCTCGGTGACCGACAAGGCGCCGGAAGGTGTCCCGCAGAACCCGGGGGTGCTCGGCGGCATCCTCATCGGGTTGCTGACCGCGGTGGTCTGGCAGCGGTACCACCGTACGAAGCTGGTGGACTGGCTCGGGTTCTTCAACGGGCGCCGGCTGGTGCCGATCCTGATGGCGTTCCTCTGCGTGATTCTCGGTGTGGTCTTCGGTCTGCTGTGGCAGCCGGTGGGTGACGCGCTGACCTGGTTCGCCAAGCAGTTGATCGACCTCGGTGCGTGGGGTGCGGCCATCTTCGGCTTCGCCAACCGTCTACTGATCCCGATCGGCATGCACCAGTTCCTGAACACCTTCTTCTGGTTCCAGGCGGGCGACTTCACGGGCGCCGACGGCAAGACGGTGCAGGGCGACATCTCGCGGTTCTTCGCGGAGGACCCGACGGCGGGGCAGTTCACCTCGGGCTTCTTCCCGATCATGATGTTCGGTCTGCCGGCGGCGGCGCTGGCCATCGCGCACACGGCGCGGCCGGAGCGGCGCAAGGAGGTGGGGGGCCTGATGCTGTCGGTGGCCCTGACCTCGTTCGTGACGGGTGTGACGGAGCCGCTGGAGTTCTCGTTCATGTTCGTCGCGCCGCTGCTGTACGGCGTGCACGCGGTCCTGACGGGCGTCTCGATGGGTGTCACCTGGGCGTTCGGGGTCCATGCGGGCTTCAGTTTCTCGGCCGGTCTGATCGACCTGGTCGTCAACTGGCATCTGGACACGAAGCCATGGCTGTTGATCCCGATCGGACTCTGCTTCGCGGTGATCTACTACGTGATCTTCCGGTTCGCGATCATCAAGTTCAACATCCAGACCCCCGGGCGGGAGCCCGAGGAGGTGGAGAAGGAGATCGAGCGGGACGTCACGAAGTAGCGTCGCCCGCACCCGAGGGCCCCGGACCGTACGCACGTACGCGGTCCGGGGCCCTCCGCGCTCCCTATCCGCGCTCCCCCTCAGCGCCCCACCATGCCGTTGTTTCACACCAATTGCACCCTTTGCGTCTTAGGCTCGTCCCATGACTTCACCGACGACGCCCCGCATCCTCGATCTCGACCGTGAGCAGCTCGCCGCCCTGCGGGGGCGGAGGCTGACCACTTCGGTGGACGCCGCCGAGGGGCGGACGATGGTGGCCGAGGTGTTCGCGGACCGGGCGGTGCTCTCCGCCCGGTCCGGCGAGAACGGTGGTGGTGATGGGGGCGATCGGTACGAGCCAGGAGGGCGCGCACACGGACGTGGTGCCCCAGCTGGCCCTGAACGCCAAGGAGATCGGGATCGACGCCCATCGCATCGGGGACGCGTTCCTGCCGGGGACGGGCGATCCGGAGCTGCTGTACGCGTACTCCGTTGCGGTCCGCGGGCGTCGGCACACCTGGGAACCGGATGGCGCTGAGCGGTCGCGGCAGCCGCAGGTCCTGAGCCCGTGCCTGTGCCGATACCGATTCCTAGGCCGTGTCTGACAATTCGCGTCGGATCAGCGGGCGGTGTCCGGTGCGGTGCCTCGCAAGGCGGAGGACCGCCCGCGTACTGGATGTACGCGGGCGGTCCGACAACACCGCGAGGTGCCGTGCCGGGCGCCGACCGCCCGGCGGGAATTGTCAGACACGGCCTAGGGGCCGGGCGAGGGCCGGGCGAGGACCGACGAAAGCCGGGCGGCGCGCTCAGATCTCGTAGACGGCGCCCGGTACGGCGAGCTCGACGGGGCCTGCGTAGACCTCGCGGGCGTCCTCGATGTTGCGTTCGGCGTCGGTCCACGGCGGGATGTGGGTGAGTACCAGCCGTCCGGCGCGGGCGCGGGCGGCGCACTCCCCGGCCTCGCGTCCGTTGAGGTGGAGGTCGGGGATGTCCTCCTTGCCGTGGACGAACGATGCTTCGCACAGGAAGAGGTCGGCGTCCTCGGCGAGTTCGTCCAGGGACTCGCAGGCTCCGGTGTCGCCGGAGTAGGTGAGGGAGCGGCCGCCGTGTTCGATCCGGATGCCGAAGGTGTCGACGGGGTGGCAGAGCTTCTCCGTGCGGACGGTGAAGGGGCCGATCTCGAACCAGCCGGGCTTGAGCGTGCGGAAGTCGAAGACCTCGCCCATGGCGCGTTCGGACGGGGTGTCGGCGTGGGCGGTGGTCAGCCGGCGCTCGGTGCCCTCGGGGCCGTACACGGGGAGCGGGGCGGGGCGGGTGCCGTCGTTCGGGTAGTAGCGCACCACGAAGTACGCGCACATGTCGATGCAGTGGTCGGCGTGCAGGTGGCTGAGGAAGACGGCGTCGAGGTCGTACAGGCCGACGTGGCGCTGGAGCTCGCCGAGGGCGCCGTTGCCCATGTCGAGGAGCAGCCGGAAGCCGTCGGCCTCTACGAGGTAGCTCGAACAGGCCGATCCCGCGGACGGGAAGGAGCCGGAGCAGCCGACGACGGTGAGCTTCATGGAGCGTGGACCTCCGAGACGTGGCCACGGTGCGGCGGGTGGGTTCGGGGGGTGCGGGTCCGTCGAGCGTAAGGCGCGAATCTCCTGGTCGCTCCTCTGCGGCCTGCCGTTGTGGGGGAACTCACCTGTGCTGTCACCGGTTCGATGGAAGCCGGGGGACTTCGGGCGTGTGCCCGTTCGTACGGGGTCGTTCCGGTGTGCGGCGGTGGCGGGGCGGGCGCCGGTACGGTCGGGGGATGGAAACGTACTGGTGGGTGATTCTGGCCGTGCTGGTCGTGCTGGCGCTGGTGGCGTCGGTGGTGGACGGCCGGGGCCGGAGCGGTGCGCGGCGCCGGGGCGGTGAACGGGGTGCGGGGCGCCGTACGGGTGCCCGTCCGGGTGGTCGCACCGGGCCGCCGGGCCGTCCGTCGGAGCCGGGGCGGGGAGTCGGGGCAGGCCGGGGCCGTGGGGCGGGCCGGGTTCCGGAACCGGGTGAGATCTGGTGGGCCGAGGTGCCGTACGAGGACGGGCCGGGGTCGAAGGACCGGCCGTGCCTGGTGCTGTCGGTACGGGGCGGCCGGGCGGTCGTCGCGAAGATCACCAGTAAGCACCACGAGGAGCGGCCGGGGGTGATCGCGCTGCCGGACGGGACGGTGGGGGACGCGCGGGGGCGGCGGAGTTTCCTGGAGACGGACGAGCTGCGGGAGGTCGCGGTGGACGGCTTCCGGCGGCGGGTGGGCCGGGTGGACGCGGAGCTGTGGGGGCGGGTGCGGGGGCTGGGGTGATGTCCGGGGCGTACGCGGGTCGAGCGAGGGACCCGGGTACGCGGGTCGAGCGAGGGACCCGGGTACGCGGGTCGGGAGAGGGACCCGGGTACGCGGGTCGAGCGCGGGCCTGGGTACGCGGGGCGAGTGAGGGGCCCGGGTACGAGGGTTGTGCGCGAGGCCCGGGAAACGCGTAACGCCGACGCCCGGGTGCGGGCGTCGGCGTTGCGGGGACACGGTGCCGGGGCGGTCAGGCCCAGAGCTGGCCGTGCAGGGTCTCGATGGCGGCTTCCGTGGTCGGGGCCGTGTAGACGCCGGTCGAGAGGTACTTCCAGCCGCCGTCCGCGACGACGAAGACGATGTCCGCGCTCTCCCCGGCCTTGACGGCCTTCTGGCCGACGCCGATGGCCGCGTGGAGGGCTGCACCGGTGGAGACACCGGCGAAGATGCCTTCCTGCTGGAGGAGTTCGCGGGTGCGGGCGACGGCGTCGGCGGAGCCGACCGAGAAGCGGGTGGTCAGCACCGAGGCGTCGTACAGCTCGGGCACGAAGCCCTCGTCGAGGTTGCGGAGCCCGTAGACGATGTCGTCGTAGCGGGGTTCGGCGGCGACGATCCTGATGCCGGGCTTCTGCTCGCGGAGGTACCGGCCGACGCCCATGAGGGTGCCGGTGGTGCCGAGGCCCGCGACGAAGTGGGTGACGGACGGGAGGTCGGCGAGGATCTCGGGTCCGGTGGTGGCGTAGTGGGCGCCCGCGTTGTCCGGGTTGCCGTACTGGTAGAGCATCACCCAGTCGGGGTGCTGGGCGGAGAGCTCCTTGGCGACGCGGACGGCCGTGTTGGAGCCGCCGGCCGCCGGTGAGGAGACGATCTCGGCACCCCACATGGCGAGCAGGTCGCGCCGTTCCTGGGAGGTGTTCTCCGGCATGACGCAGACGATGCGGTAGCCCTTGAGCTTGGCCGCCATGGCGAGCGAGATGCCGGTGTTGCCGCTGGTCGGCTCCAGGATGGTGCAACCGGGCTTCAGGCGCCCGTCCTTCTCCGCCTGCTCGACCATGTGGAGCGCGGGGCGGTCCTTGACCGAGCCGGTGGGGTTGCGGTCCTCCAGCTTGGCCCAGATCCGGACGTCGTCGGAGGGCGAGAGCCTCGGCAGGCGGACCAGGGGGGTGTTGCCCACGGCCGCCAGGGGGGAGTCGTACCGCATCAGCGCATGCCGCCGGCGACGGCCGGGAGGATGGTGACGTTGTCGCCGTCGCTGAGCTTGGTCGCGATGCCGTCGAGGAAGCGGACGTCCTCGTCGTTGAGGTAGACGTTCACGAACCGGCGGAGCTGCTCGCCGTCGACGATGCGCTCACGGATGCCGTTGTGCCGGGTCTCCAGGTCGTGGAAGAGCTCGGCGAGGGTCTCGCCACTGCCTTCGACCGCCTTGGCGCCGTCGGTGTAGGTGCGAAGGATGGTCGGGATGCGGACCTCGATGGCCATGGCGTGGGCTCCTGTCGGAAGCGGGGTGGCGTGGCGCGCGTTTCAGCACCCGCGCGGGTGGTGGTACGTGAGGTGGGGCGCTCGGGCCGGGGCTCAGGCCGTGGGCCCGGTGGGCAGGCCGCGACCGGGACAGATCGCACTGGAATGCCTGCACAGGTCGACGTGCAGCCGCGCGACGAGCAGTGCGCCCGGCGTCATTTCGCTCACGTCATGGGAAACCATGCGGTCATCGTATCGATTCCCGTTCGGCAAACCCGAGTGTGATCTCACATCGCGGAACAAGACCGTTCATCATGCGGACTTCGCGCTCCGTGGCGCCCTGGTCGGCGGCGCCGGACGCACGGGGGCGGCGGGGCCCGGTGGGACCCCGCCGCCCGTGGATTGCGGTGTGCCGCCCGACGTACGCGGGTCCGGTGCGCCGGCTCAGTAGGCCGCGACGATCTCCACGTCTTCCTCCGTGATCACACCGTCCACGATGCGGTACGAGCGGAACTGGAACGGGCCCGCCTCGTCGGTGTCGGCGGTGGAGACGAGGACGTAGTGGGCTTCCGGCTCGTTGGCGTACGTCACGTCGGTGCGCGAGGGGTAGGCCTCGGTCGCGGTGTGCGAGTGGTAGACGACGACCGGCTCCTCGTCGCGGTCGTCCATCTCGCGGTAGAGCTTGAGGAGGTCGCCCGAGTCGAACTCGTAGAACGTGGGCGAGCGGGCGGCGTTGAGCATCGGGATGAAGCGCTCGGCGCGGCCCGTGCCGGCCGGTCCCGCGACCACGCCGCACGCCTCGTCGGGGTGGTCGGCGCGGGCGTGCGCGACGATTCTGTCGTACAGGGCCTGGGTGAGGGTCAGCATGGCGCCCAGGATAAGCAGGCGGGTCCCGGCCCACCGAGGTGCGGTGGGCCGGGACCCGGCCGGCCGGCCGCCGGGGCCGTTGGGGCGGCCGGGCGGCTCGTGGGAGAGGTGGTCATGGGCGCGGCAGCGGTGGTACGCGCCGCGCACGGTGGGGTGTTGGGCCCGCGCCGGGACGGGTGCGGGCGGGCGCCGGGGTCAGCGCTTGGCGAAGGCCGCGTTCTGCGGGTCGCGGGACCTGAGTGCCAGGTAGGAGACGCCGAGGAGGAGCGCCCAGAACGGGGCGCAGTAGAGCGAGATCCGGGTGTCCTTGTCGATGGCCATCATCACGACGACCACGCCGATGAAGGCGAGGGCGAAGCCGCTGGTGTACGGGGAGCCGGGGGCCCGGAACGCGGAGTGCGGGAGTTCGCCGCGGTCGGCGCGGGCGCGGTAGCGGAGCTGGCAGACGAGGATCATGATCCAGGCCCACATGCCGGAGATGGTGGCGAAGGAGACGACGTAGGTGAACGCCTGTCCGGGCCACTGGTAGTTGACCCAGACGCCGGCCAGCATGAGGGCGGCCGAGAAGGTGGTGCCGACGAGCGGGGTGCCGCTGCGGGTGAGCCGCGTGAAGGCGCGGGGGCCCTGGCCGTTGAGGGCGAGGTCGCGGAGCATGCGCCCGGTGGAGTACATCCCGGAGTTGCAGGACGACAGGGCGGCGGTGAGGACGACGAAGTTGACGATCCCGGCGCCGACGCCGAGGCCCATCTTCTGGAAGGCGGCGACGAACGGGGAGACGCCGGGCTCGAATTCGGCCCACGGCACCACCGACAGGATCATGATCAGCGCGCCGACGTAGAAGACGGCGATGCGCCAGGGCACGGTGTTGATCGCCTTGGGCAGCACGGTCTTCGGGTCCTTGGACTCACCGGCGGTGACGCCGACCAACTCGACGGCGAGGAAGGCGAACATGACGATCTGCAGGGTCATCAGGGTGCCGCTGATGCCGTGCGGGAAGAACCCGCCGTCGGACCAGAGATGGGTGACGGAGGCGGTCTCCCCGGCGTCGGAGAAACCGAGGGTGAGAATTCCGGCGCAGATGAGGATCATGCCGAGGATGGCGGTCACCTTGACCATCGAGAACCAGAATTCGAGCTCGCCGAACACCTTCACGGAGATGAGGTTGACTCCGTACAGCACCAGGGTGAAGAACAGTGCGGAGACCCACTGCGGAATGTTGAACCAGTAGGTCATGTACTGGGCGCCGGCGGTCACTTCGGTGATTCCGGTGACGACCCAGAAGAGCCAGTACGTCCAGCCGGTGACGAATCCGGCGAAGGGGCCGACGAATTCGCGCGCGTACTCCGAGAAGGAGCCCGACACCGGCCGGTACATGAGGAGTTCGCCGAGGGCGCGCATGATGAAGAAGATGACCAGGCCCGCTACGGCGTAGGCGAGGATCAGGCTGGGCCCGGCCTTGGCGATGGCCTTGCCCGCGCCGAGGAAGAGCCCGGTGCCGATGGCTCCGCCGATCGCGATCATCTGGATCTGGCGGGCGCCCAGGCCGCGCTGGTAACCCTCGCCGTTTCCGTGGGCGCCGGCGGAATCCCGGTCCGGCTGCCCACTGTCGACCTCTGCGGATGTCATGGTGCTGCGCCCTTTCTCCACGACGGGCCGCGGCCTTGTGGGGCCGTGGACCGTGTCCTGTTCCCCCCGGAATCGAATGGAGTGCCGCCGGCGGTCGGCCGGCGGACAGCGCCCCCGGGAAACAGGGATGGCGCCCCCGGCGGTCGTGAAGATCTATCACGGCCATCTCGGGGCACCCTCGGACATTCTGTGGCGCAGACCACAGGAAAAAGCGGACAAGGGTTTTGGGGCACTGCAAAAGCGGCCGTCCGGGTGACGCGATCGTTACCCGGATTTGAGGCTTTTCTGAGCCACTGGTCGCTTCCCGCGAAACACCGGGCGCGAGGTGCGCGGCGCATCGGGCGCGGGGTGCGTGGCGCACCGGCCGCACGGTGCGCGGCGGTCAGGGCACGGTCAGGACATCAGGGTTTCGACGAGGGTCTCCTGGAGGGCGCCGAGCCAGAGGTAGGCGAGCACCATCGGCTTGCGCGGGTCGCTGTCGGGGAGCCGGTAGAGGGAGCCCTCCTGGCCCTGGTCGTCGTCGCCGACCTCCAGCCGGGTGCCGATGGTGAGGCGCAGGTCGTTGAGGGCGCCGAGCCACTGGCGGGACTCGTCGGCGGTGAGGCGGAGTTCGCCGCTGCCGTCCTCGTCGGTGGTGACGGAGTCGAGGGAGCGTACGACGGCGAGGGCGTCCTCGCGCTTGCGGGCGCGCAGGTCGATCTCGGTGAAGCGGCGGAACTCGGAGGAGGCTTCGCGCAGTTCCTTGTCGTCGTCGCCGTACGCGTCGGGGAAGAGTCGGGCGAGGGCGGGGTCGGTGGGCGGTTCGCTGGGGCCTTCGGCGAAGAGGGCGGCGAGCGGGTCCGATCCCTCGGCGGCCTGGTCCCCGGGGCCGACGAGTTCGAGCAGCTGGACGGCGAGGGAGCGCAGGATGGAGATCTCCACCTCGTCGAGCGCGACGGCCGCGCCGCCGTCGGGGGTGGCCTCGAAGTGGCCGGCCATGGGTTCTCCGTTACTGGGGCGGGGGCGTGGGGCGGGCGGTGTACGGAGTCAGTTGCGGTCCTGGGTGAGTGTGGCCCAGAGCCCGTAGCCGTGCATGGCCTGGACGTCGCGCTCCATCTCCTCGCGGCTTCCGCTGGAGACGACGGCGCGGCCCTTCTGGTGCACGTCGAGCATGAGCTTGTGGGCCTTGTCCTTGGAGTAGCCGAAGTACGCCTGGAAGACGTACGTCACGTAGCTCATGAGGTTGACCGGGTCGTTGTGCACCAGCGTCACCCAGGGGACGTCGGGCTCGGGGACGGCGAAGGTCTCCTCGGCCGACTCGGGACGTTCGATCTCTACGGGGGAAGCGACGCTCACCCCTCCCATGCTGCCACTCGATGGGTCACCGCGCACAAACGGACCCCACATCTCGTCACTCTGACGAAATGTGGAGTAGCATCCCGGTCATGAACTCAGCGGACCTGGGGCGACGGGTCGGAGTGCCGTCGACCGCACTCTTCACCGACCAGTACGAACTCACGATGGTGCAGGCGGCCCTCAAGGCGGGCACGGCCGACCGGCGCTCCGTCTTCGAGGCGTTCACCCGGCGGCTGCCCGAGGGGCGGCGGTACGGCGTCCTGGCGGGGACCGGACGGGTGCTGGACGCCGTGGAGAACTTCCACTTCGACGACGAGATGATCGCGTTCCTGCGCCAGCAGGAGGTCGTGGACGAGCCGACCCTCGAATGGCTGGCGGGCTTCCGCTTCAGCGGTGACATCTGGGGCTACCCGGAGGGCGAGGTCTACTTCCCCGGCTCACCGGTGCTCCGGGTGGAGGGCTCGTTCGCCGAGTGCGTGCTGCTGGAGACGGTGGTGCTGTCGATCCTCAACCACGACTCGGCCATCGCCGCCGCCGCGTCCCGGATGTCGGCCGCGGCGGGCGGCCGGGGCCTGATCGAGATGGGGGCGCGCCGTACGCACGAGCTGGCGGCGGTCGCCTCCGCCCGCGCCGCGTACGTGGGCGGCTTCCACACCACGTCCGACCTGGCGGCGGGCTTCCGCTACGGCATCCCGACCGTGGGTACCAGCGCGCACGCCTTCACCCTGCTGCACGACACCGAGCGGGACGCCTTCCGGGCGCAGGTGGAGTCGCTGGGCCGGGGCACCACGCTGCTGGTGGACACCTTCGACGTGGCCGAGGCGGTCCGTACGGCCGTGGAGGTCGCCGGACCCGAGCTGGGCGCCGTACGCATCGACTCCGGGGACCTGCTGCTGGTCGCTCACCGGGTGCGGCAGCAGCTGGACGAGCTGGGCGCGACGGAGACGAAGATCGTGGTCACCTCGGACCTGGACGAGTACGCCATCGCCTCGCTGGCCGCCGCGCCGGTGGACGCGTACGGGGTGGGGACGCAGCTGGTCACCGGCAGCGGCAGCCCGACCTGTTCGATGGTCTACAAGCTGGTGGCGCGGGCCGCGTCCGCCGATCCGGCCGCTCCGCTGACGCCGGTGGCGAAGAAGTCGCTGGGCGCCAAGTCGTCGATGGGCGGGCGCAAGTGGGCGGCCCGCCGCCTCGACGCGCAGGGCGTCGCCGAGGCGGAGGTGGTCGGCACCGGTCCCGTACCGGCGGAGCTGGCCGGCCAGGAGCTGCTGGTGGAGCTGGTGCGGGGCGGCGAGGTGGTGGCCCGGGAGTCGCTGGAGGCGGCCCGCGAGCGGCACATCGCGGCGCGCGCGGCGCTCCCGATGTCGGCGTTGCAGCTGTCCCGGGGCGAGCCGGTGCTGCCGACCGAGTACGTCTGAGCCCGGGTCCGGCCGGCGGTCGGTCCGTACCCCGGCGGCCGGACCGTACCGGAGGGGCGGCCGGTGCGTACCGGAGGGTACGTACGTCTCCCGCGTCGGCCCTCGATTACCTAGGCTCGGTACCCACCGGTACCCACCCCCCGCAGCCATTCGCTCCCCCACCGAAGGACACCCGCCATGCACCGCGCGTTGATCGTCGTGGACGTTCAGAACGATTTCTGTGAGGGCGGCAGCCTCGCCGTCGCCGGTGGCGCCGACGTGGCCGCCGCGATCACCGATCTGATCGGTGAGGCCCAGGCCGGTTACCGCCACGTGGTGGCCACCCGGGACCACCACGTCGACCCGGGCGACCACTTCTCGGCCACGCCCGACTTCGAGCACTCGTGGCCGGTGCACTGCGTGGCGGGTACGGAGGGGGTGGGGTTCCACCCGAACTTCGCGCCCGCCGTGGCCTCCGGGGCGATCGACGCGGTGTTCGACAAGGGTGCGTACGCGGCGGCGTACAGCGGTTTCGAGGGGCTCGACGAGAACGCGGTGGGGCTGGCGCAGTGGCTCCGCGACCACCAGGTCACCGAGGTGGACGTGGTGGGCATCGCCACCGACCACTGCGTGCGGGCGACCGCGCTGGACGCGGCGCGCGAGGGCTTCGCCACCCAGGTGCTGCTGGACCTGACGGCGGGTGTCGCGGCGCCCACCACCGCGCGGGCCTTGGAGGAGCTCCGCGCGGCGGGTGTGGCGCTGTCGGGCGAGCCGGTCGTCGCCTGACGGGAGGCTACGCGGCGGGTCTGGCCGGGCCCGGGTGTCCGGCCGGGCCCATCAGGGCGCGGATGGGGTGCCAGAGCTCCTGGGCGGTCTGTGGGGCGTCCCGCCAGAGCAGGCCGTCCGGGTGGTGCAGCACGGCGGTGATCTCGTCCGGGGTGGGCGGCTGGCTGTTGCCCCGGAGGTAGACCGCGCGCAGTCCGAGGTTGCGCAGCCGGGTGAGGGCGCGGGCCCGGTTGGCCGCGTGGACGAGTATCCGTACGGGGGCGCCGGGACGGGCCCCGTGGGGCGGACGGGCCAGGGTGAGTGCCACCACCACCGAGCCGTCCGGCAATCTGCTGAATCCTCCGCCTGCCATGCTTCGCGCTCCCCCGTGAGACGTCGTGTCAATAAGGATCGGAATAAGAGGCACCTAAACACGATCGGCCGCCGCCCGCTAGAGGGCGACGGCCGATCATGCTTTGACCTGCAGTGATGCGAATTACTTGGTCGAGGGGCCGACCTTCACGGTGATCGTCGAGCCGTTGAGCGGCTCGTTGACGATGGTGAGGCGCGTGTTGGTGTCAGAGACCTTGACGCTTCCGGTCGGGTTCTCCGCGTACCAGTAGGTGCCCTTGTGGTCGTCGAAGACCGGGACGCCGAGGGTCGGCTTGATCTTCAGCGCCACGTCCGCGTTGTGGAGCGTGAAGCCCTGGTTCGGGTACCAGCTGAACGGGGCGTCGAACGGCTGGATCTTGTTGCGCAGGATCGTTCCGTCGGTCCACTTCAGCGGCTTGGCGTGCGAGTCGACCGGCAGGATGAGGCCCTGGCCCGGGTGGGCGGAGGTGTTGTTGTCCGCCTGCGAGGTGTCCCACAGCCAGACCATCAGGCCGTTCTGGTACGCGTAGTGCTCGACCCAGTCCGGGCGGGTGGTGGAGAAGCCGAAGTTGTACGGGCCGACCTTGAGGGTCTCGTCGTACGAGGTGTACTGCCGGTTCTCGGCGATGTAGTACTGCGGGTAGTCGTTGGTGAACGACGCGCCGATCCGCGAGAAGCCCTTCGACGTCCAGCCGTTGTCGTCGCCCTCGGCGTCGTCCGAGAAGATCACGGCACCGTCGGCGCTGATGGTGAGCGCGTCGGCGGTGAAGCCCTTTCCGGCCACTCCGCCGTCGGAGGCGTAGCGGAAGCGGAGGTCGATCTTCTTGCCCGCGTAGGCGTCGAGCGGGTACGAGAGCTTCTTGTACACGCCGGACGCGTCGGTCAGGGCCGGCTTGTCGCTGGCGTCGCGCGGCAGCTCCTTGCCGTCGGCCGTGCCGTCGATGGCGGTCCAGTTGGCGCCGCCGTCGGTGGAAACCTCGGTGTAGAGGTAGTCGTACTCGGCCTCGATGTCGTACCAGCCCGAGAGGTCGAGCGAGGCGGACGTCTTGCCGGTCAGGTCGACCGAACGGGTCAGCGTGTTCGACAGGTTGTCGCCGCTGCCGCTCCACCACTGCTTGGCGCCCTGGGCGGGCGTGACGACGGAGGTCGTGACCTCCTTGTCGGGAAGGTTGACGACCAGCGCCTGCTTGTTGGCCGTGTTGTACTCCGAAACGCCCAGCTTGTGGCTGGAGTTGGTCGCGGCCTTCGCCGTGTCGTAGTCCAGCCAGCCGAGTTGCAGCTTGTCCCAGGCGGTCATGTCGCCGGGGGTGTCACCGATCTCGCCCTGGCCGCGGCCGAGCCAGGAGCCCGCCGACATCAGGGACCAGAAGCCGACCGAGTTCTCGCCGGCACCGGAGGTGTCGTAGAGGTCCGGCAGACCGAGGTCGTGGGCGTACTCGTGGGCGAAGACGCCCAGTCCGCCGTTCTCGGGCTGGACGGTGTAGTCGCCGACCCAGATGCCGGTGTCGCCGATCTGCGCGCCACCCGCCTTGTTGCCGGTCGGGCCGGTCGCCCCGGCGTTGGTGCCGTACGCGTACCAGCGGTGCGCCCAGATGGCGTTCTCGCCCTGGACACCGCCGCCCGCCGACTCGTCCTCGCCCGCGTGGACCATCTGGAAGTGGTCGATGTAGCCGTCGGGCTCGTTGAAGTTGCCGTCGGCGTCGTAGTCGTAGCGGTCCCACTGGTCGTACTGGGCCAGGTCGGCCTTGATCTGCTCCGTGGTGGAGCCCTTGGCCTTCTGGTCGGCGGTCCACGCGTTGACGCCGTCGCGGACGGCGTCCCACACGCTGGCGCAGCTGCTGGCGCCGCAGTAGTTGGAGCCGTAACGGGCTTCGTTGTAAGGGATCTTGACCCAGTCGGAGACCTCGCCGTTGACCGAGTAGCGGCCGGACGAGGTCTTCTCGTAGTACTTGGTCAGCGAGTTGGAGGTCGCGCTGGTGCCGAAGTACAGCTCCTGGAAGTGCGCCTGGTTGTAATCGGCCTGCCAGGCGGTGCTGTTGTCCTTCTTCGGGTCGGGCTGGGCGATCTGGTTGTGCGCCGGACCCGGCGTGCCGCCGAACTTGACGACCGGCGCCTCGGGGCCGGAGCCGTCCGGGTCGAACATCGTCGAGTTGTCCACCTGGTCACCGAACTCGACCAGGATGGTGAAGATCTTGTCGGTCTTCTCGCGGCCGAGCTCGACGTACTTCTTGTCGTCGAGCTTGACGACCTTGGAGCCGCCGCGGTCGGTCACCTTCTTGTCGCCCGAGATGACCTGTTCCAGCGCCGCCTGGCGTTCGCTGTTCTGCTTCTCGCTGAACGGGCCTTCGAGGTTGTGCTCTTCGGCCTTCTCCGGAGCCGGGTCGTGGCTCTTGGTGATGGACGTGCCGGCCGGCGTCGTCGACTGCGCCGCCTGCGCGACGAAGAACGTCGACGCGGTGGCCGCGCTCGCGGCCATGGCCACGACGACGGCGGTGGCACGGAGGCCGCTTCTCTTACTGGTCACCTGATGTCCTCCCCGGGCGTTCGCGTGCGCGGCCAGGGGGTGACTGGGGGCCGCGCGCACGTGGACGCGTCACAAGTGACGACATTCGATCGGAGTTGCTGGAGAAAAGACAGATCTTGACTTGTACCGGCCAAGTGCACTATGCAGGAGCCGCCTTCCGGTATTCGGACAATCACAGTTTGGCCAACCGGCGCGCCCTGGAGCCGCATCGGCACACGTTATGAGCCAATGCGCCCCCCGTGCACCGGCGTTGGGGTGAGGCAAGGCTTATCCGCCTCCCTCACGGGCATCCACCGTCCAGGCCCCCGGGGCCGTCCCGCCGCGTGGGCGGGCCTCTCATCCGACGCCTTCCAGGACGGATACCGCCATGCCGCGTCCGACTGCCGCACAGCTCGTCTACGGTTGCGCCACCGTCGTCCTCGTCACCCTCGCCCTGCTGCTGCTCACCGGCGCCTCGTCGGCCGCCGAGGTGGGCGTCGTCTGCCTCTCCGCGCTGGTGCTGGGCGTACTGGTGGCGGTGGCCGTCCCGGCGCCCCGCTGGGGCCGCGGACCGGTCCCGGCCGGCGCGACCCGCCCGTACCGGACCCCCGCCCGCGCCTCCCGGGAGAGCGGAACCGCCGCCGAGGAGCGCGTCGGCGGACACGTGCGGCGCTGACCTCCCGCGCACCGTCCGCCCGTGCGCGGGCACCCGTGCCCGCCCGGCGCCCCGCTCAGCGGACACTGACCACGACCGTCTTGGCCGCCTTGTCCTGCAGGCCCTGCCGGTACGGCTTGTCGGTGAACATCAGCACGATGTTGATGAGCCACCACAGGCACGGGCAGCACAGGAGCGCGGGGAGCCAGAGCACGACCGCGCGCATCAGCGAGGCGTTGGTGGAGGGCACGCTGCCGTCGCTCAGCATCGCGACGCGCAGCTTCAGCAGCCTCTTGCCCGGCGTGCGGCCGTCCTTGTGCGTGAAGTAGGTGTCGTACCCGACGTAGCAGACCAGCGCGATCAGCGACCAGATCAGCTGGTGCCCGCTGTAGGTGTTGGTGACGGCGTCGCCCACGTCGCTGTCGCCGTTGTCGGAGGTGATGTCGACGGCGCCGCCGAAGGGCAGCGAGATCAGATAGAGCGGGATCGAGATGATCAGGAAGTCGATCAGCCGCGCCAGGATGCGCGTCCCCTGCGCGCCGAGCGGTGGCATCCCCGCGAGCGGGTCGGCGCCACCGTACGGGCCGCCGCCGTACGGCCCCGGGTCGTAGGGCGGCGGAGGCGGGGGCGGAGGTGGCGGCGGCGCGCCGTCGTACGGCGAGCCCGACGACGGCGGGGGGTCCTGCGGCTTCTTGAGGAACGGATCGTCGTCCTCGGGCGGCTGGCCGGGCGTCGGCGCGTCGTTGCTCATGCGGGCAGTGCACCCCGCCGGGCACCGCGCCGCAACGGCTCAGGTGCTTTCGAGTGACGGACCGTCAGCCGACGGGGCGGTGACCGTCCGGCGCCGGCGCGACCTCCGGGGCCTGGTACGGCCCCCGGCCCCGGTACGACCCCCGGTCCGTCGCCCGCCCGTACGTGACGGCTGGTCAGCCCGCGACGAAGGTACGGGCCGCCTTGTCGTGCCAGCACTGGCGCCAGGGCCGGTCGAACAGGCACCACGCGGCGTCGAGCACCCCGATCACCAGCAGCCCGAGGAGACCGTGGACGAGCCAACGGCGCAGCGCCGCCCCCAGGGTGGGCACGTCCTGCGACTCGACGTCGCGGACCTGAATGCCGAGGAGCTTCTTGCCGAGCGTCCGGCCCCACTTCGCGGTCGGCAGCGCCTCCAGCAGGAAGCCGACGACGAGGAACGCGGCGAGCACCCCGCCGAGCTGCCCGGTGGTGGTGGCGTCCAGCAGATGGACCGTCACCGTGCGGCCGGAGAGCTTCGCGGCCTCGATCTTCGCGTCCATGTGGTCGATCGCCGCGGTGACCAGCGGGAACCCGGCCGCGCCGACGAGCGCGCCCAGCACCACCGTGTCCAGGACCCGGGCGACGAGCCGACGGCCGAGTCCGGCGGGCCGGCCCGCCGACTGGGCGCGGGCCATCTGCTGGAACGGGTCGTCCACCGGCGGCTTCCACGGCACGACGGGCGGCTCCGCCGCCTGCGGCCCGGCCGCCCCGGGACCGCCGTAGGGCCCGGGACCGGCGGTGGCCTGCGCCTGCTGGGCGGCCGACTGGGCGAGCTGCTGGGCGGCCTGCTGCGGCTGGTACCCCTGCGGGGCCCGCTGGGCCTGGTGCTGGGCCTGGGGGACCTGAGGGGTCTGCGGGGCCTGCGGGGCCTGCGGGGGCGGCTGGTACGCCTGCGGGGCCTGCTGGATCCGGGGCGCCTGCGGGGCCTGGGGCGCCGGCTGGGCCTGGGGTGCCGGCTGGGCCTGGGGGCCCTGCTGGGCCCAGGAGGTGGCGCCCTGTCCGGGGCCGGCCTGGGCGCCCTGGGCGCGGAAGGGGTCGCGTGCCGGTGCGGCGGCCTGCTGCTGCGCGGACTGCGGCTGTGCGGGCTGCGGCAGCTGGGGCCCGGCGGGCGACGGGGCGACGGAGCGGGCGTCGGGCGCGGCGTGGACCGGGCCGTCGTGGCCGCCGTCGCGTCCGGCGGGCAGCGCGGCCGGTGCGGCGCCGTGCGGCAGCGCCGGGCGGCGCGGGTCCGGGCCCGCCTCGACGGCGCGCGGGTCGGCTCCGCCGCGGGCGCCCTGGCCGGGCACCTGGGCCTCGCCCGGGCCACCGCCCCAGGAGACGCGCCGGTCGGCGTCGTTGCCGAAGCCGGCCTGCCGGGCCGAGTCGGCCTGCCAGGCGGTGGCGGGCTCGGGCTGGTGGGCGCGCTCGACGGGGAGGCCGCCGGGGTGGACCGGGGCCTGCCGGGACGGGTCGAACCGGGCCGCGGCGGCGGCCTCCTGGGCCGCTTCCTCCTCGTCGAAGAAGACCGGCCCGGTCTCCTCCACGGGCGCGGCGGGGGCGGGGGCCCCGTGGTGCGCCTCCGCGGGCGCCCCCGTGGCGGAGGCGTTCACGTCCTGCCCCGGAGCGGGGCGGGACGTCCCGGGAACCCACGAAGCGCCGTTCCAGTAGCGGACGTAGCCGGGGATGGAGGGATCGGGGTAGTACCCCTCACGGGGGCGTTCGTCACCGGGTGCCGGAGTTGGCGCGCTCATCAGCGGGTCCCGTATCTCTTCGTAGCCGCAACACAAGAGTCAACATCTATCAGACCACCGCCTTCCCCCGGGCCGGTCCTGGTGTTTGGGCCACTTTCAGGTCGCTTCGAAGATTTTCTCTTCAAGTCGCGTCATCGCGGACGGGGAGCGCGCTCTCTCCTTGTGCGGGCCGGTCGCGGGACCGGTCCCTGGGCATCGAAAGGTCGTGCATCTCATGCGCAACGTCGTGGAACGTGAGCTGGAACTGAAGCTGGTCCTGTCGCCCGAGCGATCCATTCCCGTACCCGCCCGGTTGACGTACCGGGCGGACGACCCGTACGCCGTGCACATCGTCTTCCACGTCGGCTCGGAGTCCCCGGTGCACTGGACGTTCGCGCGGGAGTTGCTGATCGAGGGGGTGTTCCGGCCGTGCGGGCACGGGGACGTGCGGATCTGGCCGACGAGGGTCGGGCACCGCGACGTCATCTGTGTCGCGCTGAGCTCCCCGGACGGCAACGCCCTGCTGGAGGTTCCGTCCGCGTCGGTGTCGGCGTGGCTGGAGCGGACCCTCACCGTGGTCCCGCCGGGCACGGAGAACGACGGCCCCTGGGGGGAGTTGCTCGACCAGGAGCTCGCCGAGCTGCTCTCCCCGCTGCCCGCCGAGGACCTGTGGCTCGCCGACCCGTTCGGCCCGGACGACGCGCCCCAGGACTCCAACGAGGCGTGAGCGTGGTGGACAGGGCACGTGGTTCAGAAGAGCTTGCCCGGGTTGAGGATGCCGAGCGGGTCGAAGGCGGCCTTGATCCCGCGCTGCAACTCGATCCCCACCGGACCGAGTTCCCGGGCGAGCCACTCCTTCTTGAGGACGCCGACGCCGTGTTCGCCGGTGATGGTGCCGCCCAGTTCGAGGCCGAGCGCCATGATCTCGTCGAAGGACTCGCGGGCCCGGCGGGACTCGTCGGGGTCGGCGGGGTCGAAGCAGACGACGGGGTGGGTGTTGCCGTCGCCCGCGTGGGCGCAGACGCCGATGGTGAGTCCGTACTTCTCCGCGACGGCGGCGGTCCCCTCGATCATCGCGCCGAGCCGCGAGCGCGGTACGCAGACGTCGTCGATCATCGTGGCGGGCTTGACGGTCTCCAGCGCGGTCAGCGACATCCGGCGCGCCTGGAGCAGGAGTTCGGACTCGGCGACGTCGTCGGCGGGGACCACTCCGGTGGCTCCGGCCTCGGTGCAGAGCGCGCCGACGGCGGCGAGGTCGGCGGGGGCGTCGGGCGTGTCGAAGGCGCAGAGGAGGAGCGCCTCGGTGGATTCGGGCAGGCCCATGTGGGCCATCGCGTTCACCGCGCGGACCGTCGTACGGTCCATCAGTTCGAGGAGTGACGGGGCGTGTCCCCGCTCCATGATCCGGCAGACGGCGTCGCAGGCCGCCGCCGCGGAGGGGAACTCCGCCGCGAGCACGAGCTGGCGCGGCGGCTTGGGGCGGAGGGCGAGGACGGCCTTGACGACGATGCCGAGGCTGCCCTCGGAGCCGACGAAGAGCCGGGTGAGGTCGTATCCGGCCACGCCCTTGGCGGTGCGGCGGCCGGTGGTGAGGAGGCGCCCGTCGGCGAGGACGACGTCGAGACCGAGTACGTACTCGGCGGTGACGCCGTACTTGACGCAGCACAGGCCGCCGGAGGCGGTGCCGATGTTCCCGCCGATGGTGCACATCTCCCAGCTGGAGGGGTCCGGCGGGTAGGAGAGGCCGTGTTCGCCGACGGCGCGGGAGAGGGTGGCGTTGACGACGCCCGGTTCGACGACGGCGATCCGGTCGACCGCGCTGATCTCCAGGATCCGGTCCATCTTCACCAGGGAGAGCACCACGCACCCCTCGGAGGCGTTGGCGGCGCCGGAGAGGCCGGTACGGGCGCCCTGCGGCACCACCGGTACGCGCAGCGCGTGCGCGGTGCGCATGACGTGCTGGACCTGTTCGACGGTGCGTGGGAGCACGACCACCAGGGGCGATCCGGCGTCGCAGAAGCTCGCCATGTCGCGCGCGTACGACGCGGTGACGTCGGGGTCGGTGAGGAGGGCCTCGGCGGGCAGGCCCGCCCGAAGCCGTTCGAGGAGATCGTCCCGGTGGTCCATGCTTCCACCCTGGCACCCGGCGGCCAATGGTGTGAACCCGTCTGCGGCTGCTGTTCCGGAGCGCGGTGTGCTCTTCGTACTGACGCAAAGTGATCGTATGGATGTCATGCCGCAGCAGGACCCGGATGCCCGCACGACGCCGTCCGCCTCTCCCCACCCGCACGACGGGCCTGGGTGGGAGGCGCCGCCCGAGGGCGGACCGCCCCGGGACCCGGCGGACGGGGGCCCGCCGCCCGAGGACGCCGAGGTGCAGCCCCCGCCCCCCACCCTGCGCACCTCGCTGCGGCGGGCCGCGGTCGGGGCGGTGGCCGCCGGGGTCCTGGTGGCGGGCGCGCTGGTGGCCGTACCGGAGGACGCCCCGGCCCCCGCCGCGGCGCCGGGGGCGGCGGACCGGGCCCGGTCGGCGGCGACCGCCGGGGCACCGGCCTCGCTCTCCGACCTGACGGCCCTGATCGGCGACCGGCAGAGCTGGGTACGGAGCCACCCGGCGGACGCCCCTGCCTGGGCGGCGCTCGGTTCGGCATACGTCGAATGGGCCCGGCGGTCCGCGGACTTCGGGTACTACCCGCGCGCCGAGCAGGCCCTGAAGCGCTCGCTGGCGGCCGAGCCGGGCGACCGCGGCAACGGCGCCGCCTGGGTGGGGCTGGCCGAACTCGCCGACGCCCGCCACGACTTCCTGGCGGCGAAGAAGTGGGGCGAGACGGTACGGGACCGCGCGCCCGGCACGTGGACGCTGTACCCGGCGCTGATCGACGCGTACAACGGGCTCGGCGACTACGAGGCGGCCGGCACGGCCACCGAGAAGTTCGCCGCCCTGCGCAAGGGCGTTCCCGCCCTGGGTCGTACCGCCGAGCTGTACCGCGACCGGGGCTGGCGCGAGGACGCGCTCGCCACCGCGCAGGAGGCCGCCGACCGCTCCGTCACCCCCGCGCAGAAGGCGGAGGCCCTGCACCGCCTCGGCGACCTGGCCCGCGAGCGCGGCGAGGCCGGGGAGGCACTCGCGCAGTACGACGCGGCGCTCCGCATCGACCGGGGCCACAACGCCTCGCTCGCCGGACGGGCCCGCGCACTGACCGCTCTGGGCCGCACCGACGAGGCGCTCGCGGAGTACCAGCGGGTGCTCCAGCGCCTCCCGCGCCCCGAGTACGCCCTCGAACTCGCCGAACTGTACGAGTCGTTGGACCTCGACGGGGACGCCGCCAGCCAGTACGCGACGTTCCTGAAGATGGCCGGGGCGGCGGAGCGGAACGGGGTGGACGAGACGCTGCCGCTGGCCCGCTACGAGAGCGACCACGGCGACCCGGAGGCGGCCGTGGCGCGGCTGCGCGCCGCGTGGGAGGGGCAGCGGCGCGGATCGGAGGTCGCGGACGCGCTCGGCTGGGCGCTGCACCGGGCGGGCAGCACGGAGGAGGGCATGGAGTTCGCCCTCAAGGCGGCCGACAGCGGGCTCCGCAGCGCCTCGTACGCGTACCACCTGGGCGTGATGGAGGCCGAGTCGGGCGATGTCGGGGCCGCCCGCCGCCATCTGGCGGAGGCCCTGCGCACCGACCCGGCGTTCTCGCCGCTGGACGCCCCGGCGGCCCGGCGGGCGCTGGACGGACTGGGCGAGCCGGCCGAGGGCGGCCCTCAGGACCTGCGGCCGGCCTCCGCCCCGGCCGCCGCCCCGGACCCGGCCCCTGATCCGGCGGCGGACCCCGAGCCGCAGGGCGAAGCACCGGCGGCTCCCGCACCCGCCGCACCCCCGGCTCCGGCGCCCGCGCCGTCCGCCGCACAGGCCGCCGAACCTGCCGGGCCTGCCGGGCCTGCCGGGCCTGCCGGGCCTGCCGGGCCTGCCGGGTCGAAGCAGGGCGCCCCGGCCGCCTGAGGGGCTGCCTGGGCCCAAGGTCCGTCCCGCCGGTCGCGGGTGGGGCGGTCAGTCGCGGGGCGGCCGGTCGCCGGGAGGTCAGTCGCGGGTGGCGATGGCGTCGCCGTTGACGGTGGTGAGCGTCAGGGTGGGGCCGCTCGCGTCGGCGGTGGTGGGCAGGGTCACCGAGGTGGTGCCGTTGCGCGTGGTGGCGGCAACGCGGTAGGCGGGGGCGGTGTGCGGCAGCGACACCCGGAGCGAGCCGTTGGTGGTGGCGGCGGTGAGCGGGGACGGCGCGGTGGCGCCGGCGAGGGTCACGTCCCCGTTGACCGTCCCGGCGTTCAGGCGGCCGGAGCGCAGGTCCTCGGCGCGTACGGAGCCGTTGCGGGTGGTGAGCCGGACGGTGGCGCCGTCCCGCCCGGACCGTACGACGGTCACGTCCCCGTTGACGGTGGTGAGGTCCAGCGGCGCGGCGACCCCGGCCACGTCGATGCCCGCGTTCCGGGCGGTGACGGTGACGGAGGCGACGGCGGGCACGTCGATCACGGGCATCCGGGGGCACGCCCCGCCCCGGTCGCCGTCGCCGCCCCGGTCGTCACCCTCACCGTCCCGGCCGTCCCCGTCTCCGTCGGCGTCGACGTCGCGGCAGGTCAGGTCGAGCACCCAGGTGTCACCCCGGTGCGACCAACGGGCCTGCACCTGAGGGTCGGTGACGGCGTGTTTCCCGTCGGCCGGGCGCAGCCGCACCCCGTTCTCCGTGGTGATCACGAGCCGTGCGTCCCCGCCGAGGTCCGGGGCCGTCACGGCGTCGGGGCGCGTACGGAAGTCCCCGTCGTGCCCGTCGCACGCGGCGAGGAGCGGAAGGACCACCAGCAGGGGGGCCAGGCGGCGTGCCCGCCGGGAGGAAGTGGCGTTCATGGGTGCCGTCTTCCCCGGGACGGGCCGTCCATGACGCGGCACGGGCTGTCCATGACGGCACAGGCTGTCCATGACGCGGTTCGGGCCGTCCATGACGCGGCGGAGCCCGCGCCCCGGGTGGAGGCGCGGGCTCCGGCGTACCGGCGGCCGACCGGCGCGTACCGGTCTACCGGTCTACCGGCTCAGAGGTTTCCGCGTCGCTCCTGCTCGCGCTCGATCGCCTCGAAGAGGGCCTTGAAGTTGCCCTTGCCGAAGCCCATCGAACCGTGCCGCTCGATCATCTCGAAGAAGACGGTCGGCTTGTCCTGGACCGGCTTGGTGAAGATCTGGAGCAGGTAGCCGTCCTCGTCGCGGTCGACCAGGATCTTCAGTTCGCGCAGCGTCTCGACCGGGACGCGGGTCTCGCCGGCCCATTCGCCGAGGGTGTCGTAGTACGAGTCGGGGGTGTCGAGGAACTGCACGCCGGCGGCGCGCATCGCGCGGACGGAGGAGACGATGTCGTTGGTGGCGAGCGCGATGTGCTGGACACCGGCGCTGCCGTAGAACTCCAGGTACTCGTCGATCTGCGACTTCTTCTTCGCGACGGCCGGTTCGTTGATCGGGAACTTGACCTTCAGGGTGCCGTCCGCGACGACCTTCGACATCAGGGCGGAGTACTCGGTGGCGATGTCGTCGCCGACGAACTCCTTCATGTTGGTGAAGCCCATGACCTGGTTGTAGAAGTTCACCCACTCGTTCATCCGGCCGAGTTCGACGTTGCCGACGCAGTGGTCGACGGCCTGGAAGGTGCGCTTCGCCGGGGGCTGGACGATCGGCTCGGCGGCGGCGAAGCCCGGGAGGTAGGGGCCGTCGTAGCCGCCGCGCTCGACGAGGGTGTGGCGGGTGGTGCCGTACGTGGCGATGGCGGCGAGGACGACCGTGCCGTGCTCGTCCTTGAGCTCGTGCGGCTCGGTGATGCCGCGCGCGCCGTGCTCGACGGCGTACGCGTACGCGGCGCGGGCGTCGGGGACCTCGATGGCGAGGTCGATCACGCCGTCGCCGTGGGCCGCGACGTGCTCCTCCAGGAAGGTGCCCCAGTCGGTGGACGCCTTGACGACGGAGGTGAGGACGAAGCGGGCGGAACCGTTGGTCAGGACGTAACTCGCGGTCTCGCGGCTGCCGTTCTCCGGTCCGGAGTAGGCGACCAGCTTCATGCCGAAGGCCGTCGAGTAGTAGTGCGCGGCCTGCTTGGCGTTGCCCACGGCGAAGACGACCGCGTCCATTCCCTTCACCGGGAAGGGGTCGGCCTGCCGGGCGGTGTCGGGCGTGGTGTGCAGAGTCTCTGTCATGTTCCGAGGCTCCCCTCGCGCGGCAAGGTGCGCAACAGTTCGTGATTTCGCTGCACAATCCGTCCAGTGACCGGCCAGTATGAGCGGGCTGTCTGTACATGATGACCATCACATCCGAAGGGCCGGGGCGCACCGTGGGAATCGACCGACTGGACGGGGAACTGATCGTGCTGCTGGCCCGGGAGCCCCGGATCGGGGTGCTGGAGGCGTCCCGGCGGCTGGGGGTGGCGCGCGGGACGGTGCAGGCGCGCCTCGACCGCCTTCAGTCGAATGGAGTCATCCGGGGGTTCGGGCCCGAGGTGGATCCGGCGGCGCTCGGGTACCCGGTCACCGCCTTCGCGACGCTGGAGATCAAACAGGGTCAAGGCACCGATGTGCGGGCCCACTTGATGGGCGTACCGGAGGTGCTGGAGCTGCACACGACGACCGGGCACGGGGACATGCTGTGCCGGCTCGTGGCGCGGTCGAACGCCGATCTTCAGCGCGTCATCGACCGGGTTGTCGGTTTTGATGGCATCGTCCGGGCCTCCACGGCGATCGTCATGGAGAACCCCGTCCCGCTGCGCGTCATCCCGCTCGTGGAGCAGGCCGCGAGGGACACCGACTGATCCGAGGGAGTGCGTCGCTTGAGCTTCTGGGAGTACGTGACGACCCGGCACCAGCAACTGCTCACCGACGCCTTCCAGCACGTCAGCGCCGTCTTCCAGTGCATGGTCATCGCGACGGTGCTGGGGGTGGTGATCGGGGTGGTCAGCTACCGCAGCGGCTGGGGCGGTTCGTTCGCCATCACGTCGACGGCGACGATCCTGACCATCCCCTCGCTGGCGGCGATCGGTCTGCTGATCCCGCTGGTCGGGCTGGGTGTGGCGCCGACCGTGATCACCCTGACGATGTACGGGCTGCTGCCCATCGTGCGTAACTCCATCGTGGGGCTGCGCGGGGTGGACCCGTCGCTGGTGGACGCGGCGAAGGGCATCGGGATGTCGCGGATCGCGCGGCTGTGCCGGGTGGAGCTGCCGCTCGCCTGGCCGCCGATCCTCACCGGTATCCGGGTCGCCACGCAGATGCTGATGGGCATCGCCGCGATCGCCGCGTACGCCTCGGGGCCCGGGCTCGGCAACGAGATCTTCCGGGGCATCGCCTCGCTGGGCAGCGCCAACGCGATCAACCAGGTCCTCGCCGGCACGCTCGGCATCGTCATCCTCGCGCTTCTCTTCGACGCCGCGTACGTGCTGCTCGGGCGGCTGACCATTCCCAGGGGGATCCGTGTCTGAGACCGCTGCCGACGCCACCGCCGAGCCGGAGGCGGCGGCCGAGACCTCCGGGGCGACGATCCAGCTGGAGAACCTCACCAAGCTGTACCCGGGCAACCCGAACCCGGCCGTGGAGAACGTCTCCATGGACATCAGGGCGGGCGAGACGGTGATCTTCGTGGGCCCGTCCGGTTGCGGCAAGTCGACCACGCTGAAGATGATCAACCGGCTGATCGAGCCGACGTCCGGCCGGATCAGGATCGGCGACGAGGACGTCACCGACATGGACCCGGTGAAGCTGCGCCGGAAGATCGGGTACGCGATCCAGTCCTCGGGGCTCTTCCCGCACATGACGGTCGCCGACAACATCGCCCTCGTACCGAAGATGGTGGGCTGGTCGAAGCGGAAGGTGAAGGACCGGGTCGAGGAGATGCTCGACCTGGTCGGGCTCGACCCCCGGGAGTTCCACGGCCGCTACCCGCGCCAGCTCTCCGGCGGCCAGCAGCAGCGTGTGGGCGTGGCGCGGGCGCTCGCCGCCGACCCGCCGGTGCTGCTGATGGACGAGCCGTTCGGTGCCGTCGACCCGATCACCCGCGACCACCTCCAGGACGAGCTGATCCGGCTCCAGCACGAGCTGCACAAGACGATCGTGTTCGTCACCCACGACTTCGACGAGGCGATCAAGCTCGGCGACCGGATCGCGGTGCTGCGGGAGCGTTCGCACATCGCGCAGTTCGACACCCCGGAGGCGATCCTCACCAACCCGACCGACGACTTCGTCTCCGGGTTCGTCGGGGCGGGCGCGGCGCTGAAGCGGCTCAACCTCACCAGGGTCCGGGACGTGGTCGTCGCCGACTTCCCGACGGTGACGGTGGACGACCCGCTCCAGGACATCTTCAACAAGCTGCGCAGCGGCCCGCACAACGAGCTGCTGATGCTGGACCGCAAGAACCGCCCCTACAAGTGGCTGCGGCGCGGCGACCTGATGCGGGCACGCGGCTCGCTCGCGCGGGCGGGACAGCTGGTGCACGACACGGTGACCCGGGACGCGACGCTGCACGACGCGCTGGAGGCGGTGCTCACCGACAGCGGCGGGCGGGCCGCGGTGACGGGGCGGCGCGGGGAGTTCGTCGGGGTGGTGGACATGAGCACCCTGATGGACAACGTGCAGGAGCTGCTGGAGGCGGACCGGCTCACGGCGATGGAGCACCAGCACCAGCTGGAGGAGCTGCGCAGCCATCAGACGGAGCAGGAGCTGGAGGGGGGTGGCGGCGCATGAGCCCCAGCAGCCGCCAGGACCGCGACTCGTCCGGCCGGGACAGGACGCCGGACCGGCCGGCGGGCGAGCACGACGTCAAGGGGGTGGCGTTCCGGGACGAGGAGAGCGAGCCGCCCCCTCCCCCGGCGCGTCCGCCGCGCCGGATCACCTGGCAGAAGCTGGTGGTGCTGCCGCTGGTGCTGGCCGCGGTGCTGGTGGCGACGTACTTCTGGATCAACAACGTCAGCCTGGACTCCATCGCGGAGAACTCGATCGCGGGCGACACGGTGGAACTGCGCTGGTGGCAGCATGTGCGGCTGACGGCGATCTCGACGTTCTGGGTGCTGATCATCGCGATTCCGCTGGGCATCGCGCTGACCCGCAGGGGCCTGTCGCGGTCCGCTCCCCTCTTCACCGCGATCGCCAACATCGGCCAGGCCACTCCGGCGATCGGCCTGCTGGCGCTGCTGGTGATCTGGCTGGGCATCGGCCCGTCGACGGCGATCACCGGCATGGTGATCTACGCGGTGCTGCCGGTGCTCTCCAACACGGTGGCCGGGCTCAAGTCGATCGACCCGACGCTGGTCGAGGCCGCGCGGGGCATCGGGATGTCGGGTACGGGCACGCTGGCGAAGGTGGAGCTGCCGCTCGCCGTCCCGCTGATCCTGGCGGGGGTGCGGACCGCCCTGGTGCTGAACGTGGGTACGGCCACGCTGGCCACGTTCGGCGGCGGTGGCGGGCTCGGCGACCTGATCACCTCGGGCATCCAGACGCAGCGCATGCCGGTGCTGGTGCTGGGGTCGGTGCTGACGGTGGTGCTGGCGCTGCTGGTGGACTGGCTGGCCTCGCTGGTGGAGCTGGTACTGACGCCGCGCGGACTGGAGGCACCGTGAGGACGCGGGCGGGGTCCGGGGGCGCGGGGCCGTACGGGGTCACCGGGTCCGGGACCGTGGACGGGTACGGGTTCGTGGCGCCCGGGGGCGCGGGGCGCGGTGGGCGTGGGGCCCGGCGCCGGCGTGCCGGGGCGGTCGGGGCCGTACTGCTGGCGCTGGCGCTCACCGGGTGCGGGCTGAAGAGCGGGTCGCCGATGGCGGACGAGGTGGAGCCGGGTTCGGTGGGCGCGGGCGAGCCGCTCAAGGGCGCCTCGCTCACCGTCACCTCGAAGAACTTCAGCGAGAACATCATCCTCGGTCAGATGATCGGCCTGGTCTTCAAGGCGGCCGGCGCCGAGGTGCTGGACCGCACCAACCTCCCGGGCTCGATCAGCGCCCGCGAGGCCATCGTTCAGGGCGACGCGGACGCGATGTACGAGTACACCGGCACCGGCTGGATCACCTACCTCGGCAACGCGGAGCCGATCGACGACCCCGAGGAGCAGTGGAAGGCGGTACGCGACGCCGACCGGCGCAACGGGGTGACCTGGCTCCCCCAGTCGACCCTCAACAACACCTACGCGCTCGCCATCAGCCGGAAGAACAACGCGAAGTACAAGCTGAAGAACCTGTCGGACGTGGCGGCGCTGGCGAAGAAGAACCCGTCGGCGGTGACGGTCTGCGTGGAGAACGAGTTCGCCTCCCGCGACGACGGTCTGCCCGGGATGGAGAAGGCGTACGGGATGTCCCTGCCCGCCGCGAACATCCGCAAGATGGACGCCGGGATCATCTACACCCAGGTGTCCAAGTCCGACTCCTGCCTGCTGGGCGAGGTCTTCACGACCGACGGCCGGATCAAGGCGATGAATCTGGACGTGCTCGCGGACAACAAGCACTTCTTCCCGAACTACAACGCGGCGCCGGTCATCCACACCGCGACCTTCGACAAGTACCCGGTGATCGCCGACCTGCTGGACCCGGTGAGCGCGAAGCTGACGACCGAGGTCGCCCAGGAGCTCAACGCCAAGGTGGACGTGGAGGGCGCGGACCCGCACACGGTGGCGCTGGAGTGGCTGGTGGAGGAGGGGTTCATCAAGGAGGGGTGAGCCGGGAGGGCTCCCGTACACGCAAAGGCCCGTTGCAAAGACTCTTTGCAACGGGCCTTCGTACGTCTAGGGTTCGCGTCATGACGACCGGAGAAGCCCAGGACGGCAACGGCCCGAAAGCCCCGCACCCCTCCCCCGACCCCGCGACGGCCCCCGCCCCGCCGGTCGGGCCGCTCGACGCCGGTGCGCTGAAGGCCCTGGCGCACCCGCTGCGCATGCGGCTGCTGACCGCCCTCCGGGACCAGGGGCCGGCGACGGCGACCGCGCTCGGCGCACGCCTCGGCGAGTCCAGCGGGGCGGCCAGCTACCACCTCCGGCAGCTGGCCGCCCACGGTCTCGTCGCCGACGCCCCGGAGCTCGGCCGGGGCCGCGAGCGCTGGTGGCGGGCGGTCCACCGGAGCACGTCGTTCGACAGCGAGGACTTCGTGGGGCATCCGGACCCGGAGGTCCGCGGCGCGCTGGGCGTCTTCCTGATGGAGACCGCCACCAAACACACCCAGGAGCTGAACACCTGGCTCGGCACGCTGCACGAGTGGCCCGAACCGTGGCAGCACCACTGGGACATGAGCGACTTCCGCCTCCGGCTGACGCCCGAGCTCGCCGGGGAGCTGGCCTACAAGATCCACGCGCTCGTCGAGAGCTACCGCGGCCGGGTCGCCGAGGACGCCGAGGGATCGGCGCCGGTCCACGCCCACGTCCACCTCTTCCCCCGGGGGGAGTGACCGTGGCCGGGGGGAAGCATCAGCCGGGTTCCGCGCCGCTCCGCGTGCGTCGACGCACCCCGTTCGCCGCCGTTCTCGCGGCCAACACCGTGTCCACCGCGGGCACTTCGCTCACCCTGATCGGGGTGCCGTGGTTCGTGCTGCAGACCACGGGGAGCGCCGGTCGGGCGGGGATCGTCGCCTTCTGCGCGACCCTGCCCATCGTCGTCTCGGCGCTGGTCGCCGGGCCGCTCATCGACCGGCTCGGCCGCCGCCGGGTCGCCATCGGCTCCGACCTCCTCTGCGCGCTCGCGGTCGCCGCGATCCCCCTGCTGCACCGGGCGGACCTGCTGGCGTTCTGGGCGCTCTGCGCGCTCGTCGCGGTGAGCGGGTTCGCCCACACCCCGGGCAACACCGCCCGGTACGTCCTCCTCCCCGACCTCGCCGAGGCGGCCGGCACCACGCTCGCCCGGGCGGCCGGTCTCCTCGACGCCGTGGGGCGGGGCTCCAGGATGGCGGGCGCCGCGCTCGCCGGGGTTCTGATCTCGCTCACCGGCCCCGCGTCGGTGCTGCTGATGGACGCGGCCACCTTCGGGATCTCCGCGCTGATCCTCGGCATCGGGCTGCGCGGTTTCCGCGCCGCCGCTCCCGACACCGGCCGGCAGCCCGTCTCCCTGCGGACCTACCGCTCCGAGCTGCGCGAGGGGTACGGCTATCTGCTCGGCAACCGGCTGCTGCTCGGCATCGTGCTCCTGGCGATGCTGATGAACGGCACCGACCAGGGCTGGGGCGCCGTCCTGCTGCCCGTCCACGCCGAGGAGTCCCTGGGCGGTGCCACCGCGATCGGGCTGCTCACCGCGCTCTTCGGCGCGGGCGGGCTGGCCGGAGCCCTGCTCTACGGGGCGTACGGGGCACGGTTCTCCCGGCGGAGGGTGCTCGGGGTGTGCGCCGTGCTGAGCGGGGCTCCGCGCTTCCTGGTGGCCGCGACGACCCACTCGGTGGCCCCGCTCGCCGTGACGATGGTGTGCGCGGGGGTGGCGGCCGGATCGCTGAACCCGATCCTCTCCACCGTGATCTACGAACGGGTGCCCGACGCCCTGCGCAGCCGGGTCTCCGGGGCGCTCACCGCGGGCTGCGAGCTGGCGATGCCGGTCGGCGGCCTCGCGGCCGGGCTGCTCGTGGACGGGGCGGGTGTGCGGGGCGCGCTGCTGCTGACGGGCGGCCTGTTCGTGCTGGCCACGCTCGGCCCGTTCGTGTTCCCCGTCTGGCGGGAGATGGACGCGGATCCGGCGGCCGGCGTGGCGTCGCCTCCCGTCCCGCCCGCACCGCGCGTGCCTCCGGCGTCCCCGGTACTCAGCAGCTGGGGACGCCTGCGCCGCGGTCCAGGGCGTCGAGCGCGGACACCGCGCCCTTGAGGGTGGTGACGGGGATCAGCTTCAGGCCCTTCGGGAGCTCGGCCGTCGCGGCGCCGCACTCGGCCTTGGGCACGAGGAAGACGGTCGCCCCGTCCCGTCGGGCGGCCTGCGTCTTCAGGGAGACCCCGCCGACCGCGCCGACCGTGCCGTCCGCCGCGATGGTGCCCGTACCGGCGATGGTGCGGCCACCGGTGAGGTCGCCGCCGGAGCCGTTGCCGTCGAGCTTGTCGATGATGCCGAGGGCGAGGAAGAGGCCGGCGCTGGGGCCGCCGATGTCGCCGAGGTCGAGGGAGAACGTCATCGACCCCTGCTCACGGTCGAGGTAGTTCAGGGCGGCGTCGACGGCGACGTCCTGGGACTCCTTCATGTCGTTCAGGTTGTGCTGCTCGATCTGCTTGACGGAGCCGCCGGTCGGGTAGACCGAGTCGCGCGACATGACCGCCCGGTCCGTACGGAACCAGCTGTCGGCCAGGTCGCCGATGCGCACGTCCGCGGTGGGGCCGGTGGCGACGATCGTCGTCATCCGCAGCTGGCCCTCGGTGGTGCGGGTGGGTGCGCCGGTGATGGTGATCACGGGCTTCCCGCCGGCCTCGCCGAGGACGTTCGCCGTGGTGCCGGGCTGGGCCAGCGTGAACGGCAGCGGGGCGAGGGCGGCGGTCCCGAACAGGGCGAGCACCGGCAGCGCGCAGAGCGCGAGGGTGCGGGGGCGCGTAAGACGAAGGGGCACCCGGCCAATCTATCGGTCGGTGTGCCCCGTCCCGGGCGCCGGGCCCGGCGGCCCGCGGGCGCGGGCGGCCGGGGCCGCCGCGCCCAGACCATACGAAGCCGAAGGATCGTGAACCTGTCAGCAATAGGACGTCGTCGAGGGACCTCTCATCTCAGTGCGTCGGCGACCTCGCGGGCCGCGTCCAGCACCCGGGGGCCGACCCGCTCCGGGATGCAGTCCGCGAGCATGACCACGCCCACGCTGCCCTCCACGCCGGAGACCCCGACCAGCGGTGCCGCGGCCCCGCTGGCGCCCGCCTCCAACTCCCCCTTGGTGAGGGTGTAGCCGGGGTGGTCCACGACGGTGCGCTGCCGCGCGGAGAGGATGGCCCGCCCCGCGGCGCCCTGGTCCAGGGGGTGACGGAAGCCGGGCCGGTACGCCACGTGGTAGTCGGTCCAGGTGGGCTCCACGACGGCGACGGCGAGCGCGTCCGAACCGTCGACGAGCGTCAGGTGGGCGGTGGCCCCGATGTCCTCGGCCAGCGAGCGCAGCGCGGGCAGCGCCGCCTCGCGTACGAGGGGGTGCACCTGGCGGCCCAGGCGCAGCACGCCGAGTCCGACCCTGGCCCGGCCGCCGAGGTCGCGGCGGACGAGGGTGTGCTGTTCGAGCGTGGCGAGCAGGCGGTAGACGACCGTGCGGTTGACGCCGAGCCGGTTGGACAGCTCGGTGACGGTAAGCCCGTGGTCGGTGTCGGCAAGCAGTTTGAGGACACGTAGTCCTCGGTCGAGTGTCTGGGAAGTCTCCGCGGTCACGACCCGTCCCCTCCGAGGGTGAGCGACGGCGGCCGGCTCCACGCACACACGACGCCGGTCCCAGCGGCGACGCACGGAGAGGCCGCCGGTCTGGCCCGGCCGTGTCCGAGATTCCACCTTCGCCCGAAGGGCGCGGTGCGTACGGAAACGACCTGGTACCGGCTGCGCTCCGCGGCGACGTTGCCACGGGGCGTTCACATATGTTCGGACAGTAGCGAGGCAGTCCGCTGAGCGGAAGACCTCGTCCAGAATCCGGTCCCCCGCCGCTCCCGCCCCGCATAACCGCCGGTCAGCGCGCGACCGTCCGGAACCCGGACGTCTACGCGCGTCCAGGTCGTACGACGCGGAGCGTGACGACGGGCACCATTGGTAAACCGGCGTTAACAGTACGTAACAAAAAATCATGACGCGCCGCGCTCGCGGAGGCAGCGCTCGGCCGCCCGCGTGCGCCGCTCCCGGCCACGCGCGCCGACACCCCGGAGAACCCGAGGGCGTCCCGGCCCGCCCCACGGCGACGGCCCGGTGCCCGGACGGAGGATTCCGCCGGGGCACCGGGCCGTCGTCACGTCACGCGCCGGTGGACGCGGGAAGTTCCCGAAGCGGTCACTTCATCCGGGTCGCCCACTCCTGGACCTTCTTGATCCGGTCCTGGATCTGGCCCGCCGTCGCCTCCGCGCTCGGCGGCCCGCCGCAGACCCGGCGCAGCTCGGTGTGGATCACGCCGTGCGGTTTGCCGCTCTGGTGGGTGTAGGCGGAGACCATCGTGTTGAGCTGCTTGCGCAGGCTCAGGAGCTGCTTGTGGGTGACGACCGGGCGGGCCTCGGCGGGCTTCTCCAGGAGGTCGGCCTCGGCGGCGGGCTTCGAGCGGCTGTGGGCGATCTGCCGGGTCTGCCGCCGCTGGAGCAGCAGCTGCACCTGGTCGGGTTCCAGGAGGCCGGGGATACCGAGGTAGTCCTGCTCCTCCTCGCTGCCCGGGTGGGCCTGCATGCCGAACTCGGCGCCGTCGTAGAGCACCCGGTCGAAGACGGCGTCGGACTCCAGCGCCTCGAAGGGCAGCTGCTCCTCGGTCTCCTCGTCCTCCAGCCGTTCGGCGTCGGCGAGGAGCTTGTCCTCCTCCGCGAAGGGGTTCTCCTCGTCGCTGCCCTTCTTCGGCTTGTCGAGGACGTGGTCGCGTTCGACCTCCATCTCGTTGGCGAAGTCGAGCAGCATCGGGATGGTGGGGACGAAGACGGAGGCGGTCTCGCCGCGCCTGCGGGACCGTACGAAACGGCCGACGGCCTGGGCGAAGAAGAGCGGGGTCGAGATCGTCGTCGCGTACACGCCGACCGCCAGGCGGGGTACGTCGACGCCCTCGGACACCATGCGGACGGCGACCATCCAGCGCGAGTCGTCCGCGCTGAACTTGTCGATGTTCTTCGAGGCGGCCTTCTCGTCGGAGAGGACCACGGTCGGCTTCTCGCCGGTGACGGACTTGAGGATCTTGGCGTAGGCGCGGGCCGAGTCCTGGTCGGTGGCGATGACCAGGCCGCCGGCGTCCGGGATGCCCTTGCGGACCTCGGTGAGCCGCTTGTCGGCGGCGGTGAGCACGTTGGGGATCCAGTCGCCGGTGGGCGACAGGGCGGTGCGCCAGGCCTGCCCGATGGCGTCCTTGGTCATCGGCTCGCCGAGGCGGGCGGCGATCTCGTCGCCGGCCTTGGTGCGCCAGCGCATGTTGCCGCTGTAGCTGAGGAAGATCACGGGCCGGACGACGCCGTCGGCGAGGGCGTTGCCGTAGCCGTACGTGTAGTCGGCCGAGGAGCGCCGGATGCCGTCGTTGCCCTCTTCGTACGTCACGAAGGGGATCGGGTTGGTGTCGGAGCGGAACGGGGTGCCGGTGAGCGCGAGCCGCCGGGTGGCGGGGTCGAACGCCTCCTGGCAGGCCTCGCCCCAGGACTTCGAGTCACCGGCGTGGTGGATCTCGTCGAGGATGACGAGGGTCTTGCGCTGTTCGCACCGGTTGCGGTGCAGCATCGGGCGTACGCCGACACCGGCGTACGTCACGGCGACACCGTCGTACTCGCGGCTCAGCGGCCCGGCGCTGTACTCCGGGTCGAGCTTGATCCCTATCCGTGCGGCGGCCTCCGCCCACTGCTTCTTGAGGTGCTCGGTCGGCGCGACGACGGTGACCTGCTGCACGACGTGGTGGTGCAGCAGCCACGAGGCGAGGGTCAGCGCGAAGGTGGTCTTTCCGGCGCCGGGGGTGGCGACCGCGAGGAAGTCGCGCGGCTGCTCCTGGACGTACCTCTCCATGGCGCCCTGCTGCCAGGCTCGCAGCTTGCCCGCGGTGCCCCAGGGGGCGCGGCCGGGAAAGGCGGGTGAGAGGTGGTGGGAGGCGGTAGTAGTCACGGTCTCCGGTTCGGGTCTCTCGGGTACGTGGGGCGCTGCCGGTACCGCCCGGGACACCCGGTACGCGATACGACAACCGGGCCACCTTACCGGGGGCCCGGGCGGAACCCCGTACGAACGAGGCGTGGTTCGGGCCGGTTGAGACGCTCTTCACAACCGGCCCGGCGGGTTCCCGTGAGGCTCGTACGGCGCGCGGAGTCGGGTTCCCGCGGGGCTCAGCCGGCGCGCGGAGCCCGTACCCGGGTCGCCACCCAGGCTCCCACCAGGGCGACCGCCGCCATGGGCAGGAAGACCGCCGCGAAGGCCCCCGGGTGGGCCGCCGAGGCGCCCGCCTCCGCGGTGTCGTGGACGGCGCCCACCGCGCCGCCGCCGAGCGCCGCGAAGGCCGCGCCGCCGATCGCGAGGAGCAGGACGTTGGAGAGGCCGTCGGAGATCTGGAGGGCGGCGGAGTTGGCGCCCGCCTCCTGCGGGGTGGAGAGCTTGAGCATCATCACGCTGGTCGAGGCGATCACCATGCCCATGCCGAAACACCCGACCGCCCAGGCGACGGCCACGGTCCAGGCGGGCACGGAGTGGATCAGCACGGAGGGCGCGGCCAGGATCGCCACGGTCACCATGAGCATGCCGACGAACATCAGCCGCTCCCGGTGCGGCTCCATCCGGGGCCGGGACTGGATGAACGAGCCGAGCGCCCAGGTGCCGCCGCCCGCCGCGAGCGACAGCCCGGCCATCGTCGGGCTCAGCCCGCGCTGGGTCACCAGCATCAGCGGTACGAAGGACTCGGCGGCGATGAACGATCCGGCCGAGACCCCGCGCAGCAGGACCACGGCGGGCAGCCCGCGTACGGCGCGCGCGGTGCCGGTGGGCAGCAGCCCCCGGACGGCGGGGACCAGCAGCGCGACCCCGGCGACGGCGGGCAGCAGTGCGAACCAGTCCAGTTCCTGCCCGGCGTACTGGAGCAGCCCGGCGCCCACCGAGACTCCGAGGGCGAGCCGGATGCGCCGGCGGTCGAAGGGCTGCGCGCCCCCGGCCTCGTCCGCCGGCCCGGAGGCCCTGCGCCGGATCGCGGGCAGCGCGAGCGCCAGCGGGAAGACGATGAGAACCGGGATGCCGGTGAAGACCCAGCGCCAGCCGAGGTGCTCGGTGACGGTGCCGGAGGCCAGCGGCCCGACCACGGAGGGGATCACCCAGCTCGCTGCGAAGGCGGCCATGATCGCGGGGCGCAGGCGCTCCGGGTAGGCGCGGCCGACGACGACGTACAGGGCGACGATCACCAGTCCCCCGCCGAGCCCCTGGACGGCCCGGCCCGCGATGAACATCCACATCCCGGTCGCGCCGCCGGAGAGCAGCAGCCCGGCGGCGAAGGCGCTGATCCCGGCCGCGAGGGGGCCGAGCGGCCCGCTGCGGTCGGCCCACTGCCCGGAGAACACCATGGCGAAGAGGCTGGTGGTGAAGTACGCGGAGAAGGCGAAGGCGTACAGCGGCACCCCGTGCAGCTCGCGTGCGGCCACCGGCATCGCGGTGCCCACGGCGGTCGCCTCGAAGGCGATCAGCAGCACGACGGAGACGATCCCGATGCTCAGGGCGCGGTAGGTCCGGCCGAGCACACCCCCGGTGGAGTCCCCGGCCTCCCCCGCCTCGCCGGCCCCTTCGGTCCGCGCGGCGGTGGCCCGGGCGTCGGCGGGTATGTCGTCGGCGGGCAGGGCGGCGGGCGCGACATCGGCGTCGCGCGGGTCCAGGGCGGTCATCGCACCAGGGTAAGGGGCAAACGCCCGGTTGATCCCTGTCGTGGGGAGGGGGTGCGGTGGTCCGATGGTCGTAGGTCTCCCGTTCGGACCGGCTGGATCCTGTGGCGGCGCGGCGGGCTCACGGGGACGGCTCCGCGAGGACCCCGCGGACCGCGTCACGCAGCCAGCGCTGGGCGGGGTCGTTGTCGAGACGGGGGTGCCAGCTCATGTGGTACCGCAGCGGGGGGATCTCCGGCGGCGCGGGCAGGATGCGCAGCGCGGGGTCGGAGGCGTGCTCGGCGGCGATGCGGTGGGGGAGGGTGGCGACGAGGCGGGTGCCCGGTACGGCCAGGGGCGCCACGGAGTGGTACGGCACGGACAGGCCGGCCGTACGCGGCCTGCGGAGCTGGTCCAGCAGATCGTCGACCGCGGTCTGCCGGCCTCCGACGGTGGCGACGATCACGTGCCGGGAGGAGAGGTAGTCGTCCAGGGTCAGTCCCGGCCGGTGGGCCAGGGGGTGGTCGCGCGCCATGACGCACACGAACCGGTCGTCGAACAGGTGCTCGCTGCGCAGGCCGGGTGAGGGCTTCCTGGTGGCGTAGAAGATCAGGTCCACGAGGCCGTGGTCGATGTCCTCGAAGACGCCGTCGTGCCACCTGCCGAAGTCCAGGGTGGAATGCGGCGAGTCCCGGAAGACGCGTCGGCAGAGGGCCGGGACGAAGACCGAGGCGTAGTCGGTCCCGGCGATCCGGAATGCCTCGGCCGCGTCCGCGGGCTCGAAGGTCTCCGGTGCGAACAGCGTCTCCAGCCGTGGCATGACCCCGCCGAGCTGACGTTGGATCCGTTCGGCGCGCGGGGTGAGCCGGTAGCCGCCCGGCGTGCGGACCAGCAGTTCGTCCCCGAAAGCGTCCCGCAGCCGTTGCAGGGCCCGGCTCATCGCCGGCTGGCTCGTCCCGGCCAGCTCGGCGGCGCGCGAGACGTGCCGCTCCGCCAGCAGGGCCGCCAGAGGGCCGAGCAGATTCAGGTCGGCCCGCTCGATATGCGTCATACGCATATTCTCTATGCCAAGGATTCATTGGACAAATAATTCGAGCGTGGCGAAGGGTGGACCCGACGAGAAGTCGTCGCGGCGTGCGACAGAACGCCGCGACGGCTCGCACCCAGGGAGCAGAAGATGACGGATACGCGGCACGACGGGCGCGGGGTCGCCACAGTGACCGGCGGATCGAGCGGCGCGGCCGGCGGGACCACCATGGCCGCGTCCCCACTCGGCGCCGTCGTCGATCTGCTGCGCACCTCCCCGCTCGACCTGGGCGGTGACCCGGACACGATGCGGCTCGTCTTCGACGAGATGATCGCCTCCCACCCGGTCCCCGCGGACGTGCGCACCACGGCCGCCGAGCTCGGCGGTGTCCCCGCCCTCACGGTCACCGCGGGCGACGGCGAGCCGTCGGGGACGGTGCTGTTCTTCCACGGTGGCGGCTACGCCCTCGGCTCCGCCGCCGCGAGCGTCGGCCTGGCCTCCGACATCGCCCGCCGCTCCGGCACCACCGTCCACACGGTGGACTACCGGCTCGCACCGGAGAACCGGTTCCCGGCAGCCGTCGACGACGCTCTGGCCGCCTACCGGGGGCTGCTCGAAGGCGGTGTGCCGGCCGAGACGGTCGCCGTGGGCGGCGAGTCCGCCGGCGGAGGACTCGCCCTGGCCCTGCTGGTCGCGGTCAGGGAGGCCGGGCTGCCGCAGCCGGCGGCGGCCGCCGTCCTCTCCCCCTGGGTGGACCTCACCCAGTCCGGCCGCAGCCACGAGACCAAGGCCTCCCTCGACCCTGCCCTGACGCGGCAGGCGCTGACCATCCGTGCGGACCATTACCTCGCGGGCGCCGACCCCCGCTCGCCCCTCGCCAGCCCCCTCTTCGCCGACCTGCGCGGACTGCCCCCCTTGCTCATCCAGGCCGGAACCTACGAGGTCCTCCTCGACGACGCACTCCGGCTGGCCGCCAAGGCCGCGGACGACGACGTGGCGGTCACCCTGCAGACGTTCCCGGGCGCGCCCCACGTCTTCCAGGGCTTCGCCGCCGTCCTGGCCGAGGGCGCGCGGGCGCTGGACGACGTCGCAGCCTTCCTGCGGGGTCACCTCGACGGCCGCTCGCGCTGACCGACGAGCCGGACACCGCCCCGGACGGCGGGGCGGCAGGCCGGGCCCGCGCCCCCGTAGCCCGGGCTCCCGGGTGCGGGGCGGCGAAAGGGCCGGACGGTGCCGGGTGGGGCAGGTGGGCGACTGTGAACGGCGTATGGCAGTCGCGTTGCGGGCCCGTCGAACCCCTTGAGCCGAGCCGCCCCGGGCCCGTACGGTCATGACGACACCGAGGCACCACACCTCGGCCGTGTGCCCGAGAGGTTCAGGGGCTCGACTGCAACTCGAGTTACACCGGTTCGAATCCGGTCACGGCCTCCAGCAGGAACGCGGCGCATGCGCCGTACGAAACACGGCGGCGGCCGTCCCCATGGTGCGGGGACGGCCGCTTTCGCGTGTTCCGGGGACGCCGGCCCCGTGTCCGGCCCCCACGCAGGAGCGCGGGACCCGGACACCGCTCGGGCCTCAGCCCTTCGGCGCCGCCGCCACCGCTGCCTGCGGCCGGACCGGGAGGCGGTTGACCGGGCGGCCGGTCGCGGCGCGGACGGCGGCGGCCACCGCTGCCGGGGAGGTGACCACCGGCACCGCCGAGACGGGCTTGGCACCGAAGGGGGCGACCACGTCGCGTTCTTCGACCAGCTTCACGATGCGGATGTCCGGGGCGTCCAGGGCCGTCGGCAGCGCGTAGCCGGTGAGGTCGGGGTGCCGGACCAGGCCCTTGGCGGTGCGGAGGTTCTCGGTGAGCGCGGCGCCGATGCCCTGGGTGACGCCGGCCTCGATGCGCGCGGCGAGCTGGGCCGGGTTGAGGACCCGGCCGACGTCCTGGGCGACGGCCATCTCGACCACCCGGACCGAGCCGAGCTCGATGTCGACGTCGACCACCGCGCGGACCGCGCAGAACGCGAGCCCGACGAAGGCGTCGCCCTGGCCGGATTCGTCCAGCGGCTCCGTGGGGTGCGGGCGGCACTGGGCGGTCGCCCAGAGTTCCTTGCCGTCCAACGCCTCGGTGACCGTGGTGGAGAGCACCCCGTCGTACGAGGTGATCTTGCCGTCGGCGATCTGGAGGAGCTCCACGGACATGCCGAACTTGTGGGCCAGCGGCTGGAGCAGCTGGGTGCGGACCATCTTCGCGGCGCGCTCCACGGCCCCGCCGGAGACCCAGGTGTGGCGGCCGTGGGTGGCCGGTCCGGCCGGGGGCTGGTCGGTGTCGACGGAGGCGACGTGGACCTCTTCGACGCCGAGGGTCTCCTGCACGATCTGGCGGGCGAGGGTGGTGAAACCCTGGCCGGTCTCGACCGCCGCGCAGAGCACGGTGGCGACGCCGTCGTGGACGCGCACGGTGGCGGTCGAGACCTCGTCGGTGCCCTCCGCCCCCAGCATGTGGACCATGCCCAACGCGTAGCCGACGCCCCGGCGTACGGCTCCGGGCTCGCCCGCGCCCTCCGGGCCGCCGGGCAGCAGCCACTCTTCCTCGGGGGTGTCCTTGGGCAGCGTGGGCAGCGGGAAGTCCCGTACTGCTTCGAGGAGTTCGGCCACCGGGGCCGGGCAGGTGACGGTCTGGCCGGTCGGCAGGATGTCGCCGGTGGACAGGGCGTTGCGGGCCCGGATCTCGGCGGGCTCGATGCCCAGCTTGGCGGCCAGCTTGTCCATCTGGCCCTCGTACGCGGCGCACACCTGCATCGCGCCCTCGCCCCGGACGTGTCCGGAGGGCGGGTTGTTGGTGCGGACGGCCCAGCCCTCGATGAAGGCGTGCGGGACGACGTACGGTCCGCAGGCGAACGCGACGGCGGCGGCGAGGGATTCGGAGGACGCGTCGGCGTACGCCCCCGCGTCCAGCAGGATCTGGGCCTCCACCTTGACCAACCGGCCCTCGGCGTCCGCGTGGTGGCGGTAGCGCAGCAGGGTCGGGTGGCGGTGGGGGTGGCCGAGGAAGGACTCCTCGCGGGTGGCGGCGAGCTTCACCGGGCAGCCGGTGCGCAGGGCGAGCAGGCCGAGCGGGATCTGGAAGCCGGGGTCCTCGCGGTCGCCGGTCGCGCCGGGGACGCCGGTCACCACGACCCGTACCCGGTCCGGCTCCAGGCCGAAGCAGGCGGCGGCGAGGTCGCGGTCGGTGTGCGGGTCGGTGGAGGCGGTGTACAGCTCGACGCCGCCGTCCGGCCGGGGCACGGCGAGCCCGGCCTCGGCGCCGATGGGCGCCGGGTCCTGGCGGCCGATGCGGTAGAGGCCGTCCACGACGACCTCGCCGGTGGCCTCGGGGTCGCCGTAGCGGAGCGGGATGTGGCGGACGAGGTTGCCGTCGGGGTGGAGCGGTTCGGCCTCGAACGCCTTCTCCGGGTCGGTGACGGGCTCCAGGACCTCGTACTCGACGGCGATGGCGGCGGCGGCGAGGCGCGCGGTGTCCGGGTGGTCGGCGGCGACGGCGGCGATGGCCTCGCCGTGGTGGCGCACCAGGTCGGAGGCGAAGACCGGGCGGTCCACGACATGGCGGCCGTAGAGGGCCTCGCCGGGGATGTCCTGGTGCGTGACGACCGCGCGTACGCCGGGCATCTCGGCGGCGGCCGTGGTGTCCACGGACACGATCCGGGCGTGCGGGTGCGGCGATCTGAGCACGGCGGCCCAGAGCAGGCCCTCCGCCCAGAGGTCGGCGGCGTACGGGAAGGTGCCCTCGGTCTTCGCCCGGACGTCGGCGTGCGGCAGCGAGGCGCCGATGCCGAGCACGGGCGCCTCGGGGCCGGGGGTGCCGGACGCGCCGTCGGTCCGGGGCAGGGTGGTGCTGGTCGCGTTGGCCGCGGTGGCCGCGTCGCTGGTCACGCCGCCTCCTTGTCGTTCGCTCCGCCGCGGCGGCGGCTGGGGGTGCCGGTGACGGTGACCTGAGGGCCGGCGTCGCGGTGACGCCGGTGCGCCGGGCGCGCGTCCACCGAGGTGGACGCGCGGAGACCGGTACGGACGGACGGGGAGGGGGTGGCGGGGCTCACCGCGCGTCTCCCTGGTGCGGCGGGGCCTGGACGCCACCGGCGCCGGGTGCCGCCTGGTGCGGAATGCGCGCCTCGGCGGCCTCCGGTGCGCCGGCGGGCGGCGCGGCGGCGGCCGCCTCGGCGCTCGCGGCGCGGGACGCCACGACGTCGCGTACGGCGTCGAGCACGCCCCGGTAGCCGGAACAGCGGCAGAGGTTGCCGCAGAGCGCCTGGCGCGTCTGGAGCTCGCTGGGGGCGTGGTTGCCCTCCAGCAGGTCGTGGACGGTCATGGCCATGCCGGGGATGCAGAACCCGCACTGGACGGCCCCGCACGTGGCGAGGGCGCGCTGCACGTCGGAGGGTTCCCCGTCGACGGCGAGCCCTTCGACCGTCCGGACCTCGCTGCCGGCGGTGGTGGCCGCCGGGACGAGGCAGGAGGCGACGAGACGGCCGTCGACCTGGACGTTGCAGGCACCGCACTCGCCCTGCGAGCAGCCGTCCTTGGCGCCGGCCAGGCCGAGCCGCTCGCGGAGCACGTAGAGCAGCGACTCGCCGATCCAGGCGTCGGCGACCGGGCGGTCGACGCCGTTGACGTGCAGGACGTACGAGGTGCTCGGGTGCTCGCTCGCCCGCGGTACGGCCTCCGGCGCGGGCGGCGCCCCCTCGGCGGCGAACCCGTCGGGCGCGAACTCCGCCGCCGGAGCGGCCACTTCGTCCTCGGCCGGGGCCGGGAGCGGGTCGGACTCCGGCCCGTCGGGGGTTTCCGGCGCGTCCAGGGTGTCCGGCGCCTCCGGCTCTTCGGCCGTGGCCGCCGCCTCCGGCGCGCGTGCGGGCTCGTCCTCGGCCGCCGTCGCGGGCGCCTCGGCGGCGTCCGGTACGGGGCCGTCGGCCGTGTCCACCGGCTGCCCGTCGGGCAGTTCGGCGGCCGGTCCGGGCTCCGCCCCGACGGCCGGGTCCGCGTCGGCCGGGACGGGTTCCGGCTCGGCCCCGGACTCGAACTCCGTTGCCGGCTGCGGTTCGTGACGCGGCTCCGGCACCAGCACCTGTTCCGGCGCGGGTTCCGGTTCCGGCGCGGGCTCCGGCGCCTGTTCCGGTACGGCGAACTCCTGGGTCGCCCAGGGCGCGGGCGCACCGCCCGGGAGCGTGGCGGGCGGGGTGGTGCCGGTGTACCACTGATCCAGCCCCGAGGAGGCGGCGAACTCCCCCGACTCTTCGGGGAGTTCGCCGTCCGCGACCGGGATCGTCCACTGCCCGGTGTGCCCGGCCGGGTCGCCGTGCCCGGAGAGATCCGTGTGGCCGGTGTGGTCCGTGTGCCCGGCGTGGTCCACAGGGCCGATGCGATCCGCGTGACCGGAGAGATCCACATGGCCGGTGTGGTCCGTGTGGCCGGAGAGCTCCGCATGACCCGTGTGGTCCGCATGACCTGTGTGGTCCGCATGACCTGTGTGGTCCGTGTGGCCGAGGTGGTGGTCGGAGGCGCCGTTGGGGTTCTGGCCGCCGCGCCCACCCTCGTAGGGCTGCTCGTAGGCCCCGGGCGCGGTGTACGGCGGGTACCCCTCGTGGACCGGGGCCGCGTCGTATCCGGAGGACGCCCCGCCGTAGGGCACCCCGTAGGCCGAGGCGCCGGGGTCGGTCGCGTCCGTCCCGTCCGCGCCGTCGGTGAAGTTCCACTGCGCGGTGTGGTGCCCGGTGGAGTGCGCCTGCTCGTACGGGGCGTACGGGCTCTGCTGGTTCGGGTCCGGCCAGTGCACCGCGCCGGGCGTGCCCGAGCCGTCCCGCGGGTGCTGTCCGTCCGGGTGGGCCGGCTGCGGCCGGGCGTTCCAGCCGCCGCCTGCGGCCGGGTCGTGACCGGCGGCGGGCGTCAGCGGCAGGATCATCGGCGGTACGTAGCCGTGGCCGGGAGCGGCCAGCGGGGCGTCGGCCAGGTCCTCCGGCGGCAGGTGGACGAAGGCCGTCGCGTCGGCGTCGTACTCGCCGCTCTGGCGCGTCGGCTGCCAGGACCCGTAGCGCGGCTCGGGGTCGTACTCCCCCTGCTGTCCGTGCTGTTGGGGGTTTTCCTCGTTGCTCACGACAGTGCCCTCCCCAGCGCGCGTCGGGCCAGCGCGGCGACGGTGCGCCGCAGGTGCAGAACGGCGGGTGGCAGCGGTGGTGGCGCCTCCCCTTCGGCCGACGGTACCTGGTCCGGGATGCAGGCCGCGGCGACGTACTCGCCGAAGGCGGCCAGGGCGTCGGGGGCCAGGCCGCGCGCCCCGTCCCAGTCGATCAGCGAGGCGATCCACTGCTCGGCCTCCAGCGGGCGCAGCGGCATCGGCGCGATGGCGCCGACCGCGCACCGCACCCCGCGGCGGGCCGGGTCGAGCACGATCGCGACGGACGCCATGGCGCGGCCGGGTCCGGTGCGGCCGGTGGCCTTGAGGAACACCTGCGGGGCGTGCAGCAGCGGTACCCGGACGAAGGCGATCAGTTCGGCGGGTTCGAGCAGTTCGCGCCCGGCGAGCAGGTAGGAGACCGGCATCTCGCGGCGGCGTCCGCCGGGGCCGGCGATGACCAGCTCGGCCTCCAGCGCGGCCAGCACGGGCAGGGTGTCGCCGCTCGGCGCGGCGCTCGCGATGTTGCCGCCCAGGGTTCCGGCGTTGCGGATCTGGGGCGGGCCCGCGGCGCGCGCGGAGGCGGCGAGGGCGGGGATCAGCGCGGCGAAGTCGGGGCGGCCCATGCGGGCGTGGGTGAGGCCGGCGCCGAGCAGGGCGTGGCCGTCCTGGTAGTTCCAGCCACGCAGCTCGCTGATGCGGCCGAGTCCGACGAGTCCGGCGGGGCGCAGCAGCCCCTGGTTGACGGCCGCCATGAGGTCCGTGCCGCCGGCCACCGGAACCGCGGCGGGCATGGCGCCGAGGGCCGCCACAGCCTCGTCGATCGATGCAGGCATTGTCACCGACTGCGTCGCCTGCGGTGCGTGCGTGGTCAACCCAGCTGCCCCTTCCCGGTGTCCAGGCCCTCCGGCCCGTTCCGCCGTACGGTACGTGCTCACAGCCCGGACGTGGCAACTCTGGCACATCTTCCGGCAGCTCCGGCGCGAGGGTCCACGAAGGTTGTATCCGTCACCGAACGGACCGAAAATCCTGGTTCGTACTACTTCGGTACGGGGTGTGAATGGCCACTCCTCGGCGCGTCGCGGACGGCCGGGCAGGGGGGCGCGGAGAGCCGTTCGTCCCTGACGGCACGCGGTGCGGGGCGGTCCGGGGCGGTCCGCCGACTCCGGGCCGAACGCAAAGTTTCGGCCAACTCGTGTGCGGCACGCACCGGCCCGGAATCGGTCCTCCGGCGCTCCCGTGCGGCCTGACCGCCCCCGGAATCCGCCGGGCCGGGGGCGGAATCGAGGGCGGGCGGAATCACACGACCGGGGGTGCGCCTTCGAGGGGGTGGCCGCCGATTCCGGGGCGGCGCTGCCACGGCAGCGGGCCGCTCGGCGGGCGGTAGCCGACGCCCAGGGCGTCCAGTCGGGCGTAGTGCGTGTCCATACGGGCGGTGAATCCGGCGAAGTCGCGGGCGGCGGGGGCGGGCAGCTCCGTCCAGGCGACCTCGGCGAGGGCGGCGAGGCGCGGGTAGACCTGGTAGTCGACGCGGGCGCGGTTCTGCATGACCTCGGTCCAGGCGTTGGCCTGGGTGCCGAGGACGTGCCGGGCGGCCTCCTCGGAGAGGCCCGGCGGCAGCGGCTCGAAGCGGTAGACGTCCTCCAGGGTGCGGACCCAGCCGATGGGGATCGGTTCGTCGGGGCCGCCGTCCTGGCGGTAGTCGAGGTAGACCTGCTGCACCGGGCACATCACCACGTCGTGGCCGGCCTCGGCGGCGGCGACGCCGCCCGCGTACCCGCGCCAGGAGGAGACGGTCGCGCCCTCGGCCAGGCCGCCCTCCAGGATCTCGTCCCATCCGATGAGCCGGCGGCCCCGGGCGGTGAGCCAGCGGTCGAAGTGGCGGATGAACCAGGCCTGGAGGCCGTCCTCGTCACCGACACCGAGTTCCGCGATCCGGGCCTGCGCGGCGGGGGACGCCTTCCACTCGTCCTTGGGGCACTCGTCGCCGCCGACGTGGACGAACGGCGAGACCTCGGCGGGGAAGAGCTCCAGGATCTCCTCGAACACGCCCTCGTAGAACCGCAGCACGGCCTCGGTGGGGGCCAGTACGTGGGTGCTGACGCCCCAGCGGTCCCAGGGCGTGAGGGCCGCGGTGTCGGTGACGTCGGTGTTGCCGAGCTCCGGGTAGGCGGCGATGGCGGCCTGCGAGTGGCCGGGGATCTCGATCTCGGGGACGACCCGGATGTGCCGCTCGGCGGCGTACGCGACGATCTCGCGGATGTCGTCCTGGGTGTAGAAGCCGCCGTAGGGGGTCTCGTCCCAGAGGTCGGAGGAGCGGTGGCCGTACTTGGTACGGGACCGCCAGGCGCCGCGCTCCGTGAGACGCGGGTACCGCTTGATCTCGACGCGCCAGCCCTGGTCGTCGGTGAGGTGGAAGTGGAAGACGTTCAGCTTGTGCGCGGCCAGCAGGTCGAGGTGGCGCAGCACGTCGTCCTTGGGCGTGAAGTGGCGGGCGACGTCGAGCATGAAGCCGCGCCAGCCGAAGCGCGGGGCGTCCTCGATCTCGACGGCCGGGACGGCGGGCCGGGTGCCGGGGACGACGGGGGCGCGGCGGAACGCCTCGGGGCCGAGGAGCTGGCGGAGCGTCTGGGCGCCGTGGAAGACCCCGGCGGGGCTGCCGCCCGTGATGCGTACACCGGTCGACGCCCCGGCGGTCAGCCGGTATCCCTCGGGCTCCATCGCGGCGTCGGTGACCAGCTCGATCGCGCGGGGGCCGCCGCCCTGGCCGGGGGCGAGCGGGAGGCCGAAGGCGGCGCCGAGGGTGGACCGCAGCCAGCGTTCGGCCGACCCGGTGCCGGGTCCGGCGGTGAGGGTGGTGGCCGCGTCCAGGACGAACGGGGCGTCGCCGCCCGTCCGGGCGCGGCGGGGCGCCGGTACGAGGCCGAGGGCCGTGACCGTGTCGGCGGGCGCGTCGGCGCCTGCCGGGGAGAACGTGTCCGTGTCCGTGTGCATGGGGCGCATCCTTCAGCACACCGGCCGGAAACGGAACCATTGGTCCGGACCAGGAGAGAGGGCCCGAAGGGTACGGGGCACGGGCGCGGGGAAGGCCGCCGGGCACGGCGGATCCCCGTGCCGCGCGCCGGGGCGCACCACGGGGATCCGGTGACGTGCGGAGCCTCCGGCGCGGGAAGCGCCGGCCGCCGGACTACTTCTTGTCCTTGCCGCCCTTGTCCTTGTCGCCGCCGGCGCCCATGGACTCGTAGATCTCCTTGCACATCGGGCAGACCGGGTACTTCTTGGGGTCGCGCCCCGGCACCCAGACCTTCCCGCACAGTGCGACCACGGGGGTGCCCTCCAGGGCGCTCGCCATGATCTTGTCCTTCTGGACGTAATGGGCGTAGCGCTCGTGGTCGCCGTCGCCGTTCGACACCTGCGGTGTCGGCTCTACGAGGGTCCCCGTACCTGCCCCGCGCTCGGGCTCAAGAGTGCTCATGAGCGCCAAGGGTACTGAAGAGCGCGGCCGTCAGTTCAGCGAAGGGTCGTCGGGATACGTGGCGATCATGGCCAGTTCGCTGCGCTGGCGCCGCAGGACGGCGCGCCAGAGCTTCTCCGGGTGCGGGGAGGCCACGTCGCCGGGCTCCGAATCGACCACGTACCAGGCGCCTTCGTCGAGCTCGGACTCCAACTGGCCGGGGCCCCAGCCCGCGTATCCGGCGAAGATCCGCAGCGAGCCGAGGGCCGCGGCGAGGAGTTGCGGCGGGGCCTCCAGGTCGACCAGGCCGATCGCGCCGTGCACCCGGCGCCAGCCGAGCGGGCCCTCGTCGCCGGGGATCACGGCCACCCCGAGCGCGGAGTCCAGCGAGACCGGTCCGCCCTGGAAGACCACGTCCGGCGCGCCCGACAGGCCGGCCCAGGGTTCGAGGATGTCGCCGACCTCCACCGGGGTGGGGCGGTTGAGGATCACGCCGAGCGAGCCCTCCTGGTCGTGGTCGAGGAGGAGCACCACCGCGCGGTGGAAGTTCGGGTCCGCGAGTGCGGGCGTGGCCACCAGCAGCCGGCCTGTGAGGGAGGACACCTCGGTCATGGGGAAATGATCCCGCATCCCGGGCCCGCGCGGGGGCCAAGTCGTCCGGCCCGTGCCAGGGCCGGGCGGCACGGGTCGGGCGCGCGGAGGCACGGGGGAGCGCACGGTCCGCAGGGCTCCGGGGCGGTGACGCTGCGCGAGGTTCGGCGTGCGGAGCGTGTCGCGACGAATTCCTTACGTCCGTACGCGCCGCATCGCCTGCCGGGCGGGGGGTAGGAGGCCATTACCCTTTTCATCGGCCCCCTGCCCGACCACTCCGGAACGCGAGATTCATGACCGGCACAGACGATGTCCTGCTTGTCCACGGCGGCACCCCGCTGGAGGGCGAGATCCGCGTCCGAGGCGCCAAGAACCTGGTGCCCAAGGCAATGGTCGCCGCTCTGCTCGGCAGCGGTCCCAGCAGGCTGCGCAACGTCCCCGACATCCGTGACGTGCGGGTCGTCCGGGGTCTGCTGCAGCTGCACGGCGTGACGGTGCGCCCGGGTGACGAACCGGGCGAGCTGGTCCTGGACCCGACGCACGTCGAGAGCGCCAATGTCGCCGACATCGACGCCCACGCGGGTTCGTCCCGCATCCCGATCCTCTTCTGCGGCCCGCTGCTCCACCGCCTCGGCCACGCCTTCATCCCCGGGCTGGGCGGCTGCGACATCGGCGGCCGGCCCATCGACTTCCACTTCGACGTGCTGCGCCGCTTCGGCGCGACGATCGAGAAGCGGGCGGACGGGCAGTACCTGGAGGCCCCGCAGCGGCTGCGCGGTACGAAGATCCGGCTGCCGTACCCCTCGGTGGGCTCCACCGAGCAGGTGCTGCTGACGGCCGTGCTCGCCGAGGGCGTCACCGAGCTGTCCAACGCGGCCGTGGAGCCGGAGATCGAGGACCTCATCTGCGTACTGCAGAAGATGGGCGCGATCATCTCGATGGACACCGACCGGACCATCCGGATCACCGGTGTCGACAAGCTCGACGGGTACACCCACCGGGCGATCCCGGACCGCCTGGAGGCGGCTTCCTGGGCGTCGGCGGCGCTCGCGACCGGGGGCAACATCTACGTGCGCGGCGCCCAGCAGCGTTCGATGATGACCTTCCTCAACACCTTCCGCCGGGTCGGCGGGGCCTTCGAGATCGACGACGAGGGCATCCGCTTCTGGCACCCGGGCGGCCCGCTGAAGGCCATCGCGCTGGAGACGGACGTCCACCCGGGCTTCCAGACCGACTGGCAGCAGCCGCTGGTGGTGGCGCTGACGCAGGCGACCGGCCTCTCCATCGTCCACGAGACGGTGTACGAGTCCCGGCTCGGCTTCACCTCGGCGCTCAACCAGATGGGTGCGCACATCCAGCTGTACCGCGAGTGCCTGGGCGGTTCCGACTGCCGCTTCGGCCAGCGCAACTTCCTGCACTCCGCGGTCGTCTCCGGCCCGACGAAGCTCCAGGGCGCGGATCTGGTCATCCCCGACCTGCGTGGCGGCTTCTCGTACCTGATCGCGGCGCTGGCGGCCGAGGGCACCTCGCGGGTCCACGGCATCGACCTGATCAACCGGGGTTACGAGAACTTCATGGAGAAGCTCGAGAAACTCGGCGCCAAGGTCGAGCTGCCCGGCGGTTCCCTGGTCTGACCCACCGTACGTCTGTCGTACGCGCGAAGCCCGCCGCCCCGGCCCCCGTCAGACGGGACCGGGGCGGCGGGCTTCGCGCGTACGTGGCCCGTACACACACCCCGGCCCCCAGGAACGCCCCAGACGGCCGCTGCGCCGCACGGGAGCCCTTGGCCGCCCTCGGGGCCCGGAGAGGGGCCCCGAGGCCCGTACGGGCGGGCGTGGGCGGCCCCAGCCTGCTCACACGAGCAGGCTGGGGCTGCTATTCCGGCATATGCCGGAGGGCGGCCACCCTGGTCCGGGTGACCGCCCTCCGACGCGCCTGGGGACTTACTTGCCCTTGGCGGCTTCCTTGAGCTTGGAGCCCGCGGAGACCTTCACGCTGTAGCCGGCCGGGATGTTGATCGGGTCGCCGGTCTGCGGGTTACGAGCGGTGCGAGCGGCACGGTGGGTGCGCTCGAAGGTCAGGAAGCCGGGGATGGTGACCTTCTCGTCGCCCTTGGCGACGATCTCACCGACGGTCTCGGCGAGCGCGGCCAGCACGGCGTCGGCGTCCTTGCGGGTCACCTCGGCGCGGTCGGCCAGGGCGGCCACCAGCTCACTGCGGTTCATGTTGTTACTCCCGTGTTCTTCTTGCCTGTGAGGCGTGAGATCGAAGCCGATGCTGCCAGGGCCCTCTGACAGTCCCCGGACCCGGGTCTGATGTCAGACCCTCGCGCCCGATTACGCATCCTGCCCCCACCTGCGGCGGGAAAGCCAATCCGGAACCCTCCGGTGTCACACGGAAAGCGTCACGGTCCGTCGATGGTCACGTTCCGTCGACTTCCTGGAGCGGTGCGCAGCGGATGCCGGGCCCCGGGCGCTGATCGACCGTGTACCCGCTGCCCGCAACCCTAAAGGCGCGTTTGGGGCACCGCGACCCGCGACGCGCCGTACGGCGCGTACCGGGAGAAGCGCGGCACCGCGCGCGGAGCCCGGGCCGGGGCACCGCGCGCGGGCCTGGGAGTGCCCCGGATCAGAGCTGTCCGGCGGGGGTGGCCTCGGCGGCTCCGGCGGCCTTGGCGGCGGCACGCACGGCTCCGGCGACGGCCCCGGCGACCTTGTCGTTGAAGACGGACGGGATGATGTAGTTCGCGTTCAGCTCGTCCTCGGCGACGACGTCGGCGAGGGCCCCGGCGGCGGCGAGCATCATCTCGGTGTTGACGGTGCGCGACTGGGCGTCGAGCAGGCCGCGGAAGACGCCCGGGAAGACCAGCACGTTGTTGATCTGGTTCGGGAAGTCGGAGCGGCCGGTGGCCACGACCGCCGCCGTCTCGCGGGCGATCGTCGGGTCGACCTCGGGGTCCGGGTTGGCGAGCGCGAAGACGATCGCGCCGTCCGCCATGGCGGCCACGTCGTCGCCGTCGAGGACGTTGGGGGCCGAGACGCCGATGAAGACGTCCGCGCCGACGACGGCCTCCTTGAGGGTGCCGGTGACGCCCTCCGGGTTGGTGTTGTCGGCGATCCAGCGCAGCGGCGAGTCGGGCTGCGCGGCGACCAGGTCCTCGCGGCCCGCGTGCACCACGCCGTGGATGTCGGCGACGACCGCGTGCTTGACGCCTGCGGCGATCAGGAGCTTCAGGATGGCCGTACCGGCCGCTCCCGCACCGGACATGACGACCCGTACGTCACCGATCCCCTTGCCGACCACGCGCAGCGCGTTGGTGAGGGAGGCCAGCACGACGATGGCGGTGCCGTGCTGGTCGTCGTGGAAGACGGGGATGTCGAGGGCCTCGCGCAGCCGGGCCTCGATCTCGAAGCAGCGCGGCGCCGAGATGTCCTCCAGGTTGATGCCCGCGAAGCCGGGGGCGATGGCCTTGACGATCTCGACGATGGCGTCGGAGTCCTGGGTGTCCAGGCAGATCGGCCAGGCGTCGATGCCGGCGAAGCGCTTGAAGAGGGCGGCCTTGCCCTCCATGACCGGGAGCGCGGCCATCGGGCCGATGTTGCCGAGGCCGAGGACGGCGGAGCCGTCGGTGACGACGGCGACGGAGTTGCGCTTGATGGTCAGGCGGCGGGCGTCCTCGGGGTTCTCGGCGATCGCCATGCAGACGCGGGCCACGCCCGGGGTGTAGATCATCGAGAGGTCGTCGCGGTTGCGGATGGGGTGCTTGGACGCCATCTCGATCTTGCCGCCGAGGTGCATCAGGAACGTACGGTCGGAGACCTTGCCGAGCAGGACGCCGTCGATGGCGCGCAGGCCCTCCACGATCTCCTCGGCGTGCGCGGTGGAGGAGGCCGCGATCGTGACGTCGATCCGCAGCTTCTCGTGGCCGGAGGCGGTCACGTCGAGGCCGGTCACCGAGCCGCCGGAGGACTCCACGGCCGTGGTGAGCTGAGAGACCGCGGTGCCGCTCGCGGGCACCTCCAGCCGGACCGTCATCGAGTACGAGACGCTGGGCGCCGTTGCCATGGCCGTGTCCTTCGCTTTCCTGAGCATCATTGCTTCCGCGGTGGGGACGAGCCCCGCACGCGCCCACGATCGTCGCACCTACTGACGGGTAGCCGGTAACCACTGCCGCAGTACGAAAGATCACTTCCGAGATGCGAGAGCGGGATGCGAGGGGCGGCGGGTCCGGAGCCGTGGAGGCCCCGCACGTCCCGCACGTCCCGCACGAAGCAGACACGTCCCGCACGAAGCAGAACAGGTCCGCGTCACCGTGAGGTGACGCGGACCTGTCTTCTACGTGAGCGGCACCGACCCGCCATGCTCGCCTCGCGGCAAGAGGTCGCTCGTAGCGACGAAGGTTGGGCCCGGGGGCTTGGATCGAGCCGGTGCCGACACCAGGCTAACAAACACCCGTGAGAAGTGATTCCCCCGCAGCGGGTTGACTCTCGCGGTTCGTCTTCCGGCGGGTGTCCGGGGCGCCGTACGGGGCCCGCCGGGGCGCCGTACGACGCCCCCGGAACCCGTGCGGCGCCCGGCCCGTCAGTCCCGCAGCAGGTCCGGCACCCCGTCCTCGTCGGGCAGGTCGGCGGCGGCCGAGATCACCGTCAACTGCTGCGTCGCCCGGGTGAGGGCCACGTACAGCACGCGCAGTCCGGCGGGGGACTCGTCGGCGATCTCCGCCGGGGAGACCACCACCGTGGCGTCGTACTCGAGACCCTTGGCCTCCAGGCTGCCGAGCGCCACCACGCGCTCCCCCAGCTCGGCCAGCCACGCGCGGGCCTGGACGCGGCGGTTCATCGCCACGACCACACCGACGGTGCCGTCGACCTGGTCGAGCAGCCGGCGGGCCTCTTCGCGGACGCGGTCGGCGAGGTCCTGGTCGCCCACGGTCGCGAAGCGCGGCTCGATCCCCGTGGAGCGGACGGCGGACGGCGACTCCATGCCGGGCATGGCGAGCGCCAGCACCTTCGCCGCCAGCTCGGCGATCTCCGCCGGGTTGCGGTAGTTCACGGTGAGCGTGAAGCGGCGGCGGGGGCGGTTGCCGAGCGCCTCGTCGCGCGCGGCGGCGGCCTCGTCCGGGTCGGACCAGGAGGACTGCGCCGGGTCGCCGACGATGGTCCAGGTCGCGTGCCGGCCCCGGCGCCCGACCATCCGCCACTGCATGGGCGTCAGGTCCTGCGCCTCGTCGACGATGACGTGCGCGTACTCGGTGCGCTCCTCCGCCAGGCGTTCGGCCCGCTCGCGGCGGGTCTCCTCGCGCTGCGGCATCAGCTCCTCAAGGCCGGAGAGCTGGTCGAGCGGGTCCAGGTCGCGCTTCTTGCGGGGCCGCGCCGGGGCGCCGAGCAGGGCCTGGAGCTCGTCGAGGAGCGCCACGTCGTGCACGGAGAGGGGGCCCTGGCCGTCGGTGCCCAGGCGCTTGAGGGAGCGCGAGAGGCGGCGCACCTCGCCCTGGTTGAGGACACGGCGGGACCAGCGGGCGAGCCGCTTCTCGTCGGCCATCGCGGCGAGCACCCCGCGCGGGGTGAGCTCGGGCCACCAGGCGTCCAGGAATTCGAGGAACGGGGTCTCGGTGGAGACGTCGTCGTCGAAGGAGGAGCGGAGCTCGGCGGCGAGTTCGGGGTCGGTGTAGCGGCCCCGGCCGGAGGACTTGCTCCAGAGCGCGTCGAGCAGCAGCTTGCGGGCGCGCGGGCGCAGCAGGTTGACGGGGGCGGAGCCGCCCAGCGCGTTGTGGCGGATGCGCTGGAGTTCGTCGGCCTCCAGCTCGACGCGGGCGCCGAAGGCGACGACGCGCAGCCGGGTGGGGGTCGCGGCTCTCGCGCCGCCCGGTGCGGCGGCGGGTGCGGTCTCCCCGCCGTCGCCGTCGCCGAAGGAGAGCTGGCCGCTCTCGCGGGGCGCGGTGCGCGGTGCGGGCTGGTCGAGGGCGCCGCGCGAGGCCTTGCGGAGCACCTGGAGCATCCGGGAGGAGCCCTTGATGCGGGCCACGGCGGGCTCGTCGTAGGTGGTGGCGCCCGCGACGCCGGCCGCCTCGTCGGAGAGGGAGCCGACCGCGCGGATGGCGACCTGCCCCTCCTCGCCGAGGGAGGGCAGCACGCCCTCGGTGTAGGCGACGAGCAGTGGGGTCGGCGAGACGATCAGGATGCCGCCCGCGTACCGCCGCCGGTCCTGGTAGAGGAGGTACGCGGCGCGGTGCAGGGCCACGGCGGTCTTGCCGGTGCCGGGGCCGCCGGTGACCTCGGTGACGGAGGCGGCGGGGGCGCGGATGACGAGGTCCTGCTCGGCCTGGATGGACGAGACGATGTCCCGCATGGTGTGGCTGCGGGCCTGGCCCAGCGCGGCCATCAGGGCGCCGTCGCCGATGACGGGCAGCTTCTCGCCGTCCAGGTACGCCGTGAGCTCGGGGCGCATCAGGTCGTCCTCGACGCCGAGGACGCGGCGGCCCCGGGAGCGGATGACGCGGCGTCGTACGACACGCCCGGGGTCCTTGGGCGTGGAGCGGTAGAACGGCGCGGCGGCCGGGGCCCGCCAGTCGATCACCAGCGGCGAGTAGTCGGCGGCGAGCACGCCGATCCGGCCGATGTGGAGCGTCTCGGCGATGTCCGCCGTGTCGTCCGGGCGTACGGCCTCGTCGGCGGGCTCCACCGAGGTGAAGGCGCCGTCCGGTCCGCGTTCGCCGTCCTTGCCGAGGAGCAGGTCGACACGGCCGAAGAGGAAGTCCTCGAACTCGCTGTGCAGCCGGTTGAGGTGAATGCCCGCCCGGAAGACCTGGGCGTCCCGTTCGGCGAGGGCGCCGGGGGTACCGACCTGGCCTCGCTTGACGGCGTCGTGCATGAGGAATTGAGCCTCGTCGATCTTCTCTTCGAGGCGGTCGTAGACCCGGTCCAGGTGATCCTGTTCGACACCGATTTCCCGGTCCCGCAGAGAATCGACAGCGGCATCCTGCGCGGCCACCGAGGCCCCTTTCTGACGTGCGTTGGGCAGCCGTCAACCGTACGCGACGGGGGGCCGGTGCGCATCAGGCGGGGCGCCCCGATCGTGCACGGGGACCCGGTCGGACGAGGGGGACGTCCGGGAACGTACCGCCGCCGGGGTTCCGGGCGTCCGGCGGCGGCCCCGGACCGGCCTCCGGACTGCCTCCGACCGAACGGCGGCAGTTCGAAGACGCGCCCTCGGGTCAGAGCGCCGGGGGGTCGTCGTGCAGGAGGCGCTGGAAGAGCCGGTGGTCGCGCCATTCCCCGTCGATGTACAGGAACTTGGGGGCCACGCCGTACTCCTCGAAGCCGTTCTTGGTGAGCACCCGCTGGGAGGCTTGGTTGTACAGCAGGGTCCCGGCCTCGACCCGGTGCAGCCCGAGGTCGTCGCGGGCGAGGTCGCAGATCCGGCCGACGGCGGCGGTCGCGAGGCCCCGGCCGGTCTGTGCCGCGTCGACCCAGTAGCCGAGGACGCCGCTGTGGAACGCGCCGAGGGCTATGCCGGAGAGGGTGAAGTTGCCGACCGCGCGGTCCTTGGCGTCGACGATCACCCAGGCACCGGCCCGGCCGGCCTCGCGGTCGGCGAGGATGCCCGCGAGGCGCTGGGCCTGGCCCTCGGCGGTGTAGAAGACCTCGGGGCGCACGGGTTCGAAGGGGGCCATGTACGTGCGGCTGCGCAGCAGCGCCTCGGCGAGCGCGGGGGCGTCGGAGGCGACGGTCGGGCGCAGGAACCTGTCGGCGGTGAGCGGGTACGGTGCGTCGTTCATCCCGGTACGCTACCGCCCGCCGCCGTGCGGGTTCCGGGCGGCCGGGGCCCCGCGCGCGGGGGCGGGCCGGGGCTCAGTCGCCGTACGTGGTGTCGGCCACCGGGTCCAGGGCCAGCCGGTAGCCGCGCTTGACGACGGTCTGGATCAGGCGGGGCGAGCCGAGGGCGGAGCGCAGCCGGGCCATCGCGGTCTCCACCGCGTGCTCGTCGGTGCCGCTGCCGGGCAGGGCCCGCAGCAGGTCGGCGCGGGAGACCACCCAGCCGGGGCGGCGGGTCAGGGCGTGCAGCAGGGCCATGCCGGCGGGCGGTACGGGGCGCAGCGCCCCGTCGACGAGCGCGGCGTGGCCGCGGACGGTGACCTGGTGGCCGGCGATCGGCAGGGTGCGGGAGCGGGCGGGGAGCTGGGCGCAGAGGAGTTGGACGAGCGGGCCGAGGCGGAAGCGTTCGGGCTGGACGGTCTCGATGCCGCGCGCCTGGAGCGGCAGTGCGGTCACGGGGCCGACGCAGGCGACCAGCAGGTCGTCGTGGAGGGCGCCGATCACTTCGGGGGCCATGCCGCGGGTCCGGGCGCGGTCGAGGAAGGAGGCGGCGGCGGGGGCGCTGGTGAACGTGATCGCGTCGAGGCCGCGGGCGGCGGTGAGGTCGAGCATCCGGTCGAGCGGGGCGATGTCCTGGGGCGGCATCCAGCGGTAGACGGGGACGTCGATGACCTCGGCGCCCGCGGCCCGGAGGCTGTCGGCGAAGCCGGGGAGCGGTTCGCCGTGCAGCTGGAGGGCGATGCGGCGGCCGGTCACGCCTTCACCGAGGAGGCGTTCCAGCACCTCGGCCATGGACTCGGAGGCGGGTGACCAGGCTTCGGTGAGTCCGGCCGCCCGGACGGCGCCCTTCACCTTGGGCCCGCGCGCCAGGAGTTCGACGCCGCGCAGCCGTTCCAGCAGCCGGTCGCCGATGCCCCAGCCGTCCGCCGCCTCCACCCAGCCGCGGAATCCGATGGCGGTGGTGGCGACGACGACGTCGGGGGCGTGGTCGATGAGTTCGCGGGTGGCGGCGAGCAGTTCGCTGTCGTCGGCGAGCGGCACGATCCGCAGGGCGGGGGCGTGCACGACCTGGGCGCCCCGGCGCCGGAGGAGCGTGCCGAGCTCCTCGGCGCGGCGGGCGGCGGTCACTCCGACCGTGAAGCCCGCGAGGGGGCCGTGCGTCGGTTCGTCTTCCTGCATGGCGTGATCTACCCGGCTCTCGTTCCCGCGGTCGCTGCCGCTGTGCGGTGGACCGAGCCTGCCAACCCCGCGTGACAGGCTCGGTTCCCCCGTATTTCCCGCCCGTTACGTCGTACGACTCCTGGTGGTCGTCCCCGGAGGACGGCTGACAGGTTCTCAGACCTCTGCCAGGCCGAGCGGGGCCTGGGCGGGGGCGGCCACCGGGCGGCGAAGGTATACCGCCCAGGTGAGGGCGGCGCACACCGCGTAGAAGGCGAGGAAGGACCAGAAGGCGGCCGTACCGGCGCCGGAGGTCTGGAAGGACTGACGGAACGCCAGGTTGATCGCGAGGCCGCCGACGGCGCCCACGGCGCCGATGAGGCCCATGGCCGCGCCGGAGAGCCGCCGCCCTTCGGCCGCCGCCGCCTCGCCGCGCAGCCCCCGGGCGATCGCCTTGGCGTGGAAGATGCCCGGGATCATCTTGTACGTCGAGCCGTTGCCGAGTCCGGAGAGGACGAACAGGGCGATGAAGCCGACGAGGAAGAGCGGCAGCGACTCGGTGCCGGAGGCGTGCACGACGACCCCGGTGGCCGCCGCCATGGCCACGAAGTTCCAGAGGGTGATGCGGGCGCCGCCGTGCCGGTCGGCGAGCCGGCCGCCGAGGGGGCGGATCAGCGAGCCGAGCAGCGGGCCGATGAAGGTGAGCGAGGCGGCCTGGAGCGGGGTGCGGCCGAACTGGGTCTGGAGGACCAGGCCGAAGGCGAAGCTGAAGCCGATGAAGGAGCCGAAGGTGCCGACGTAGAGGACCGCCATGATCCAGGTGTGCGCCTCGCGGACGGCCTGCTTCGCGGCCCCGGTGTCGTTCCGTACGGGGGCGAGGTTGTCCATGTACCGGGCGGCGCAGAGCGCGGCGAGGACGATGAGCGGGACGTACACGCCGAGGACGATCCGGGGGTGGGTGGCTCCGGCGGTGCCGATGACCAGCAGGCCGATGAGCTGCACGACGGGGACGCCGACATTGCCGCCGCCCGCGTTGAGGCCGAGCGCCCAGCCCTTCTCGCGGAGCGGGAAGAAGGCGTTGATGTTGGTCATCGAGGAGGCGAAGTTGCCGCCGCCGATCCCGGCGAGCGCGGCGACGGCCACGAAGGTGGCGTACGAGGTGCCGGGTTCCATCACGGCGAACGCGACGGCGGTCGGCACCAGCAGCGAAAGGGCGCTGAACACCGTCCAGTTGCGGCCCCCGAACCGGGCGACGGCGAAGGTGTACGGGACCCGGACGATCGCCCCGACCAGGGTGGCGGTGGAGATCAGGAAGAACTTGCCCGCCGGGTCGATCCCGTACTCCGGTCCCATGAAGAGGACCATCACCGACCAGAGGGACCAGACGGAGAAGCCGATGTGCTCGGAGAGGACGGAGAACCAGAGGTTCCGGCGGGCCACCCGGCGGCCCGTCTTCTGCCAGAAGGTCTCGTCCTCCGGGTCCCATTGCTCGATCCAACGGCCAGCCATCACGCGCCTCCACAAGGGGTCGGGGTGTTGCTTCCGACGCTAGGGAGTGCGCGTTTCCGCGCGGTGCCGTGAGGTGACCGGTGCGCAACCTTGCTCTCACCGGGCCGTGCGGGGCCCGGTGAGAACGAGGGTGCTGTGCGCCGCGGTCAGTGCCGGTGGTGTCCGCCGCCCGCGCCGCCGGCCGTCGCCGGTACGGGGGTGGGCCTGGCGGGCTTGCCGGAGGGCCAGAGCCGTGGCCTGCGTTTCGCCGCGACGTCCTCGACCCAGCCGAAGGCCAGGATCGCGAGCCCTATCAAGGGCCATATCAGGATCAGGCTCAGCCCGGTGTAGAGGCCGTTGGAGTAGGCGCCGAGGTGCTCGTCGACCCAGCCGATCTTCCACATCTGGTCTATCAGCGGCACGGTCGCCATGAGCAGCAGGTTGTGCCATATGTAGATCGTCACGGCCCGGTTGTTGGCGAGCGTGACGAGACCGTCGTACGGGGCGAGGCGGCCGGGCAGCTTCTCCCAGGACGGGGCGTACTGGAGCAGGATCAGGCAGAACCCGAAGGACCAGGTGGCCTGGGCGAGCGGGATCTCGTCGAGGTTCCAGCCCTCGTCGGTGAGGTGCCCGGAGGCCCACCAGATGCCGAAGCCCATGATGATCGCGGCCGAGGAGACGGCGAGGTAGCGCGGGACGCGCTTGAGCAGTCCGTCGTGGTGCGCGAAGCCGAGGATCCAGCAGGAGGCGAACACCGTGAAGTCCACGACGCCTTCGCCGGTGGCGCCCGGGATGGTGACCAGCCCGGTGCCGAAGATCGCGGTGAGGCCGATCGGCGCGAGCATCGTCACCCAGGGCAGCTTGCGGAACGCCTTGAGCAGCAGCGGGGACGCGATCACGAACCACAGGTAGGCGCGGATGTACCAGAGCGGTCCGGCCGCCTGGTCCGCCCAGCTGCTTTCGAACCAGCCGCCCTCGGAGCCGCTCACCTCGGGGTACGGCGGGGAGCCCACCGGCAGGAGGTAGCTGCCCAGGCGGATGAACCACCAGAGCCCTTCCTCCTTCACGGGCTTCCAGCCGAGCCAGAGCATCGTGGGCAGGGCGAAGGCGGAGAACAGCCACATCGGGGGCAGCAGGCGCCGCACCCGGCTGCGGATGACGCTCCAGGCGGGGCGGGCCAGCGAGCGGGCCATCAGCGACCCGGCCAGGGTGAACATCACGCCCATGGACGGGAAGAGGACGGTCAGCCAGGCCCAGCCGAAGAGGTGGTACACGACCACGCGGACCAGGGCGACGGAGCGCAGCACGTCCAGGTAGCGGTCGCGGGTCGGCCGCTTCGGGGCGGCCTGCGCGGGCTCCCCGGCGTTCCCGGCGTTCCCGGGTTCGAAGGGTGCCTCCGGCACGGCCGGTCCCCCGGCGTGCCGCCCGTGGTGCGGGGCGGGGTACGCGCCGCCGCCGCCCGGGTACGCGGCGCCGGTGCCGTCGCCGAGGTGGCTGCCGGGGCCGGTGGCGTACGGCAGTGACGGCGCGGGGGCTCCGGGCGCCCGGTGGGCCTGCGGGGCGCGGCGGTGCGCCGCGGGGGCGGGGACGCGCAGCAGCGCGGTGTCCTCGCCGCTCGGGGTGGGTTCGTTCCAGCTCATCCGACGGGCCTCCGGTGGTCGGCGCCGACGGCGGCGCGCGCTCCCGGTGCCGCGCCGGGGGCGTCCAGGACGCCGGTGCGGCGCAGTTTCTGCCAGCGCAGCCGGCCGCCGGTGAGGGCGGTGATCCAGGACTGGAGCAGCACGACGTACATGAGCTGCCGGTAGAGGATCTGCTGGAGCGGCAGGGAGATCAGGTGGGTCATGCGTTCCTTGTCGAGCCGGAACGCGTACGCGGCGCAGATGGCCTGGACCAGCAGCACGCCGAACCACGCGGCGACGGTCTTGCCGGTGGGGCCGAAGATCAGCCCGTACACCAGGAAGACGTCGATGAGCGGGGCGAGCAGCGGGGCGACCACCATGAAGAGGGAGACGAACGGCAGGCCGACGCGGCCGAAGCGGCCGGAGTGGCCCCGGTCGAAGACGGCGCCCCGGTGCTTCCAGATGGCCTGCATGGTGCCGTAGGACCAGCGGTAGCGCTGGGACCACAGCTGCTGCACGGACTCCGGTGCCTCGGTCCAGGCGCGGGCGTTCTCCGCGTAGACGACGTCCCAGCCGTCGCGGTGGAGGGCCATCGTGATGTCGGTGTCCTCGGCGAGGGTGTCCTCGCTCATGCCGCCGACCCGGTCCAGCGCGTCGCGGCGGAAGGCTCCGACCGCGCCGGGGATGGTGGGCATGCAGCGCAGGACGTCGTACATCCGGCGGTCCAGGTTGAAGCCCATCACGTACTCGATGTGCTGCCAGGCGCCGATCAGCGAGTCGCGGTTGCCGACCTTGGCGTTGCCCGCCACCGCGCCGACCTTGGGGTCGGCGAAGGGCTCCACGAGCTCGCGGACGGTGGACGGCTCGAAGACGGTGTCGCCGTCCATCATCACGACGATGCCGTAACGGGCGTGCGCGATGCCGTTGTTGAGCGCGGCGGGCTTGCCCGCGTTCTGCTGGCGCACCACGCGGACGTTCGGCAGCCGCATGTCCTCGACGATGTCGGCGGTGCCGTCGGTCGAGCCGTCGTCGATGACGATGACCTCGATCGGGTGGTCGCTGGCCATGAGCGAGCGGACGGTCGCCTCGATGCACTTGCGCTCGTTGTACGCGGGCACGAGCACCGACACGGGCTGGGTGACGGGCTGGTCGCCCCAGCGGAAGTTCCGGCGGCGGACCCGGCGGGCGTGCACGAAGGAGAGCAGCAGCATCAGGCCGAAGCGGCCGATGACGAGCACGCCGACCACGGAGAGGCCGGCCACCAGGACGCCGGTGACGTCCTCGGAGAAGCCCACCGCGGTGACGAAGATCTTGCCCTTCCAGAGCGCGGCGCCGCTGACCGGGGTGAGCGCGCTCGGGGCGCCGAGGGCGGTGGTCAGGTTGGTGAACTCGTACCCCTTCTCCTGCATGGAGGGGAGGAAGGTGTCGAGCGCGGCGAGCGTCTGGGAGCGGTTGCCGCCGGAGTCGTGCATCAGGACGATGGCGCCCTTGCCGTGCTTGGGCGTGGCGTTCTTGATGATCGTCCGGACGCCGGGGCGCTTCCAGTCCTCGCTGTCGGTGTTGTTGACGACGGTGAGGTAGCCACGGCTGCCGATGTACTGGGCGACGGGCCAGGACTTGTCGTCCATCGCGTCGGCGAACGAGGAGTACGGCGGCCGGAAGAGGGAACTGTGCACACCGGCGGCGCCCGCGAGGGCGAGCTGGTTCTCGGAGAGCTCCCAGTCGATCCGGCTGGTGGTCTGGTAGGAGAGGTCGGGGTGGTTGAAGGTGTGCAGTCCGACCTCGTGGCCCTCGTCCACCATCCGCTTGACGAGCTCCGGGTAGCGGGAGGCCATGGTGCCGGTGACGAAGAACACGCCGTGGGCGTGGTACTCCTTCAGCTTGTCCAGCACCCGGGGCGTCCACTCGGGGTCCGGGCCGTCGTCGAAGGTCAGCACGATGTGGTGGTCGGGGATACGGACCGAGGTGGCGGGCTCGGTCTTCGACCGGGCGTCGATGACGGGGCCGCCGTCGAGGATGTGCTCGGGGACCTGGTCGGTGCCGACGGGGTTGCGGACGCGGTGGTCGGCGGCGATCTCGCTGTTCACGTAACCGCGCAGCACGAGCATCGCGAGCAGAGCCACCAGAAGCAGGAACGGCAGGAGATAGCGCAGCGGCAATCTCCGTCTGGCCTTCGCCTTGCGGCGATTCCTGACCAGCGGTGCGGGCTGAGTCATTTACTGGATGCTGCTTTCTGGTGATGCAGTCGGGTCGGTGACGGGGGCCGTCGGATCCACGGGCGTGACCGGCGGATCGACGGGATCCGTGGGCGCCGCGTCGGTGGGCGGCGCGGAGACCGAGGCCGACGCGGAAGGCTTGGTGCTCGTTCCGCCGGTCGTCGCGCCCGATCCGGCCGGCTGGCCGGCGGTGGGGCTCGCGGCGGGGTTCACGGCGGACGACGGGGCGACGGAGGTGCTGGTCGACGGGTCGGTGCCGGCCGGAGCGGCGGCGCCCGTGGCTCCGGCGTCGGGGGTCGGGCCGGTGGTGGCGCCCGGGTCGGTGGCGCCGGGGACGCCGGCCGAACCGGAGGGGTCGACGGAGGGCGCGTCCGCGTCCTTCTCCTTGTTCTCGCCCTTCTGCTCCTGGCTGGTGAGCGGCAGCCACGGGGCCGCCGAGCTTCCGCCGAGGAGCGAGAGGACGAGGATGGTGGCGAAGGCGGCACAGCCCAGGGCCACCAGCCAGCCGGCCCGTCGGAAGTTCTTGCTCCGGCGGCCGCTCTCGTCCACGAAGACGGGGCCGTCCGAAGCCTCCGGGGTGCCGGGTTCCATCTTGAGCTCGGAGAGCTGACGTCCCAGCCCGTCCAGCTGGATCGTCACGTCATGAGGCTCATGGCTGTGCCCGGTCCGGGTGCCTTCTCGCCAATTTTCCACAGGTGTACGCACATCCCCCACTCAATGATTCCGGCACACATGAATGACTGGTTTCATGCCGTCGGACTGGGTCCCCACCCCGTCCGCGCACCGCGTTCCCCATGTGCCCGGACTGATGAATGTAGCGCACGATGCTGACGCCAATGTCCCCGGATCGGGTTGTTCTTCACCCCTGGGACGCCATCGCCGCAGCGTCCGCTTCGGGCAGCCAGGAACCAGGTGGACGTACCATCCACCCTTCTGACGACTGAAGTTGAACAACGGCGGTACGGAGGGCGTCCAGACCGGGGTGCCGCATCCCCTTCCGGTGGACCAGCAGGAGCGGGGAGAGCGGGACGGGGCGTACGAGAGGGCGGAGCACGGTACCCGGAAGCGGAGGAAATCCGACAACCGCGAGCACCGGGTGCCCCGTCTTCGCCATGATCCGTTGAAATTCGGCCACTCCTACGGCAAGCGGAGTGGGCGGTGCCAGCTGGACGCCCCACTCTTCGAAAAGGAGTGCGGCAAGACCGGTCCACTCCAGGGTGCGCGCATTGCCCGCCCCGGCGTAGACGGTTTCCCCGGCCAGGTCGGCGAGGGCGACGACCTCGCGTGCCGCGAGAGGATGAGCGGACGGCAGCAGGACGGCCATCGGCTCGTAGCGCACCGGCAGGGTGGTCAGCCCGGCGCGGACGGCGGGGTCGAGGCCACCGGCCCGGCCGAAGGAGACGTCCAGCCGTCCGGCGAGGATCTCCCCGGCGGCCCAGGTGAGTCCGGACTCGAACCGCGCCATCAGCTCGCACTCCGGGGCGAGTTCGCGCGCCCGGTCGAGCACCCGGGCGGCGGTCATCCCGTCCGTGTTCAGGTCCACGAGGAGCGGCCGGGCCGCCGCGTCGGCGAAGGCGGCACCGAGGGCGGCGTGCGCGTCGAGCACCCGGCGGGCGTGCGGGACGAGCCGTTCACCGTCCGGGGTGAGGACGACCTGCCGGGTGGTACGGACGAACAGCGCGGCCCCCAGCAGCCGCTCCAGCCTGCGGATGTCCCGGCTCAGCGCCTGCTGGGCCACGTAGAGGCGGGCGGCGGCCCGGGTGAAGTGCAGGTCCTCGGCGACGGCGAGGAAGGCGCGCAGCAGCCGGGGGTCGAGGTCGGGGACGGTCACCGGAGGAATCTACAACACAGGTGCGTGAATCGGGCCCGGACCGGTGTTGGACCGGACGGCCGTGCGCGGACCAGGCTGTCGGAGTGCCGAACCCTGCTCCCACCACCGCATCCCGCTCCTCCGCACCCTCCTCTTCCCCCATATCCGCGGGACCCGACGGGTCCCCCTCGCCCCTGTCCACGGAACCCGACGCCTCCCCCTCCTCCCTGCCCACGGGACCCGACGCCTCCCCCTCCCCCGCGCCTGCGGGACCTGCTCCCCGCAACGCGTACCTGCGGCTGCTGCGCACCCCGGGCGCCCGCGCCTTCACGGCGGGGAATCTGCTCGCCCGGCTGCCGATCGGGATGTTCAGCGTCAGCGCGGTGCTGATGATCGCCGGGTCGCGCGGCTCGTACGCCCTGGCGGGAGCGGTGACCGCGACCGGTCTGGTGGCGACGGCCGTGGTGGCCCCGTTGACGGCCCGGCTGGTCGACCGGTACGGCCAGGCCCGGATCGCGGTGCCCGCCACCGCCCTCGCCGCCTCCGGCTCGCTCGCTCTGGCGCTCTGCGTCCGCCTCGACGCCCCCACCTGGACCCTCTTCGTCGCGTACGCGGCCACGGCCACCGCCCCCAACACCGGGGGGATGTCCCGGGCCCGCTGGTCGCACCTGCTCCGGGACGACCCGGCCGCCCTGCACACCGCCAACTCCTTCGAGCAGGCCGCCGACGAGCTCTGTTTCATGCTCGGCCCGGTCCTCGCCGCCACGCTCTGCGGGGCCCTCTTCCCGGAGGCGGGCACGGTCACCGCGGCGGTGCTGATGATGACCGGCATCCTGGTCTTCGCCGCCCAGCGCTCCACGGAGCCGCCGGTGGCCCCCCGTACCGTGCGGCCACGCTCCCCGTTCCGCTCCCCCGGCATGCCCGCGCTGCTCGCCGTGTTCCTGGCGACGGGCGCGGTCTTCGGCACGATGGAGGTCGTCTCGATCGCGCACGCCGGGGGCGCCGTCCTCGCCTTCCAGGCCACCGGCTCCTGCGTGGCCGGGCTGCTCTACGGTGCGCTGCGCCCGGCCCGCGACCTCGGCGGCCGGCTGGCGCTCTGCCTCGCCGCGATGACCGCGCTGATGTGCCTGCCGCTGCTCGCGGTGGCGACCACCGGCTCGGTGCTCGCCCTCGCGCTCTGCCTGCTGGCGGCGGGCGCGGCGACCGCGCCGACCATGGTGACCGGCATGACGCTCGTACAACGCCTGACCCCCGCCGCCCAGTTGAACGAGGGCATGACCCTCGCGGTGACCGCCCTGCTCGGCGGTGTCGCCGCCGGCTCGGCCACCGGCGGCTGGCTGGTGGAGCACGCGGGCACGGCCGCGGGGTACGCCGCACCCGCCTGCGCCGCCGGACTGGCGTTCGCGGTCTCGGCCGTGGGCACGGGACGGGCGGGGCGCGCCAAGGCCGCCACCGGATGACCACCCGGGGACACCCCGTTTACGTACATGAACAGTGGGTGAGCTGGGGCTCTCGCGCACGGTCTTGACGACTTCCTGGTCTGTACCTATGGTCACCGGCCAGCAGGCGTGTTCAACCCCCAGTGCTTCGTTCACATAGAAGAACGGATGACCCCCACATGCCAGTCACCCCCGCGCTCTCCCCCACCCCCGCACCCACACCCGTGATCCGCCGCCGCCCCCGGCGCCCCGGAGTGCTCCTCACCGCGGCCGCCGCGACGGCGGCGCTCGTCGTCGGCTTCCTCTCGGGCCCCGCCGCCCCGCACGCCGAGGCCGCGCCCACCACCTTCACCCACCCGGGAGTCACCGTCTCCCGGGGGCAGTTGGACTTCGCCCGCACCCAGGTGAACGCCGGCGCGCAGCCCTGGAAGGGCGCGTACGACCAGATGATCGCGAGCAGCTACGCGAGCCTGAGCCGCACGGCCAAGCCCCGCGCGACCGTCGAGTGCGGCTCCTACTCCAACCCCAACAACGGCTGTACGGACGAGCGCGAGGACGCGATCGCCGCGTACACCGACGCCCTCGCCTGGTACATCACCCGCGACGAGCGGTACGCGAAGAAGTCCATCGAGCTGATGGACGCCTGGTCGGCGACGATCACCAGCCACACCAACAGCAACGCCCCGCTCCAGACCGGCTGGGCGGGCTCCTCGTGGCCCAAGGCCGCCGAGATCATCAAGTACACGTACACCGGCACCTGGGCCAACTCGGCGCGCTTCTCGACCATGTTGCGGAACGTCTATCTGCCGCAGCTCATCAACGGCTCCAACTCCAACGGCAACTGGGAGCTGTCGATGATGGAGGCCGCCGTCGGCATCTCCGTCTTCCTGGAGGACAAGACCTCCTACGACAAGGCCATGGCGAAGTTCCGCACCCGTACGGCGGCCTACGTCTACCTCGCCTCGGACGGTGCGGTGCCCAAGACCGTACCGAGCCAGAACCTCGACACCACCGCGAAGATCGTCAGTTACTGGCAGGGCCAGTCCACCTTCGTCACCGGGCTCACCCAGGAGACCTGCCGCGACTTCACCCACACCGGCTACGGCATCTCGGCCATCTCGCACATCGCGGAGACCAGCCGCATCCAGGGCCAGGACCTCTACGGCACGGACGTCGGCGAGCGGCTGCGCCAGGCCCTCGGCTTCCAGTCCAAGTACCAGCGCGGAGAGGCCGTCCCGAGCTGGCTCTGCGGCGGGTCCCTCAACCTCGGCCTCGGCCCCGTCACCGAGGTCGGCTACAACGCCCTGCACAACCGCCTCGGCATCGCGATGACCAACACCCAGGCCCTGACCGAGCAGAACCGCCCGGCCGGCAGCAACAACCTCTTCGTGGCCTGGGAGACCCTGACCCACGGGGACAACCCGAACTGAGCCCGGCGGATCCTCGCGGCTGGTCGGGCGACTCGGGACCCCGGGTCACCCCGACCAGTCGGCCCGCCCGTCGTGGAGGTACACCGGATGCCCGGCACCCAGCCGGGCAACCGCCGCGGAGAAGCGCCGGGCCATGCGCTCCCCGAGCAGGGTCACGGCCGGTCCGAGTTCACCGGCGGCCTCCATCACCAGGGACATGAGCTGTGCGTGTGGGCCCTGCCGTTCGTGCTCGCGGATCGCGGACTCTCAACGTCTCTTGCCGGGCCCGAGGTTGAGCAGCACGGTGCCGAGCTGGTCCGGCGTGAGGGCCTGCGCGGGCAGAGCGTCTGCTGCGGGACCGGCGCGAAGGCCGTCGAGGAGCAGGGCGAGCGGGCGGAGCCAGGCGTCCGGGGCTGCCGCGGTGAGCGCGGGTACGGCCCGGCCCAGTGCGGCCAGGGAGAAGAGCAGGTCCTCGGTGAGCAGATCCGGGCGGATGGCGCCCTGCTCCTGACCGCGCCGGATCAACACGTCGATGGTTCCGCGATTGTGGGCGTGGACCGCCTCCAGGGACGGGACGCCTTCCAGGTTCGTGGTCATGAGGTCGTTGGTGCCCCGGTCGGCCGCCAGGCCCGCGAACACCGTACGCAGGTACTGCCCCAGGGCCCTCCACGCGTCATCGGCGGCACGTGCCCGTTCGCCGGCCTCCATGGTCTCCGCGAGCGCGTCCCGGAAGACCTCGTCGACGAGGGCGGCACGGGTCGGGAAGTGGCGATAGAGGGTCGCGTTGCCCACGCCTGCCCGCCGGGCGATGACGTCGAGCGGGGCGTCCAGGCCCTCCTCCGCGAAGACCTCTCGGGCCGTGTCCCTCAGCAGCTTCCGGTTGCGCAGCGCGTCGCGGCGCCCCACCGGCGGACGGTCGCCCATCGCGTCTCCCTCTTCTCTCCCCGCACGGGACTTCTCCCGTAGGCCCGGGGCCTCGGCCGCGTACCCCGCGTACCCCGCGTACCAGGAATCCCGCCTCGTACCGGGGAGCGTTCCCCGGTACGGATGCTATCGTCGGCCGAGGAAACGGGGACTACTCCCCGTTTCTTTTCCCGCAGGCGGGACGACGTCTGCGGGCGTCCACGTCGAGGGGGAAGCATGAACGGCACCGCACTCGTACTCGGCGGCGGCGGGCCGGTGGGCGGAGCCTGGTTGACGGGGGTTCTCGCCGGGCTCGCCGGTGCCGGGATCGAACTCGACGGCGCCGACGTCGTGATCGGCACCTCCGCCGGCGCCGTCTTCGGCTCCCGGCTCCGGTCCGGGGTCACGGCTGCGGAACTCTACGATCGCCAGCTCTCCGGGGCGGACGCGGTCCGTCTGCCGGTGACCGCGCGGCAGACTGCGAGCTTCCTCTGGGCGGCGCTCGGCTCCCGCGACCCCCAACGCTCCGTCGAACGCCTCGCCCGGACGGCACTTCGCGCCCGGACCGGCCCGGAGTCGGACGTCTTCGACACGGTCGGCGCACTTCTGGGCGACGTACACGACTGGCCGGAGCGGGAGTTGCGGATCGCCGCGGTCGACGCGGCGAGCGGCCGGACCGAGGTGTTCGATTCGGGCTCCGGAGCGACGCTCCTCGAAGCGGTCGCGGCGAGCTGCGCCGTACCCGTCGTATGGCCGCCGGTCACCGTGGCGGGCCGGCGCTGGATGGACGGCGGCAGCCGTTCGACCACCAACCTCCACCTCGCGCACGGGTACGAGCGGGTGCTGGCGCTCGCGCCGGTCCCCCGAGCGGTCGGACCGCATCCGAGCGCCACGCGGCAGGCCGCCCAGTTGTCGGCCGACGGAACGCGCGTCCTCCTGCTGTCCCCGGACCGCGCCGCGCGCCGCGTGATGGGCCGCGACATGACCGCCGACGCCCGCCGCCCGGCCGCCGCCCGCGCCGGCCGCACCCAAGCCGGCGCGGCGGCGGCCTCGGTGGCCGGACTCTGGCACGGGTGACGCGGTCCACGGGTGACGCGGTCCACGGGTGACAGCGGGTCCCGCGGGGCGACCGCCGCCGGCTCACACCTCGCGGTCGTCGCGATGGCGTCCCAGGGCGCGGCCGAAGCGTGCCGAGACCGCAGGCATGATGCTTTCGCCGTCCGCGGGCCTGTCCAGCCCGAAGACGTAGCCGGGGAAGTCGAGTTCCTTCTGCACCGCCCAGATCGCCTCGTGTTCCTGCGGCGGAAGCACCTGGACCGGGTCGCCGACTGCGATCCAGCCGATGGGCACCGTCGTGTCCGGGGGCAGCACGGTGCGCAGGTGCACGATTCCATTGATCCGTACCTCGGATCGGGTGCCTATGCGGGCCCCGTTGAAGACCCGGCTGCCGGCCGCCAGGAACACCTCGTCCTCGGCCGTGCACCCGGTCAGGTACGAGCCGGGGCCGACCAGGACCGAACGTCCCAGCAGCAGGGGGTCCCGGCGGGTGCCGCGCAGGACCGCGTTCTCCATGACGATGCACCCCTCGCCGAGTTCCACCGCCCCGCCCTCGGCGGTCAGTACCGCGCCGAACAGTACCCGGCAGCCGGGACCGACGCGTACGTCCCCGCAGAGGGTCGCCGTCGGGGCCACATAGGCCGAGGGGTGCACGGTGGGCGACATGCCTTCATGGTCGATGAGCATGTCCGGGATCATGCAGCACATGGTTCGCCGCGGCCAGGACTTTTCGCCCGCCGGGACGGAATCAGCCATCGACGAGCGGCACGCCCGCCGCGTCAGAAAAGAGAAGGAACGCGAAAAGGCCTCTGCCCCGCGAGCGAACTCGCGGGGCAGAGGCCTACATGGGGTGGTGGAGATGGCGGGAATCGAACCCGCGTCCAACGGTGCGGAACCAGGGCTTCTCCGAGTGCAGTTCGCTACGCTTTTCTCGGCCCCGGAGGTCACGCGAACAAGCCTCCGACAGGCCCAGTCACTGTTTGATTTCCTTCTGAGCCCCGTGACCGGGCTTAGAAGTTTAGATCCCTAGTTGATGCCAGGATCCGGGTCGGGATCACCCCCGGGCTGACACTCCGCAGAGTCTTCGCTAGCTGCTAATTAGGCAGCGAGGGCGAAGGCGGAGGAATCGCGCTTGGAATTGGCGATTATTGTTTGCGACATATGGTTTACGAGATCATTGTCGCTTCCTCGACTCGCTTCCCCTGCTTCGACATCCGCTGTCGAAACCGATCATCCCCATGTTGATTTTTCAATACGCGCACCCTCGCTGGGGTGCACGGCCCATCGTACGCGACCAACGCCGGACGATGCCAGCGTATTCCCGCCGGTCACCCTCCCCGTCTGCCCCGGACCGCGCCCCACGAACCCGCGGGAGGCCCGGAGCCGGCCGGCAGGCCCGTGAGGCTCAGGCGCTGCGCTGCCGTCGGCGGGCCGCCGAGATGGCGCGGTTGGTCTCGCGGGTGTCCTGCTTCTCGCGGAGCGTCTGGCGCTTGTCGTACTCCTTCTTGCCCTTCGCGAGCGCGATCTCGACCTTGACCCGGCCGTCCTTGAAGTACAGGGCGAGCGGGACGATGGTGTGCCCGGTCTCCTTGGACTTCGACTCCAGCTTGTCGATCTCGGCCCGGTGCATCAGCAGCTTCCGCTTGCGCTTCGCCGCGTGGTTGGTCCACGTGCCCTGCACGTACTCCGGTACGTGGATGTTGTGCAGCCACGCCTCGTGCTGGTCGATCTGGACGAAGCCGTCCACCAGCGAGGCCCTGCCCATGCGCAGGGACTTCACCTCCGTCCCCATGAGCACGAGCCCGCACTCGTAGGTGTCGATGATGTGGTAGTCGTGCCGCGCCTTCTTGTTCTGCGCGATCATCTTGCGCCCGGTGTCTTTTTCCTTGGCCATAGTGCGGTCATTTTCGCACTACGACCCACCCCCGAGGCCACTCAATACCGTCTCGGCCCGTTCCAGGGCCCCCGTGCCCACCACCAGGTCCGGGGTGATCCCCCGGCCCTCGACCCCCCGGCCGCCCGGCGTGCGGTACTGCCCGACGGTCAGCTCCGCCACCACACCGTCCGACAGCTCGCTCGGCATCTGCACCGCACCCTTGCCGAAGGTGGGCGAACCGACCGTGACCGCGCGGCCCCGGTCCTGGAGGGCGCCGGTCAGCAGCTCGGCGGCGCTCATGGTGCCGCCGTCGACGAGCACCACGAGCGGCCGGGTCGTGTCGCCGCCCGCGTCCGCGTACAGGGCGCGCTGCTCCCCGTGCACGTCGTACGTGGCGACCAGGCCGCCGTCAAGGAAGGCGGAGGCGGCGGCGACCGCCTCGCCGACCAGGCCTCCGCTGTTGGCGCGCAGGTCCAGCAGGATCCCGGCGTCGCCGGGGGCGGACCGTACCGCGTCGCGGATCTCGCCGCCCGCGCCCCGGGTGAAGGCCGTCGCCTTGATCAGCACGGTGGAGGTGGGGGCGGTACCGAGCCGGCGCACGGTGACGGGCTCGGTGGTGAGCCGGGCGCGGCGCAGGAACTCGGTGCGGGCGCGGCCGTCGCGTTCCACGCCGAGGACGACGGAGGACCCGGCCTTCTCGTCCGTACCGTCCCCGCGCAGCCGGGCCACGATCTCGGCGACGGGGCGTCCCCGGGTGCGGGTGCCGTCCACGGAGGTGAGTACGTCGTCGGCGCGGATGCCCGCCCGGTCGGCGGGGCCGCCGGGTTCGACCCGGGCCACCCGTACCCGGCCGTCGGCGGTGCGGCGGGCGGAGAGGCCGACCCCGGTGTACGAACCGTCGAGGGCCTGCTCGAACTCCTCGTACTCGCGCTCGTCGTAGACCGCGCCCCAGCGGTCGCCGCTGCGGCTGACGAGTTCCTCGGCGGCCTGGGTGGCGGACTTCCCGTCCGCCGCGGCTCCGGCGGCGGCCGCCGCCAACTCCTGGCGGTCCACGGGCGCGGAGGAGGAAGCGGACGGTCGGGCCGTCGGGCGGGGGCGGGCGGGCTCGTCGCGCGGCAGCGATCCGGTGGCCGCACCGGTGGCGAGCACTCCGGCGAACACCAACGACAGGGCCGCCCCGCGGCGCAGGCCGCGGGGCCCGTACCGGTACAAGGGCCCCTGCATGGCAGCGAGTCTAGGACAAACCCCCTGGGCCGCACGGGTCCTTCCCCGCGCGGCCCAGGGGGCGCATGTCACACCTTGAGGTACTTGCGGAGCGCGAACAGCGCGGCAACCGCGGGCATCAGAAGCCCGATCGCGAGGACCAGCGGCAGTTTGGTGATGACCGCGTCCCAGCCGATGAAGTCGATCAGGTTCAGCTTGCTCTGCAGGGAGAGACCGGCGTCGATGAGGAAGTAGCGGGCCGCTATCAGCAGAACACAGGCCAGCAGACCGCCGATCAGCCCGGCGAAGGCCGCCTCCATGATGAACGGCATCTGGATGTAGAAGCCCGAGGCGCCGACGAGCCGCATGATGCCGGTCTCGCGTCTCCGGCTGAACGCCGACACCCGCACGGTGTTGACGATCAGCATCAACGCGATGACGAGCATCAGCGCCATGACGAACAGCGCGGCGACGTTCATGCCGTTCATCAACTCGAAGAGGTTGTCCAGGATCGATCTCTGGTCCTGGACGGACTGCACCCCGTCACGGCCGGCGAAGGCGGTGGCGACGACCTTGTACTTCGTCGGGTCCTTGAGCTTGACGCGGAAGGACTCCTGCATCTGGTCGGGCGTGATGTTGCCCGCCATCTGCGTGTCGCCGAACTGGTCCTGGTAGTGCTTGTACGCCTCGTCGATGTTCTCGAAGGTGACGGTGTCGACGGCCGCCATCTTCTTGAGGTCGGTCTCGATCTCCTTCTTCTGCGCGTCGGTCACGGCACCGCTGGAACACTTCGGCGTGTCCAGGGCCTCGTCCTTGTTGCACAGGAAGATGGAGACGTTGACCTTGTCGTACCAGTAGTCCTTCATCGTGCTGACCTGCTCGCGGAGCAGCAGCGCGCCGCCGAACAGGGCGAGCGAGAGGGCGACGGAGACCACCACGGCGAAGGTCATCGTGAGGTTGCGCCGAAGACCGACGCCGATCTCCGACAGGACGAACTGGGCGCGCATGGCGTCCTTTCAGTACTCGATGCTCAGATGCTCAGTGCTGGGGGCCGCTCAGTGCTGGTAGCCGTAGACGCCGCGCGTCTGGTCCCGCACGAGGCGCCCCTGTTCCAGCTCGATGACGCGCTTGCGCATCTGGTCGACGATGTTCTGGTCGTGGGTCGCCATGATCACGGTGGTGCCGGTCCGGTTGATCCGGTCCAGCAGCTTCATGATGCCCACGGAAGTCTGCGGGTCGAGGTTGCCGGTCGGCTCGTCCGCGATCAGCAGCATCGGCCGGTTGACGAACGCCCGGGCGATGGCGACGCGCTGCTGCTCACCGCCGGAGAGCTCGCCGGGCATGCGGTCCTCCTTGCCGCCGAGGCCCACGAGATCGAGCACCTGCGGCACGGCCTTGCGGATCTCACCGCGCGGCTTGCCGATGACCTCCTGCGCGAAGGCCACGTTCTCGGCGACGGTCTTGTTGGGGAGGAGGCGGAAGTCCTGGAAGACCGTGCCCAGTTGGCGGCGCATCTGGGGCACCTTCCAGTTGGACATGCGGGCCAGGTCCTTGCCGAGCACATGGACCATGCCCGTGCTCGCGCGCTCCTCACGGAGGATCAGACGCATGAAGGTGGACTTGCCGGAGCCCGAGGAGCCCACCAGGAAGACGAACTCGCCCTTCTCGATGTCGAGTGAGACATCGCGCAGTGCGGGGCGGCTCTGCTTCGGGTAGGTCTTCGAGACGTTGTCGAATCGGATCACGGAGGCACCATGGTCGGCCGGGAGTATGTGTGCGTGACCCTACGCGAATGCTTCCCGGCCGCGCAGGCGGCGTCTACGGATGGGTGATTTATGCCGGAACATGAGCCGGAACACGTCGACTCGGGTCCACCCACCGGAACGCGCGGACGCCCTCCGCACCCCCGTCGGAACGGTGCGTGACCGGCTGCGCGACCGTCCCTTCCCCCACCCCGTCGGGCACTCCCCGGCGGGCCGCGCCGAATGACGCCGGAGCTGGCACAGTGGTAGGGGGAACGGTCACGCTCCCCGGAGCGTTGTGCGGACGGACGGCCGGCCGTGCGTGCACGGAGCGATCGGACATGCACAGGACGACCGGGCGTGCACGGAACAGCCGGTCGGACGGCCCAGGACGATTCCGCCGCGCGGGAGGAGAGTGCGCATGACCTACGACAGACTGGTGTGCGCGAACTGTGCGGCGCCCGTGAACGAGGGCCGCTGCCCCGTCTGCCGCGCGAGCCGTGAGCGCCTGCGCCGGCAGGATCAGGGCCCGCTCGGCGGGATGAACCCGATGATGCTGATCGCCCTGCTCGTGGTGCTGGTGTGCGCGGTGGCGCTGCTGGCCCAGCAGGTGGCGTAGCTCCGGCTCCCCGCCCCGAAGCCCCGCCCCGTCGTCCCGAAGCCCCGCCCGTCCCCCCGCAGCCCCGCCCGGAACGCGCCCATGCGGCGCTCGTACGGCTCCGAGGGGCGTCGCGCCCCTCCCGGTCCACGCGTGAGGGCCCGAGGGCCCCGTTCACGCGTGAGGGCCCGGGGAGCGTGAAGCTCTCCCCGGGCCCTCAGTGACGTGCGTGGCACACGCCCTAAGTGCGCGTGGCTCAGACGGCGGTGCGACCGGCCGCGAGACGCGGCAGGAAGCGGAAGCCGATGCCGCCGGCGATCATCGTCGCGGCGCCGAGCAGCAGGAAGGTGGTCTCGGCCGCACCGGTCTCGGCGAGCTCGTCCTTGCCCTTGCCCTGCTCGACCGGCTTGTTGCCGACGCTGTCCGTGTCGGTGTTGTTCGACTCGACGCACTCGGCACCGTCGAGGGTGACGGTGCAGGTCTCGTCGCCGCCGGTGGACGAGCCACCGGTGGAGCCGGTCGCGCCGGTGGTACCGGTAGAACCGTTGCTGCCTTCGGGCGTGGTGGTCCCGTTGTCACCTTCGGGCGTGGTGGTCCCGTTGTCGCCCTCGGGCGTGGTGGTCCCGTTGTCGCCCTCGGGCGTGGTGGTCCCGTTGTCGCCCTCGGGCGTCGTGGTCCCGTTGTCGCCCTCGGGCGTCGTGGTCCCGTTGTCACCCTCGGGCGTCGTGGTCCCGTTGTCACCCTCGGGCGTCGTGGTCCCGTTGTCACCTTCAGGCGTCGTGGTCCCGTTGTCACCTTCAGGCGTCGTGGTCCCGTTGTCACCTTCAGGCGTCGTGGTCCCGTTGTCACCTTCAGGCGTCGTGGTCCCGTTGTCACCCTCGGGCGTCGTGGTCCCGTTGTCGCCCTCGGAACCCTGGTCCACGGCACCCGCGTCGTCGCCCGGCTCGGTGCCGTCGTTGCCGCCGTCGGCAGTTACGACAGGGCTCTCGGGCGCGATGGCCTGCGCCGCACCAGCGGCGGTCAGGGAAGCGCCGGCGGCGATGATCGCGCCGGCCGCTATGCGCGCGATACGTACGCGCGTCTTCTTCGTCATCTGCTGCTACCCCCAGTAGCCGATCTCGTCGATGGAGCAGCACTGTGCGGGACCCGGCTCTGCGAGGTTCGCTCCGAACCGGGCCACGTCATCCGCGGTCATCCGGTCCGCCCCCACTCCCACCCGTCCCAGTCATACGCATGCTGCTCCAGCACCCTGACCAGAGTTAAGGATTACGTCAAGAGCGTTCCGGGCGTTTGGTGTCCCGGTGGGGCTTCTGACGGTTATTCACTCCCCCGACTGTGACGCAATCACTACGCTCCCGCCCCGCACCAAGCGCCCCGCGGGGCCGCCCGCTCCGGTGGGCCCCCGCCCCACGCCCGGCCCGGGTACGCGAAGGGCCCGGGCGGGAGATCCCTGCCCGGGCCCAACTGCCGTACGCGTACGGTTACTTCTCGCCCTGCTTCCGCCAGCGGATGCCCGCCTCGATGAAGCCGTCGATCTCACCGTTGAAGACCGCTTCGGGGTTGCCCATCTCGAACTCCGTACGCAGGTCCTTGACCATCTGGTACGGGTGCAGGACGTACGAACGCATCTGGTTGCCCCAGGAGTTGCCGCCGTCGCCCTTGAGCGCGTTCATCCGCGCCTGCTCCTCCTGGCGGCGGCGCTCCAGCAGCTTCGCCTGGAGGACGTTCATCGCGGACGCCTTGTTCTGGATCTGCGAGCGCTCGTTCTGGCAGGAGACGACGATGCCGGTCGGCAGGTGGGTCAGTCGCACCGCGGAGTCGGTGGTGTTGACGCCCTGGCCGCCGGGGCCGGAGGAGCGGTACACGTCCACGCGCAGCTCGGACTCGTCGATCTCGATGTGGTCGGTCTGCTCGACCACGGGCAGCACCTCGACGCCCGCGAAGGACGTCTGGCGGCGGCCCTGGTTGTCGAAGGGCGAGATCCGGACGAGCCGGTGGGTGCCCTGCTCGACGGAGAGCGTGCCGTAGGCGTACGGGACCTCGATCGCGAAGGTGGTCGACTTGATGCCGGCCTCTTCGGCGTACGCCGTCTCGTAGACCTCGGTCTTGTAGTTGTGCCGCTCGGCCCAGCGCAGGTACATGCGCTGGAGCTTCTCGGCGAAGTCGGCGGCGTCGACGCCGCCCGCCTCGGCCCGGATGGTGACCAGGGCCTCACGGGCGTCGTACTCGCCGGAGAGGAGGGTGCGGACCTCCATCTCGTCGAGCGCCTTGCGGACCGATTCCAGCTCGGTCTCGGCCTCGGCGAGGGTGTCCGCGTCGCCCTCGTCCTGGGCGAGCTCGAAGAGCACCGCGAGGTCGTCGATGCGACCGCGCAGCGTCTCGGTCTTGCGGACCTCGGCCTGGAGGTGGGAAAGCTTGCTGGTGATCTTCTGGGCCGCCTCCGGGTCGTCCCAGAGGGACGGCGCCGCCGCCTGCTCCTCGAGCACGGCGATGTCCGCCCTCAGGGAGTCCAGGTCCAGGACGGCCTCGATCGACCCCATGGTGGACGAGAGGGACTTCAGCTCTTCGGAAATATCGACGACTGCCACGGGTCCAGCGTAACGGCTGGACGGGTGAAGCTCGCCCTCCCCCGGCTTCCGGGGCCGTATCCCCCGCTCCGGCCCCCTGCTCCGACGGGCTTCCGGGCCGCCCCGCGGTACGGGGGGCGGCCCGGTGCCGCGGCTGTTCTCAGGGCGTGTCGGGGGCGGAGCTGCCGCTGTCCTGCGGGGTGGCGCCGGCGTCGTCACCGCTGGTGGCCAGCCAGCCGCCCACCGCGACCGCCGCGACGAGCACCACGGTGGCCGCGCCCAGGGTGAGGCGGCGCTTGCGCACGGCGGCGGACTTGTTCCGGGCCGAGCCGGGGCGCGGGCCGGGGGCCCGGGGGGCGCGGGCGGTGCCGAGGGGGCCGCCGGCCAGTTCGTCCGGGCCGGGCACCCGCATGCTGGTGTGGGTGTCCCGGTTGGAGTCGGGCGACGCGCCGGGGACCAGCGGTACGGCGCCCCGGCGGCGCGGCTCCTCGTCGGCGGGGGTGTACTGCTGCTCGTCGTAGGCCGGACGCAGTTCCGTTTCTTCTTCACCCGGCTCGTCCACCTCCAGCGGTCCGATGCCCGCCAGCAGCGGCAGCAGCTCGCGCAGCCGGCCGCCCAGCTCGCCGGCGCGCAGCCGGGAGGCCGGGGCCTTGGCCAGGCACTGGACGAGCAGCTGCCAGAGCTCCTCGGGGATGCCGGGGAGCGGGACGACGGTCTCCGTGACGTGCCGGCGCAGCACCGCGCCCGGGTGGCCGCCGCCGAACGGCGTGAACCCGGCGAGCAGCTCGTACAGGACGGTCGCGAGGGCGTAGATGTCGACGGCGGCGCGCGGCGGGAGTCCTTCGACGATCTCGGGGGCCAGGTAGTCCGGCGTGCCGATGATCCGGGTGGTGCGGGTACGCAGCGGGGTGTCGATGAGCTTGGCGACACCGAAGTCGGTGAGGAGCGCGGGGTGCGCGCCGCCGGGGCCGAGCGGGCCCTCCATGTCGAGCAGGATGTTCTCCGGCTTGACGTCCCGGTGGACCACTCCGGCGGCGTGCGCGGCGGCGAGCCCGTCGGCCACGTCCGCGACGATCGCGACGGCGGCCTCGGGGGCGAGGCGGCGCTCGCGGTCCAGCCGGGTGCGCAGGTCGGTGCCGCGCACCAGGCGCATGACCAGGGCGAGGTCGTTGCCGTCGACGACGAGGTCGTGGACGGCCACCACGTGCGGATGGTCGAGTCCGAGCAGCGCGGTGCGTTCCTGCACGAAGCGGCCCACGAGCTCCTGGTCGGACGCGAGGTCCTCGCGGAGGAGTTTGATGGCGACGGGCCCCTCGGGCCCTTCGCCGAGCCACACCGTTCCGGCGCTGCCGCGCCCCAGGATCTGGTGGGCGGTGTACCGGCTGCCGATATTCCGTGCCAAGACTGCTCCCTCAGCGGCTGGCGGTGAACCCCGGTCGACAAAGTTACGCGGCGACCGGGGGGTTGCGTGCCCCGGACGGCGCCAACCTTCCCCTACAGGGGCGAAATGCGGCGGTTAGGACCCCGAAGGAGTCGACAAAGGTACAGAGTTGATGCGGCGCGGAGACGCGGCTGAGACGATGCGGAGACCTGCGGGGGCGGTACGAGGACCTGCGGAAACGGTACGGCGACGGTACCGGGACCTGGGCCGACGGGTCCGGGACGCCTCACGCAGGCGTCGCGGACCCGCCGGTACGACGGTTTCGGGGGAGGCGGGGCGCCCGGTCAGGCGCTGCCGCCGCCGAGGTTGGAGACCCAGTCCGACACCGAGCCGATCGCGTCGCCGATGGCCTCCCAGTACCCCTTGCCCTGGTCGACCCAGTCCTGAAGCGGCGTCAACTCCCAGATGAGCCAGCCCGCGACGATGAGCAGCACCACGGTGAACAGGCAGCCCTTGAGGCAGCCGAGCCCGGGGATCTTCATCGGGTTGGCGCTGCGCTGCCGGGGCTGGCGCGGTTCGCGCGGGGCGGGTGCCTGCGGCTGCTGCGGGGGTGCGTACTGCCGGCCCTGGGGCTGCTGTTGCGGGGCCTGCTGCTGCGGGGCGTACTGCTGGGGCGCGTATCCCTGCTGCGGCTGCTGCTGCGGGTAGTTCTGCCGCTGGGGCTGCTGCTGGTAGCGCTGCGGCTGCTGCTGCGGCGGGTACTGCTGGTGCTGGGGGCGCTGCTGGGGCTGCTGCCGCTGCGGGGGCTGCTGCTGCGGCTGCTGGCGCTGGGGGCGGCGGCGCAGCGGGTCCTCGGCCGGGTCGAGGTACTGGACCTGGGTCTGCTCGTTGCGGTCGCGCGCGGCCTGGAGCTGGGACTGCCAGGGGTGCGCGGGGTCCGGCTGCGGCGGGCCGTCCGGGCGCTGCGGCACGGGCGGCAGCACGGCGGTGGGGTCGGCCGCGCCGCCCGGGCCGCCGGGGAACTGCCCGTGCTGGAGGACGCTGGTGGCGGCGTTCGGGTCGTACCCGCCCGCGCCGAAGGAGCCGCCGGAGGAGTTCGGCAGCACCTGCGTCGGGTCGGCCGCGCCGGGCGTCTCCGGTACGGGCGCGGGCGCCGGGTCCGGGGCGAGCAGCGCGCCGACGCCGTCGGCGGCGGCGATCTGGGTGGAGTTGGCGTGCACGCCGATGCCGGCGGCGACGGTACGGAGCGCCCGGGCCAGGTTCTCGGCGCTGGGCCGCCGGTCGGGGTCCTTGCTCAGGCACCGCTCGATGACCGTCCACAGGGGTTCGGGGACGGTGGAGGGGCGGCGGGGCTCCTCGCTGAGGTGGCGGTGGAGCACCTCCAGCGCGGTGCCTCCGGCGAACGGCGGGCGGCCGGTGACCAGCTCGTACAGCAGGATTCCGGCGCCGTAGATGTCGACGGCGGAGGTCTGCGGGCGGCCCTCGGCGGACTCGGGGGCCACGTACGCGGGCGTGCCGACGAACTCGTGGGTGCGGGTCAGCCCCGGGGAGTCGGCGAGCCGGGCGATGCCGAAGTCGGTGAGCATCGGGCGCATGGTGCCGTCGCGCTCGTCGAGCAGGACGTTGGCCGGCTTCAGGTCGCGGTGGACGACCCCGTCGGCGTGGCTGGCGGCGAGCGCGTCGGCGATCTGCGCGGTGAGCAGGGAGGCGGCGACCGGGGTCAGCGGGCCGTTCTCGCGGAGGTAGCGGTGCAGGTCGGGGCCGTCGACCAGGTCCATGACCAGGGCGAGGAGATCCCCTTCGACCACCAGGTCGCGGGTGCGCACGATGTTCTCGTGGGTGAGCCGGAGCAGCACGGAGCGCTCCCGCAGGAACCGCATCACCACGTCGGCGTCGTTGGCGAGCTCCTCCTTGAGGACCTTGATCGCCACGGTCTCCCCGGGCTGCCCCGCGACGGCCGCCTCGGCCCCCGCGGTCTCCCGCTGGCGGGCTCGCCAGACGGTGCCCGTGGCGCCGCGTCCGAGGGGCTCTTCGAGCAGGTACTTGCTGCCTACGGGCCGCACGTCATGCGCTCCCTGCGTGGTCGTGGTGACGGTGGAGGGTGATGTCCACGCGCTACCGGGGCCGCCGGGCCGCCCCGGATGTTCCGGCCCACTCTAATGGTGCCGAACCGGCCGCCGAGGGGTCGCGAACGGGCTGTGTTCGCGCCGTGACCCGTCGGTTTCCGGCCATTTCCCGGTGGGCTTCGGTGGCCGCCGGAACCGCCTGGCGTCCTCACCGGGGAGGACGCCTGCGGGGGAGGACCGGTTGCCCTCCGTGTGCGCGTACCCCTGCCCGCTCCTCCGCGCCGGTAAGCCCCGCTCCCTCTCTTCGGTAAGCGGAGTGTCCGAACCCGGCCCAAGCAGGCGCTTTTGCGCCCACACCCGACCAATCAAGATCACTTATGCATGACCCGTGGGCGTGTTGCCGGTGGCAGGTGCGAGGATGCCTCCAGCACGGAACTGCGGGAGCGGGAGCCCTGCGGTACGTGACGACCCGTACCGGACGACGCGTCCGCGCCGGGTGGGGGGCATCACAGGGAGGTCCCCTGCCGGGCAACCCGCAGAAGGGACCGCTGACGGCGATGCAGATCCGGCTGACCGTCCTCGCGCCGCGCACCGGCCACGCACCGACGCGCGCGTGCGACGTCCTGCTCACGGCCCCGGCGGGCACCGCGCTCGCCGCCGTCGCCTCGGCCCTCGCCTCGGCGGTCCAGGGCCCCGAGGGGTCGCTCGGCGGCGGCGCGGTGATCCTCTTCGCCGGGCGGGAGCGGCTGGACTCCCAGCGCCTCTCCCTCGGCGAGCCGCCGCTGGTCGACGGCGCGGTGCTCTCCCTGCACTCCCCCGGCGAGGACGAACCGTCCACCGACGACTCCGTCCCGGCCCGGCTGCACGTGGTCGCCGGCCCCGACGCGGGCGGTGTCCACCTGCTGCACGGCGGGCAGATCCGCATCGGCCGCTCCGCCGACGCGGACGTACCTCTCGACGATCCCGACGTCTCCCGGCTGCACTGCGCGGTCACCGTCTCCGGCGACGGCCGGGTCACCGTGGCCGACCTCGGCTCCACCAACGGCACCTCACTGGACGGTGCCGAGATCGGCACCCGGCCGGTCCCGCTGTCGGCGGGCGCCCTGCTGCGGCTCGGCGAGTCCACCCTCCGCCTCGCCACCGGCCCCCGCCCCCCGGCGCTGGCCACCGCCCCCGACGGCGAGGGCCATCTGCGGGTGGCCCGCCCGGAGCCCGGCGCGCCCGGGAACGACGGCCCGGACCCGGCCCACGGGCACGGTGCGTACGCCGAGGAGACCCGGCCCTCCGGCCACGACTCGCCCTACCGCCAGGAGACCCCCGGACCGTCCCCCCGGCCTGACATGTCTCCCCGGCCCGGCGCGGAGCAGCCCCGGCGCGGCGGCATAGGGGCCTGGGCCCGCAGGCTGGCCGGCGGCCGCGCCGACCACGAGGCCGCGGACGCCGCGGCCGACCCCGCCCCCCGGTCCGCCCCGGGGCACGCGGGGTTCCTCGCCCCCTCCGCCCCGGCCGGCACCTGGCCGGATCCGGCGGCGGTGCTGCTGACCGCGCTCGGCCCGGGGCCCCGGCTCTGGGAGCGCGACCCCGCCCACCCGGAGGCGCTGGCCGTCCGGCTCGGCACGACCGACCGGGCGGAGCTGCCCTCGGTGCCGGTGACGGTCGGGCTGCGCGAGGCCGGTTCGCTCGGGCTCGCCGGGCCGTGGGACCGCCTCACCGGGCTGGCCCGCTCGGTGGTCGCCCAGCTCGCGGCCCTGCACTCCCCCACCGACCTGGAGATCGTGCTCATCAGCACGGACCGCAACCGCACGGCGGACGAGCGGCGAGGCGCCTGGTCCTGGCTGGGGTGGCTGCCGCATCTGCGGCCGATGCGCGGCCAGGACTGCCGGCTGCTCCTCGCGTACGACCGCGAGCAGGCGACGGCCCGTACGGACGAGCTGGTCCGCAGACTGGACGAGGGCCCGCTCGGCCCCGGCTGGCCGCACGCCGGGCGCGACACGGTGGCCGAGGCCGCCGGGGCGTGGACCGGCCCGTACACCGTGGTGGTCGTCGACGGCGACCCCGGGACGGCCGCGCTGCGGGAGACCACCGCGCGGCTGGCGGGCGCCGGTTCGGCGGCCGGGATCCACCTGATCTGCCTGGCGGAGACTCCGCCTGCCTCGCCGACCTCCCCGGTCACAGCGACCTACGAGGCCGCCTGCCACGCCTCCCTCGCCTTCCGCGAGTGCGGGGCGGTCGCCCTGCTGAGCGGGGACGTCGCGACGGCGCTCCGGCTGCTGCGCACGGCGGGCGGCCAGGTCGCGGGGCACGGCACGGTGGCGACCGTGGACGCGGTGTCGCCGGCCTGGGCCGAGCGCTTCGGGCGGGCGCTGGCCCCGCTGCGGGACGAGGGCCCGGGCGCGGCGGCGGACCTCGCGAGGACCGCCGCGCTGCCGCCCACCTCCCGGCTCCTCGACGAGCTGGGTCTGGCCCGGGCCACCCCGGCGTCGCTGATGGCCCGCTGGGCGTCGACCGCCGAGCGCCAGCCCGGCGCCTCGGCCCGGCCGACCCCCACCCCGTCGTCGGGGCGGCTCCGCGACCCCCAGGACACCCCGAGCCCCGGCCGCACCCTCAGCACCGGCTCCCTGCGCACCGCCCCTCTGGTCGGCGGCCAGCGCACCGGTTCCCCCGACTCGGGCCGCACCCCGTACCCCTCCCGCACCGACTCCGGGCGCACGCCGTACCCGGGTGCCCCGGACCCCCGCACCGACTCCGGCCGCACGCCGTACCCGGGTGCCGGGGATTCCCGTACCGACTCCGGCCGCACCCCCTACCCCGGCGCCACGGCGCGGGGTACGGGCGACACGCCGTACCCCGCCCCCGGGTCGCGTACCGGCTCCGAGCGCACCCCGTATCCGGCGTCGGCGGCCGCCGCGCCGGCCGCGGGCGGCGAAGGTGCCGGCGGGCTGGCCGGGCGGCCGGTGGTGGTGCTGGGGGCGGGGCCCCGGGGGCCGGTGAGCGTGGATCTCGCCGACGAGGGGCCGCACCTGCTCGTCGAGGGCCCGGCGGGCAGCGGGCGTACCGAACTGCTGCGGGCGATCGCCGCCTCGCTCGCCTCTGCCGCCCGTCCCGACCGGCTCGGCATCCTGCTGGTGGACGGGGCCGGGGCGGGCGGGGAGAACGGCGAGCCCGGCGAGGGCTTGCGCCCCTGCACCGAGCTGCCGCACGTCTTCTCGTACCTGTCGGCCTCCGATCCGGTCCGGATGCGGGAGTTCGCGCGGGCGCTCGGCGGTGAGCTGAAGCGCCGTGCGGAACTGCTCGGCGGACTGGACTTCGCCGAGTGGCACACCCGGCACGAGGTCGCGCAGCGGCTCGTCGGCCAGCGCCCGCCGAGCTCCTCGGAGCAGCGTGGGGACCCGGACTCCGCTTTGTCCACCACGGGCACGCTGCGGCTGCGGGCGGCCGCGCGGGCGGTGGACCCGGGGCCGTCGCCGCTGCCCCGGCTCGTGGTGCTCGCCGACGACTTCGACGCGCTGGTCGCCCCGGCGCTCGGCAGCCCGGGGCGGCCGGCCGCCGGGTCGGTGGTGCGGGCGCTGGAGGCGGTGGCCCGGGACGGCGGGCGGCTCGGGGTGCACCTGGTGGCGTCCTCGGGGCGCCCGGACCGCACCGAGGACACCGAGCTGGCGCGGGGTGCCCGGCTGCGGATCGTGCTGGACCCGCCGGTGCTGCCGCCCTCGCCGGACGAACCGGCGCCGGGGCGCGGCCGGCTGGGGCATCCGGACGGGCGGGTCACTCCGTTCCAGGGCGGCCGGGTGACGGGGCGCATCCCGCGCACGGCGACCCTGCGTCCGACGGTGGTGCCGCTGGAGTGGGAGCGGATGGGCGATCCGCCGACCCGCCGTCCCGTCCGCGAGCTAGGCAACGGGCCGACCGACCTGGCGCTCCTCGCCAGTGCGCTGGAGCGCGCGGCGCGCTCGGTGAACGCCGAGCGGCTGCCTCCGCTGCCGCCCGTCTCCTCGTGACTCCCGGCGAGGCGATTCCCGTTGTTCTCCGGTGCCTTCCGGCGGACGGAGCTGTCCTCCTGACCTCTGTCCGCCGGGTGCGCGTTTCCTCCTGAATCGACGTCACGAGCGGGTCACGATCGTCCGCCCGGCCCCCATGGCGGTATTGCGGGTCCTTCGCGCCCCGGCGTAGGACTGTGCCCACGGAGGACGCGGTACTCGCACAGTGGCGTGCGGACGCACGTCGCCGGGAAACGGGGCAGTGATGCACAGAACCCGACAAGTGGGCCGGGCGGCAACGGTGTTCGCCGCGATAGGCGCGCTGGCGCTGACCGGCTGCTCGGGCGGTTCGGACGACGGCAAGGACGGCAAGGACACCGGGGGTGCCACGGCGGGCGCGAGCGAATCGCCCACGTCGACCGTCGCGTTACCTCGCCTGGACGGTGAGCAGATCTCCGTGGCGGCCGTGTGGACGGGCGCGGAGCAGCAGAACTTCATCAAGGTTCTGGACGAGTTCGAGAAGCGGACGGGAGCGAAGGTCAGCTTCGTCCCCGCGCAGGACCCGATCGTCAACTTCCTCGGTACGAAGATCGCGGGCGGCCAGCCGCCGGACGTGGCGATGATCCCGCAGGTGGGCGCGATCCAGCAGGCCGTGGCGAAGAAGTGGGCCAAGCCCGTCGGCAACGAGGCGCGGGCCCAGCTCGGCCAGAACTACGCGCAGGTCTGGCAGGACCTCGGTGCCGTGGACGGCACCCAGTACGGCGTCTACTACAAGGCCGCCAACAAGTCGCTGGTCTGGTACAACGCCAAGGCCTTCGAGAACGCGGGCGCGGCCGAGCCGAAGACCTGGAAGGACTTCCTGACCACCGCGGAGACGGTGTCGGCCTCCGGGATCACCCCGGTGTCGGTCGGTGGGGCGGACGGCTGGACCCTCACCGACTGGTTCGAGAACATCTACCTCTCCCAGGCGGGCCCGGAGAAGTACGACCAGCTGGCGAAGCACGCGATCAAGTGGACGGACCCGTCCGTGAAGGACGCGCTCACCACCCTCGGCCAGCTCTTCGGCAAGCCGGAACTGATCGCGGGCGGCGCGTCCGGGGCGCTCCAGACCGAGTTCCCGGCGTCGGTGACGCAGACCTTCACCGGCGGGGACCAGCCGAAGGCCGCGATGGTCTTCGAGGGCGACTTCGTGTCCGTCAACATCGCGGAGACCGACGCGAAGATCGGTACGGACGCCAAGGTGTTCCCGTTCCCGGCGGTCGGCGCCGACTCCCCGGTGGTGACCGGCGGGGACGCGGCGGTGGCGTTGAAGGACTCGAAGGGCGCCCAGGCGCTGCTGACCTTCCTGGCGTCCACGGACGCGGCGAAGATCTCGGCCGGGGCGGGCGGGTTCCTCTCGCCGAACAAGTCCCTGGACCCGGCCGTGTACCCGAACGACGTGCAGCGCACCATGGCGCAGGCGCTGATCGCGGCCGGCGACGACGTCCGGTTCGACATGTCGGACCAGGCGCCGCAGTCCTTCGGCGGCACGCCCGGCAAGGGCGAGTGGAAGATCCTCCAGGACTTCCTGAAGAGTCCGAAGGACATCGCGGGGGCCCAGCGGGCGCTGGAGTCCGCCGCCGCCGAGGCGTACACGAGCTGACGCGGTGACGACAGCGACGACGGGGGGCGCCGGTGCGGTGCCCCCCGCTCACCCGGGTCCCCCCGTCCGTACCCGTACCGGCCGCCCCTCCCGGCGGTCCGGCCGAGGTGTCACCGGCACCCGCAGAACCGTCGCGGTGGCGTTCCTGCTGCCCGCGCTGGTGCTGCTCGGCGCGCTGGTGGTCTATCCGATCGCCTACTCCGTCTACCGTTCGTTCCTCGACCAGGCGGGCACCGGCTTCGCCGGGTTCGACAACTACCAGAAGCTCTTCACGGACGACTCGATCCGTACGGCGGTCAAGAACAACCTGATCTGGGTGGTCCTCGCGCCCACCGTCTCCACCGCGCTCGGCCTGATCTTCGCGGTGCTGACCGAACGCATCCGCTGGGGCACGGCGTTCAAGCTGGTCGTCTTCATGCCGATGGCGATCTCCATGCTGGCCGCCGGGATCATCTTCCGGCTGGTCTACGACGAGGCCCCGGAGCGCGGGGTCGCCAACGCGGTCTGGGTGGGCGTGCACGACACCTTCGCGCAGTCCGCCGGGTTCCCGAAGGCCCATCCGCTGCCGGTGCACCCGTTGAAGGCGGGCGGCGGCGGGTCGTTCGTCACGAAGGCGACGGTACGGGCGGGCGTCCCGGTGCTGCTGCCGCTGGTCGGGGTCGTACCGGAGAAGATGCCGCACGACGCGGAACCGGCGCGTACCCCGGCGCCGGACGGCGACCGGATCACCGGCACCGCCTGGCTGGACTTCACCAAGGGCGGCGGCGGGAAGCCCAACACGGTCGACGCGAAGGAACTGGGCCTCAAGGGCATCGAGGTGGAGGCGGTGAAGGACGGCAAGGTCGTCGCCACCGCCACGGCCGGCGCCGACGGGTCCTTCTCGCTGCCCGCCGCCGCCGACGGCGCGGTGCTCCGGCTGCCCGCCGACAACTTCCGCGAACCGTACAACGGGGTCTCCTGGCTCGGCCCGAGCCTCGTCACCCCCGGGATCATCGGCAGTTACGTCTGGATGTGGGCGGGCTTCGCGATGGTGCTGATCGCGGCGGGCCTCGCCGGTCTCCCCCGCGAGCTCCTGGAGGCGGCGCGGGTCGACGGGGCGAACGAGTGGCAGGTCTTCCGCCGGATCACCGTGCCGATGCTGGCACCGGTCCTCGCGGTGGTGCTGGTCACGCTCATGATCAACGTACTGAAGGTCTTCGACCTGATCTTCATCATCGCGCCGGGCTCCTCCCAGGACGACGCCAACGTCCTCGCCCTCCAGCTGTACCGCTCCTCCTTCGGTACGGACGCGGACCTGGGCGTCGGCAGCGCGATCGCCGTCCTCCTGCTGCTGCTGGTGATCCCGGTGATGGCCTTCAACATCCGGCGGATACGGAAGGAGGGGCGCCGATGACAGCCGCGTCCACCACCTCGGCCGGGGCAGCCCGGCCCTCGCTCGCGGCGCGGATCGCCGCACGGGCGGGCGGCGGGGTGATGCGGGTCGTCCTCGTCCTGGTCGCCCTGTTCTGGCTGATGCCGACGATCGGGCTGCTGCTCTCCTCGCTGCGGGACGGCAAGGACATCGCGGCGAGCGGCTGGTGGCAGGTCTTCACCACCCCCTCCCAGCTGACCCTCGACAACTACCAGCACCTGCTCTCCGACTCGGCGATCACCGGCTCGTTGCTCTCCACCGTAATGATCACCGTGCCGTCCACGGTCCTGGTGGTGGTGATCGGCTCGTTCGCCGGCTACGCCTTCGCCTGGATGGACTTCCCCGGCCGCGACTGGTGGTTCCTGCTGGTCGTGGGGCTGCTGGTGGTGCCGGTACAGGTCGCCCTGATCCCGGTCTCCAAGCTCTTCGGCACCCTCGGGATCTTCGAGACCACCCTCGGCGTGGTCCTCTTCCACACGGCCTTCGGCCTGCCGTTCGCGATCTTCCTGCTGCGGAACTTCTTCGCGGAGATCCCCCGCGAGCTCCTGGAGGCCGCCCGGCTCGACGGGGCGGGCGAGATCCGGCTCTTCACCCGGGTCGTGATGCCGCTCGGCGGACCCGCCATCGCCTCGCTCGGCATCTTCCAGTTCCTCTGGGTCTGGAACGACATGCTGGTCGCGCTGATCTTCGCCGACTCGGACTCCCCGCCGATCACCGTGGCGCTCCAGCAGCAGGTACGCCAGTTCGGCAACAACATCGACGTACTGGCACCGGGGGCGTTCGTCTCGATGGTGATCCCGCTGGCGGTGTTCTTCGCCTTCCAGCGGCAGTTCGTCTCGGGGGTGATGGCGGGGGCGGTGAAGTGAGCGGCTCTCCAGCGGCGGGAAACGTCCGGCCGAGAGTGACGCCGAGATCCTGGACCACCTGAAGTGACCGCCGTGCGTTTCGTCCAGCTGGACGAGATCCTCGCCATCGCCCGCGCGGTCGACGGCACCGCGCACGGCGTCCGCGATCCGGCACCTCTGGTCTCGGCGATCGAGCGGCCCCGGACCGACGTGTCCGGGGCCGAGCCGTATCCCACGTTGCGCGAAAAGGCGGCGGCGCTGCTGCACTCCGTGGCCCGCAACCACGCGCTGATCGATGGCGACGAGCGCACCGCATGGCCGGCCATGCGTGTCTTCCTCCGGCTCAACGGCGCCGGCGCCGGTACGACCCCGCCGCACGTGTCCATCGCCGGCCCGTTCGTCGAGGAGGTCGCTACGCCTCCGGGTGCTTGAGCGCGGCGACCGTGGAGGCGGCGAGGTCGTCGAGGTACCCCTTGGGCAGGCCGCCGCGGACCACCACGAGCCGCCAGTACAGCGGCCCCACGATCAGGTCCAGCGCACGGTCGGGGTCGCTGCCCTCCGGGAGTTCGCCCCGGGCCACCGCCGCCCGGACGACGACGGCGGCGACGCCCTGCTGGGGGTCGAGGAGGGCCGCCTTGATCGTGTCGGCGATCTCCGGGTTCCTGGCCGCCTCGACGAGCAGGTCCGGGATCACCTGCGAGGCGACGGGGTGGCGGAGCGCGTACGAGGCGAGGCCGAGGACCGCCCGTACGTCCCCGTACAGCGAGCCGGTGTCGGGGGTCGGCATGCCCTGTTCGGCGACGGCGGCCACCAGGTCGAGTACCAGGTGCAGTTTGGACTTCCAGCGCCGGTAGACGGCGGTCTTGCCGACGCCCGCACGGCGCGCGATGCCCTCCATCGACATCCGGGCGAAGCCCACCGAGGCCAGTTCCTCGAAGACGGCCCCGCGGATCGCGTCGGTCACGTCCTCGCGCAGCACGGCGGCGCCCGCCGGGGTGCGGCGCCGGGGTCCGGGTTCGGTGCTCATGCTCTCAAGGATATCCGTAACGACGAAACGGTTGCGTCCCGACGCCCATACGATTTACGCTCAGCGTGGCGACGAAACGGTCCCGTCCCGTCGTTCGCTCGCGGTTGTCCCGCAGTTCAACGTTCGTTCCCCCGCGTCGAAGACTGTTCCGTTCCAGCCTCCGACGCCTGTTTCCCCAGCCTTCAACCGCCTGTTCCCAGCCTCCGTCGAAAGCGATCGTGGTGAGCCAGACAGCAGCTCCGCCGACCCCAGGGCCGGCCGAAACCGATCCCGCCGCACTCGCCCCGGTCTACGCCCCGGGCGAGCTGGCGGCGCTCGCCGCCCGCCACGGCCTCACCGTCAGCGGCGCCCGCCCCTCCCTCGCGTCGTACGTCGCCCAGCTCTGGGGGCGCAGGCACTTCATCGTGGCGTTCGCCACCGCCAAGCTGACCGCTCAGTACAGCCAGGCGAAGCTCGGCCAGATCTGGCAGATCATGACGCCGCTGCTCAACGCGGCGGTGTACTACTTCATCTTCGGCATCCTGATGGGCACCAAGCACGGGGTCCCCGACTTCGTGCCGTTCCTCGTCACGGGTGTCTTCATCTGGACGTTCACCTCCAGCTCGATCACCGCGGGCACCCGTGCGATCAGCGGCAACATCGGGCTGGTGCGCGCCCTGCACTTCCCGCGCGCCTCGCTGCCGGTCGCGCTCGCCCTCCAGCAGCTCCAGCAGCTGCTGTTCTCGCTCGGCGCGCTCGTCGTGATCCTTTTCGTCTTCGGGGAGTTCCCCAGCCCCAGCTGGGTGCTCGCGATCCCCGCGCTCTTCCTCCAGGCGCTCTTCAACACCGGCGTCTCGATGTTCGTGGCGCGGCTCACCGCGAAGACCCCGGACATCGCCCAGCTGATGCCGTTCCTGCTGCGCACCTGGATGTACGCGTCCGGCGTGATGTGGAGCCTGGACTCCCTCCTCACCACGGACCGCGTCCCGCACTGGGTCATCGTCGCGCTCGACTGCAACCCGGCGGCCGTCTACATCGACCTGATGCGGTTCGCCCTGATCGAGAGCTTCACCGCCGACCAGCTGCCCCCGCACGTGTGGGCGGTGGCCGCGGCGTGGGCACTGGTCTGCGGCCTCGGCGGCTTCGTGTTCTTCTGGAAGGCCGAAGAGAGGTACGGACGTGGCTGACACGACCGAGGAGCGGGAGCCCACCGTCGTCGTCGACGACGTGCACATCACCTACAAGGTCAACGGCACCAAGGGCGGCCGGGGCAGCGCGACCTCCGCGCTCAGCCGGATCGTCACCCGGCGCGAGAGCCCGGGCGTGCGCGAGGTGCACGCCGTGAAGGGCGTCAGCTTCGCCGCGTACAAGGGCGAGGCGATCGGCCTCATCGGCTCGAACGGCTCCGGCAAGTCCACCCTGCTCAAGGCGATCGCCGGGCTGCTCCCGGCGACGAAGGGCAAGGTCCACACGCAGGGCCAGCCCTCGCTGCTCGGTGTGAACGCGGCGCTGATGAGCGACCTGACCGGCGAGCGGAACGTCGTGCTGGGCGGCCTCGCGATGGGCATGTCCCGCCAGGAGATCCGCGAGCGGTACGACGACATCGTCTCCTTCTCCGGCATCAACGAGAAGGGCGACTTCATCACGCTGCCGATGCGGACGTACTCCTCCGGCATGGGCGCCCGGCTGCGGTTCTCCATCGCGGCGGCCAAGAGCCACGACGTGCTCCTGATCGACGAGGCGCTCTCCACCGGCGACGCCAAGTTCCAGAACCGGAGCAAGGACCGGATCAAGGAGCTCCGCAAGGAGGCCGGCACGGTCTTCCTGGTCAGCCACAGCAACAGGTCGATCCTGGAGACCTGCGACCGGGCGATCTGGCTGGAAGCGGGCGTCCTGCGGATGGACGGCCCGGCGGAGGACGTCGTCGCCGCGTACGAGCGGTTCACGAAGAAGTAGTCCCCACGCGGACCCGCGGAGCGGGGGGCTCCGGGCTTCACGGCCCGGAGCCCCCCTCTCTCATGTCACCGCGTCACCGCGTCAGGCGTGCGTCCGCAGCAGCGTCCGCATGGTCCGCATCGCGACCGACAGGTTCGCCAGGTCGAAGGCGTCGGAGCTCTGGATCTCCTCCAGGGTGGAACGCGACCGGGAGAGGATCGCCGCGTTCTTCTCCTCCCACGCCTTGAACCGGTCCTCCGGTGCCGCACCCTCGGCCCCCACGGCCAGCACGTCGGCGGTGAGCGCCGCGTGGGCCGCGTACAGGTCCTCGCGGATGGAGGCGCGGGCCATGGACTGCCAGCGGTCGGCGCGCGGCAGCTCGATGATCCGGTCCATCAGCGCGGTGATCCGCAGCCGGTCCGCGAGGTCGTAGTAGACCTCGGCGACGGCGAGCGGGTCCTTGCCCGTACGGTCCGCGATGGCCACGATGTCGAGCGCCGGGAACGCCGAGGAGAACCCGGCGACACGCTGCGCCAGCTCCTCCGGCACGTCCGCCGACGTCAGCTCGTCCAGGATCTGCTGGTACCACTCCTGGTCGGTGCCCCGCAGCAGCTTGGGCATCGCGGCCCAGACCTCGGCGACCCGCTCCTCGAAGAAGGCGACGGTGGCCTCGATGTCCACCGGCTGCGGGCGGTTGCCGAGCAGCCAGCGGGTGCCGCGCTCCACCAGACGGCGGGAGTGCAGCCGGATGCGGGTCTGCACCGCGGCGCCGACCTGGTTGTCGAGTGCCTCCACGGCGTCCCAGACCTGGTTCAGGCCGAAGATCTCGCGGGCCGCTGCCTGCGCCCGCACGATCTCCTCCACCGAGGCCCCGGTCTCCTCGCGGAACCGGTGCAGGAAGGTCGAACCGCCGGTGTTCACGGTGTCGTTGACCAGCACGGTGGTGATGATCTCGCGGCGCAGCGCGTGGCCGTCGATCGCCTCGGGGAAGCGTTCGCGCAGCTGCTTCGGGAAGTAGGCGTGCGCGAGGCGCTGGAGGTGCGGGTCGTCGGGGAGGCTGGTGCTGATCAGCTCGTCGGCGGCGGTGATCTTGGTGTAGGCGAGCAGCACGGCGAGTTCCGGCTGGCTCAGGCCCTTGCCGGCGGAGAGGAGTTCGCGGATCTGCCGGTCGGCGGGGAGGAACTCCAGCGCGCGGTCCAGCTCGCCCGCGGACTCCAGTTGGCGCATCGAGCGCTGGTGGGCGTGGAGCAGGTCGGTGGCCTGGGCGGAGGCGTTGGTGAGCGCGACGTTCTGCGCGTAGTTGTTGCGCAGCACGAGCGCGCCGACCTCGTCGGTCATCTCGGCGAGCAGCTTGTTGCGCTGCTTGACGGTCATGTCGCCGTCCCGGACCAGCCCGTTGAGCAGGATCTTGATGTTCACCTCGTGGTCGGAGGTGTCCACACCGGCGCTGTTGTCGATCGCGTCGGTGTTGATCTCGCCGCCCGCCCGGGCGAACTCGATGCGGCCGAGCTGGGTGGCGCCGAGGTTGCCGCCCTCGCCGACGACCTTGGCCCGCAGGTCCTGGCCGTTGACCCGGATCGCGTCGTTGGCCTTGTCGCCGACGTCGGCGTCGGTCTCGGCGGAGGACTTGATGTAGGTGCCGATGCCGCCGTTCCACAGCAGGTCGACCGGGGCCCGCAGGATGGCCTTCATCAGGTCGGCGGGGGTCAGCTTGGTGACGCCCGCCTCGATCCCGAGGGCCTCGCGGACGTGCGCGTTGACCGGGATCGACTTCGCGGTGCGCGGGTGGACGCCACCGCCCGCCGAGAGCAGCTTGGTGTCGTAGTCGGCCCAGGAGCTGCGGGGCAGTTCGAAGATCCGGCGCCGCTCGGCGTAGGAGACGGCGGCGTCCGGGGTCGGGTCGAGGAAGATGTGCCGGTGGTCGAAGGCGGCGACCAGCCGGATGTGCTCGGAGAGCAGCATGCCGTTGCCGAACACGTCGCCGGACATGTCGCCGACGCCGACGACGGTGAAGTCCTCGGTCTGCGTGTCGTGGCCCAGCGCGCGGAAGTGCCGCTTGACGGACTCCCAGGCGCCGCGGGCGGTGATGCCCATGCCCTTGTGGTCGTACCCGGCGGAGCCGCCGGAGGCGAAGGCGTCGCCGAGCCAGAAGTTGTACGCGACGGCGACCTCGTTGGCGATGTCGGAGAAGCTCGCGGTGCCCTTGTCGGCGGCGACGACGAGGTAGGTGTCGTCCTCGTCGTGGCGGACCACGCCGACGGGGGGCACGGTCTCGCCGGCCACCAGGTTGTCGGTGATGTCGAGCAGCGCCGAGACGAAGACGCGGTAGGCGGCGATGCCCTCGGCGAGCCAGGCGTCGCGGTCGAGCGCCGGGTCCGGGAGCTGCTTGGCTACGAAGCCGCCCTTGGCGCCCACCGGCACGATCACGGTGTTCTTCACCATCTGCGCCTTGACCAGGCCGAGGACCTCGGTACGGAAGTCCTCGCGCCGGTCCGACCAGCGCAGCCCCCCGCGGGCGACCTTGCCGAAGCGCAGGTGGACGCCTTCTACGCGGGGCGAGTACACCCAGATCTCGAAGGCGGGGCGCGGGGCGGGCAGGTCGGGGATGGCCTGCGGGTCGAACTTCATCGAGACGTAGGCGTGCGGCTCGCCGTCGTCGGCGCGCTGGAAGAAGTTGGTCCGCAGGGTCGCCTTGATGACGGTGAGGAAGGAGCGCAGGATGCGGTCCTCGTCGAGCGAGGCCACCTGGTCGAGCGCGCCGTCGAGCTCTTCGAGCAGTCCGTCGGTGAGTTCCCGGCCGGCGTTCTGGCGGGCGGGCGACATCCGGGCCTCGAAGAGGGAGACCAGCAGCCGGGTGGTGTGGACGTTGTCGCGGAGGGTGTCCTCCATGTAGTCCTGGCTGAAGGTGGAGCCCGCCTGGCGCAGGTACTTCGCGTAGGCGCGGAGCACCATCGCCTGCCGCCAGTCGAGTCCGGCACGGAGCACGAGGGAGTTGAAGCCGTCGTTCTCGGCCGCCCCCGTCCAGACGGCGGCGAAGGCGTTCTGGAAGCGCTCGCGGGCGTCGTCGGCGAGGTGGTCGCCGTTGCCCGCGGGCATCCGCAGCCCGAAGTCGTAGATCCAGCCGGTGGTCCGGTCCGCGCAGCGCAGTTCGTACGGGCGCTCGTCGACGACCTCCACGCCCAGGCGCTGCAGCACCGGGAGGACGGCGGAGAGCGAGACGGGCTCGCCGGTCCGGTAGATCTTGAAGCGGCGCTCGCCGGGCAGCGCGCCGACCGGCTCGTAGAGGCTGAGCGCGAAGTCCTTCTCGCCCGCCTTGAACCGTTCGAGGTGGACCAGGTCGGCCACGGCGGCGCGCGGCGAGTGGTCGGCCTTGTAGCCCTCGGGGAAGGAGCGGGCGTAGCGGCGCAGCAGTTCGGCGGCGCGCTCCTCGCCGCATTCGGCGTTCAGGGCCTCCTGGAAGCCGTCCGCCCAGGAGCGGGCGGCCTCGACGAGGCGGGCCTCGATGTGCTCGGTGTCGGCGTCCGTGAGGTGCGGCAGTTCGGTGCCGGGGGCGACCCGGACGACGAAGTGCAGCCGGGACAGGATCGACTCGGTGTTCCAGGCGGTGAAGTCGACGCTGGTACCGCCGAGTTCCTCCTTGAGGATGTCGATCAGCCGCAGCCTGACGCCGGTGGTGTAGCGGTCGCGCGGCAGGTAGACGAGGGCGGAGTAGTAGCGGCCGTACTCGTCCTGGCGCAGGTAGAGGCGGAGCCGGCGGCGTTCCTGGAGGTAGAGCACCGAGGTGACGATCGAGCGGAGCTGATCGGTCGGCGTCTGGAACATGTCGTCGCGCGGGTAGGTCTCCAGGATCTGGAGCAGGTCGCGGCCGTCGTGGCTGTTGTCCGAGAAGCCGGCGCCCTCCAGCACCTCGGCGACCTTGCGGCGGACGACCGGGACCCGGCGCACCGACTCGGTGTAGGCGGCGGAGGAGAACAGGCCGAGGAAGCGGCGCTCGCCGACGACGTTGCCGTCGGCGTCGAACTTCTTCACGCCGACGTAGTCGAGGTAGCTCGGGCGGTGGACCGTGGAGCGGCTGTTCGCCTTGGTCAGGATGAGCAGCTTGTGCTCGCGGGCCTTGGCCCGTGCGTCGGCGGGGAGCCGGTCGAAGGACGGGCTGACGGGGTGCGCCTCGTCCTCGTGGTGCTTCGGGTCGGAGCGCAGGATGCCGAGGCCGGTGCCGGGCACGGCGGCGAGCGAGTCGCCGTTCTTCAGCTCGTACTCGCGGTAGCCGAGGAAGGTGAAGTGGTCGGCGGCGAGCCAGCGCAGCAGTTCACCGGCCTCCTCGATCTCCTCGGCGGGGAGGTCGTCGGTCGGCTCGCTCGTGAGGCCGTCCGCGATGCGCAGCGCGGCGGCGCGCATCTTGTCCCAGTCCTCGACGGTCTCCCGCACGTCGGACAGGACGCGCAGCAGGTCGGCGGTGATCTCCTTGAGGTCCCCGCGGTCCGTCTCGCGGTCGATCTCCACGTGGATCCAGGACTCGACGAGCACGTCGTGCGGCAGTGCCGCCCCGGCGGTGCCGGAGTCCTTGCGGCCCTTGCTCTGGGGGACCCGGGGGGCGCCGGGGCCGTCGGTGAGGACCTCCAGCAGCTTGCCGGTGACGTCGCGGCGCACCAGGACCTGGGGGTGGATGACCAGGTGGATGCTGCGGTTCTGGCGGGACAGCTCGTTGGTGACGGAGTCGACGAGGAACGGCATGTCGTCGGTGACGACCTCGACGACGGAGTGGCTGGAGGTCCAGCCGTTCTCCTCGACGGTCGGGGTGTGCACCCGGACGTTGGCCGTGCCCTGGGGACGGTTCTCGGCCAGCCGGTAGTGCGAGGAGGCGGCGCCGAAGACGTCCACCGGGTCCCGGCCGTTCAGGTCCTCCGGGGCGGTGTGCAAGTAGTAGCGCTGGAGGTAGGAGAGGAGCATGTCCCGGCCGGACCGCTCGTCCCCGTCCGTGCCGGCCGCGGCGACGCGCACCCTGGGGGTACCCCCAGGGCCGCCGGCACCACCGCCCGGGCTGTTGTCAGCTACCTCGGCGGCCCGTGCGAGCAGCTCGGCCTTGGCTTCGTCCAGCTTGGTCTGCATGTCCTCTGGCTCCTGTCGCGCGCCATTGCGTGACGTAGGTGACAAAAGCGGCACAACGCCACGACGCGGGGTATCCGGTCGTAGTCGACGCTATGCCGCGATGAGAGATACCCGGGACCAAATCGGCGATATTCAGCCGTGGGTCGGGGTGATGGCGATCACGGATCGCCCGGGTGCGGGTGCACTCCGGGGCCGGGGCGGGGGCGTCCATGCCCCCGCGGCGTATCGCGCTGATCACGGGCCCAAGGCTATCTCGCCCGGACGGGTGGCCGTCATGAGCCGTATGTGCTCAAACGAAGACCCCCGTTTTGGACACTTCGTCCTGCTCGCCACCGCTCGCCGCGCTCCCCCGGCGAAGGCGCGCCCTCTTGGCGAACCCGGCCGTCCGGTGCAGGCTGGTCCCCGCCGTACGAGGCCGGGCCGCACGCCCGCACCCGGCCGACCCACCCACCCTGGGGGCCCGCCATGGCACCGAAGATCCTGCTCGTCACCGGCGACGCGGCCGAGTCGCTGGAAGTCCTCTACCCGTACCAGCGGCTGCGCGAGGAGGGGTACGAGGTGGACATCGCCGCCCCCGAACGCAAGACCCTGCGCTTCGTGGTCCACGACTTCGAGCCCGGCTTCGACACCTACACCGAGAAGCCCGGCTACACCTGGCCCGCCGACCTGGCGTTCGCCGACGTCGTGCCCGGCGACTACGCCGCCCTGGTGATCCCCGGCGGCCGGGCGCCGGAGTACCTGCGCAACAACGCCGACCTGCGGAGGATCGTCGTCGCCTTCTTCGAGGACGCCCGGCCGGTCGCGCAGATCTGCCACGGCCCGCTGATCACCGCCGCGACGGGCAGCCTGGACGGCCGTGAGGTGACCGCCTATCCGGCGCTGGAGCCGGACATGCGGACGGCCGGCGCCGCCTTCCAGGACACGGAGGCGGTGGTCGACGGCACTCTGGTCTCCTCGCGCGCCTGGCCCGACCACTCGGCGTGGATGCGCGAGTTCCTCAAGGTGCTGCGCGCGAAGGCACCGGTGGCCTGAGGCCCTGGCTCACCCCGGGGCGGGTCCGCCCCGGGCTCGCGCACGTCTCAGACCTTCATGGACTCCGCCAGCGCCACCGCTTCGGCGAGGCTGTCCACCACCGGCACCCCCGCCTCCTCCAGGCTGGCCCGGTCGTGCGAGCCCCCGGTGTACAGCACCGCCCGCGCCCCGACGTGCGCGGCGGCCACGGCGTCGTCCACCGCGTCCCCGATGACCACCGCGTGCTCGGGGGCGACCGTGCCGAGCGCGGCGAAGTGCCGCTCCATGTGGAGCGCCTTGCTGCCGCCGGAAGGCCCGGTGCGCCCGTCGACCCGTACGAAGTGCGGCTCGATGCCGTAACCCCGCACGGTGGGTATCAGCTGCTCGTGACCGTGCATGCTCAGCAGGGACTGGCTGCGGCCGTCCCGCCGCCAGCCCGCGAGCAGCTCGGCGGCGCCGTCGGTGAGGCGGCAGGCCGCGCGCAGCTCGGCGTAGGCGTCGTGGAAGAGGACGTCCATCCGCTCCCACTCGGCGTCGTCCGGTATCCGGCCGAGCAGCCGCTCGTAGAAGAGCGGCACGGGGACGCAGTACGTCGCCCGGTACTGCTCCAGGGTGATCGGCGCCAGCCCCACCTCGGCGAAGGCCGTGTTGGTCGCCCCGAGGACCGCGTGGATGTCGTCCAGCAGTGTGCCGTTCCAGTCCCAGACCAGGTGGGTGCGCTTCTCGCCGTGCTTCGCCATGGGAAAGACCGTACTCGGCGGGTCCGACAACCGGCGAGGGCCGCCCCTGACCAGCCCTTCCGGGCCCCTGTGCGCGGCCCCTCAGCCGAGCAGCTGCGGGATCTCCTGCACGCCGAACCAGAGCAGCTCGTGGTCCTCCGCGCCGTCCACGGTGAACTGCGCGTCGTCGTCGCCGAGGTCGGCGGCGCCCAGGGCCGCGGCGGCGGCCGTCACGTCCTTCTCGGCGTCGTCGGCGTCCACGTGCACGGCCGCCGCCTTGGCGAGCGGCACGGCCGAGGCGATCCGGACCTCGCCGACCGAGGCGGCGTCCGGCCCCTGGCCGGGATCGCCGAGGGCGTCGCCGTCCGGTACGTCGAACGCGACGACGACCCGGCGGCGCGGCTCGTCGGGCAGGGCGGCGATCAGCCGGAGCGAGGCGGCGGCGGCCCGGTTGAGCGCCGCGTACTCCAGCTCCTCGATGTCGTCGGAGACGTACCATTCGCGCAGCCCGGGGGTGACGGCGTAGGCGGTCAGCGGTCCGGGGCCCAGCTCGCCCGCTCCGTGCGCCGCGGCGAGACCGGAGAGGGTCAGGGGGACGTACACGCGCATGGCTTGGCCACTTTCGTAGTCGACAGACGCCCTCAGGATACGTCGGCGGTCCCCCTTCGGGGCGGGCGGGCGCCCACTGGCGTACGGCCCCGGGGGAAGCGGCCGTACGCCCGCTCCACGGCCCGGGTGGCGCGCCCCTCACCCGGATAGGTGATCCGCGCCGCACGCCCCGTACGGCCCCGCCGGCCCTTGCGGCACCCCCGCGACTCCCCGTAGAAGATGCGCAACGCAACGCTGCCGCACGGCACGACCGGGCGGCCTCACACGGGGGCGACATCATGAGCACGGACCGGACCAGGCCCTTGGGCGCGGATCGGCGCAACCGTACGGAACAGCGCGGGGCCACCCGCCCGGGAGGCGGCAGACCCGCCGGCCGCCGCGATCCGCGCCGGCCCGGCACCGTCCCGGAGCGGCGGAGCCCGCTCGCCGCGCGGGGCCCCGTACGCCCGCACCAGTGGTTCGCCGAACGGCTGCTCGCCGTGCTCAGCGGGCGCCGGCCGGTCCACTGGATGCTCGGCCACACCGTGGGCGAGGCCTACGACCAGCTCGCCGAACTCGCCCCGGGCGCCCCGCTGCGCGCCGCCTGGGGCAGCAGCCCCGTACTGCGCGGGTGCTACGGCGCGCAGCCCGCCACCGGCGTGGTGGAGGCGTTCGCGTCCATCTCGGGCGGCGGCCGGGTGCACGCCATGGCGTTCCGGCTGGAGCAGGGCGCCGATCTGCGCTGGCGCTGCGCCGCGGTGGAGCTGGGCGGCGAACGCCTCCCGGTCTGAACCCGGCGCCCGGCCCCATGGCTGACCCGAGGCACGGACAACGGGCACGGAAAACGGACGGGCACGAAAACCGGCGGGGCCGGGACCTCCGTGGAGATCCCGGCCCCGCCGGTGCGTACCGCTTCGGCGGTCACTTCTTGCGGCGACGCCCGCCGCCGCCGCCCGCGCTCTTCTGCGCCTTGCGGCGCTCGGCGCGGGTCAGGCCGTCACCCTCGGGGGCGCTGTCCGCGAACTCGCCCTCCACCACGCCGCCTTCGCCGTCCACCGTCGGGGCGGAGAAGTGCAGGCGGTCGGGGCGCTGCGGGGCTTCGAGGCCCTTGGCGCGGATCTCCGGCCGGGAGGCCGCCGCGACACCGGCGCCCTCCTTGGTGAGCGAGGTCTGCTCGGCGTCCTCCTTGACGGGGACTTCCTCGACCTGCTGCTCGACCTGGACCTCAAGGTTGAAGAGGTAGCCGACCGACTCCTCCTTGATGCCCTCCATCATGGCGTTGAACATGTCGAACCCTTCGCGCTGGTACTCGACCAGCGGGTCCTTCTGCGCCATGGCACGGAGGCCGATGCCCTCCTGGAGGTAGTCCATCTCGTAGAGGTGCTCGCGCCACTTGCGGTCGAGGACCGAGAGGACCACGCGGCGCTCCAGCTCACGCATGATGTCGGAGCCGAGGGAGTTCTCGCGCTCCTCGTACTGCGCGTGGATGTCGTCCTTGACGGACTCGGCGATGAAGTCCGCCGTGACACCCGCGAGGTCGCCCGCGGCTTCCTCCAGCTCCTCCACGGTGACCTTCACCGGGTAGAGCTGCTTGAAGGCGCCCCACAGCCGGTCGAGGTCCCACTCCTCCGCGAAGCCCTCGGCGGTCTCCTGGCGGATGTAGTCGTCGATCGTGTCGTCCATGAAGTGACGGATCTGGTCTTGGAGGTCCTCGCCCTCCAGGACGCGACGACGCTCGCCGTAGATGACCTCGCGCTGGCGGTTGAGCACCTCGTCGTACTTCAGGACATTCTTACGCGTCTCGAAGTTCTGCTGCTCGACCTGGGACTGGGCGGAGGCGATGGCGCGGGTGACCATCTTGTTCTCGATCGGCACGTCGTCGGGGACGTTCGCCATCGACATCACGCGCTCCACCATCTGCGCCTTGAACAGGCGCATCAGGTCGTCGCCCAGCGAGAGGTAGAAGCGGGACTCGCCCGGGTCGCCCTGACGGCCGGAACGACCGCGCAGCTGGTTGTCGATGCGGCGCGACTCGTGGCGCTCGGTGCCCAGGACGTACAGCCCGCCGAGGTCCTTGACCTCCTCGAACTCCGCCTTCACGGCCAGCTCGGCCTTCTCCAGCGCGGCGGGCAGCGCGGCCGCCCACTCCTCGACGTGCTCGACCGGGTCGAGGCCGCGCTGGCGCAGCTCCGCCTCGGCGAGGTCGTCGGGGTTGCCGCCGAGCTTGATGTCGGTGCCACGGCCGGCCATGTTCGTCGCGACGGTGACGGCGCCCTTGCGGCCGGCCTGGGCGACGATGGTCGCCTCACGGTCGTGCTGCTTGGCGTTGAGCACCTCGTGCTGGACACCGCGCTTGGAGAGCTGCTGCGAGAGGTACTCGGACTTCTCGACCGAGGTGGTGCCGACCAGGATCGGCTGCCCCTTCTCGTGCTTCTCCGCGATGTCGTCGACGACGGCGGCGAACTTGGCGACCTCGGTGCGGTAGATCAGGTCGGACTGGTCGAGGCGGACCATCGGCCGGTTCGTCGGGATCGGCACGACGCCCAGCTTGTAGATCTGGTGGAACTCGGCGGCCTCGGTCATCGCCGTACCGGTCATGCCGGAGAGCTTGCCGTAGAGGCGGAAGAAGTTCTGCAGGGTGATCGTGGCGAGGGTCTGGTTCTCGTCCTTGATGTCCACCCCTTCCTTCGCCTCGATCGCCTGGTGCATGCCCTCGTTGTAGCGGCGGCCGGCGAGGATACGGCCGGTGTGCTCGTCGACGATCATGACTTCGCCGTCGATGACGACGTAGTCCTTGTCCTTCTTGAAGAGTTCCTTCGCCTTGATGGCGTTGTTGAGGTACCCGACGAGAGGCGTGTTGACCGACTCGTAGAGGTTGTCGATCCCGAGCCAGTCCTCGACCTTGGCGACGCCGGACTCGTGGATCGCCACGGTCCGCTTCTTCTCGTCGACCTCGTAGTCGCCGGTCTCCTCGATGCCCTTGAGCTGGTTGCCGGCCTCGCCCTTGACGAGCCGGGTGACCAGCTTGGCGAAGTCGCCGTACCACTTGGTGGCCTGGTCGGCCGGGCCGGAGATGATCAGCGGGGTACGCGCCTCGTCGACGAGGATCGAGTCGACCTCGTCGACCACGGCGAAGTTGTGGCCACGCTGGACGAGTTCGTCCTGCGACCACGCCATGTTGTCGCGGAGGTAGTCGAAGCCGAACTCGTTGTTCGTGCCGTACGTGATGTCGCAGGCGTACTGCTCGCGGCGCTGCGCCGGGGTCATGTTCGCGACGATGCAGCCGACGGTCAGGCCGAGGAACTTGTGGACCCGGCCCATCATCTCGGAGTCGCGCTCGGCGAGGTAGTCGTTGACCGTGATCAGGTGGACGCCCTTGCCGGAGATCGCGTTGAGGTACGCGGGCAGGGTGCCGACGAGGGTCTTGCCCTCACCGGTCTTCATCTCGGCGACGTACCCGAGGTGCAGGGCGGCGCCGCCCATCATCTGGACGTCGTAGTGGCGCTGGCCGAGGACGCGCTTCGCGGCCTCACGGACGGTGGCGAACGCCTCGGGGAGCAGGTCGTCCAGGCTCTCGCCGGCCGCGTACCGTTCCTTGTACTCGTCGGTGAGCGCCCGCAGCTCGGCGTCGGAGAGGTTGACGAAGTCCTCTTCGATGGAGCTGACCTGGTCCGCGATGCGGTGCAGTTTGCGCAGGATCTTGCCTTCGCCTGCACGCATGAGCTTGTTGAAGACGGACACTGAGGCTGGTCTCCTTGCCGGTCGGGCCTGGCACCGGGTCGTTTGACGGACTCTGGCGCGGGCACGGCAGGTGGGCCCCACCGCAACGGCCATCGTAAGCGAGGACACCGCCGCGCCGGGAGGGCTGCCCCTGGGTGGACCTCACCGCGCCTTCCAGGACAACGGCCGAAGAGCCTGGAAGGTGCCGGGAAGCCCGGAAAGTGCTCACGACCGGGACCCGCGGTCACCAGAATGCGCCCATGGAGCCGATCACCCTCACCTCCCGACGCCTGCTGCTCCGTCCTTTCACCCCCGGGGACGCGGACGCGGTGCATCTCGCCTGCCAGGATCCGGAGATCCTCCGCTGGACGGAGATCCCGTCGCCGTACCTGCGCTCCGACGCGGAACTCTTCACCGGCGCCCTCGCCCCGGCGGGCTGGCGGGACGACTCCGGCTACCACTTCGCGCTGGTCGAGCGGTACGGCGCGCTGGCGGGCGCCCTCGGACTCGTCCGGCGGCCGAGCCCCCGCACGTACGAGGTCGGCTACTGGCTCGCCCGGGAGCACCGCGGACAGGGGTACGGGACGGAGGCCGTGGTCCGCTCGGCCCGCTGGGCGTTCTCCGTGCTGGGGGCGGTCCGGCTGGAGTGGTGGGCCGAGGCGGGCAACGTGGCGTCCCGGGCGGTCGCCCTGCGCGCCGGTTTCCGGCTGGACAGCGGGCAGCGGCCCGCGACGGTCGAGGGGGAAGCCGGGGAGATCCCCGGCGGCGCGGCGGCAGCGGCCGGCGGGGCTGCCGCCGGGCACGCCACCGGCGACGAGCGCCGGAACCTCTGGAGCGCCTCGCTCTTCCCGGCCGACCTGGGTCTCCCCGCGTCCGGCCCCGGGCGGATCCCCTCCCGCCTCGGCCTCCGGCTCACCGGCTCCGGGCTGCCGGAGGCGGGGGCGCGTCCGCCGGGGTCCGCCGCGCATCTGCCCCCGCCGGGCTGAACCGGGCCCGGCGGGCCCCGGTCGGAGGGCCTTCGTCCGTACCCCCGGCGGCTGTCGGTGGTGCCCTCTAAGGTGCCTCCATGACGTCCGAGCCGCCCGTGCAGCCCCCCGTGGTCGAACTCTCCGCCGATCAGGCCCGCCGGATCGCGCTGCGCGCCCAGGGGTTCCTGGGGGCGCCCGACCGGCGTGCCGGGGTGCCCGGGGTGCTGCGCCATCTCGGGGCCGTCCAGCTCGACACCATCTCGGTGCTGGCCCGGTCCCACGAGCTGGTTCCGTACGCCCGGCTCGGCGGGATCGGCCGCAAGGCGGTCGAGGAGGCGTACTGGTCCGGGGGCCGCGCCTTCGAGTACTGGTCGCACGCCGCGTGCGTGCTGCCCGTCGAGGAGTGGCCGCACTTCGCGTTCCGCCGCCGCGCCTACCGCGCCCGCCCGCAGTGGCACCACGAGCTGCCCGCGGGCACGTACGACACCGTGATCGCGCAGCTGCGCGCCGAGGGGCCGCTCACCGCGACCCAGCTCGGCGGTGCGAAGAACGGCGGCGAGTGGTGGGACTGGTCCGCGACGAAGGTCGCGGTCGAGCGCGCCCTGATGTACGGCGAGGTGGTCTGCACCGAGCGCCGGGGCTGGAAGCGGGTCTACGACCTCGCCGAGCGGGCGATCCCCGACCGTTTCCTCCACGACGACCTGAGCGACCAGGAGTGCCGGCGCCGGCTCGTCGCGCTCGCCGGCCGCTCGCTGGGTGTCGGCACCCGCTCCGATCTCGCGGACTACCACCGGCTGAAGGCGGAGGACTTCGACGCCGTGGTGGCGGGCTCCGGGCTCGTACCGGTGTCGGTGGAGGGCTGGGGGAAGCCCGCCTGGGCCGATCCCCGGGCGCTGGCCGCCGAACCGCGCGGGCGCCACCGCACGACGCTGCTGTCGCCGTTCGACTCCCTGATCTGGGAACGCGCGCGCACCGAGCGGATCTTCGGGTTCACCCACCGCCTGGAGGCGTACACCCCGAAGCCCAAGCGGGTGCACGGCTATTTCGCCATGCCCCTGCTGGCCGGCGGGCGGCTCCAGGGCCGCGTCGACCCGGCGCGCGAGGGCACCACGCTGGTCGCCCGTCAGGTGTCCCTGGCGAGCCCCAAGGCGGTGGCGCCGATGGCCGAGGCGCTCGTGGAGGCGGCCTCCTGGGTCGGCTGCACCGACGTACGGCTGGAGCGGGTGGACACCCCTGAGCTGCGGGAACCGCTGAACGGAGCGCTCGGGGCAGCGTTCTCCGCCGCGCACCGGTGACCGGTGCGCGGCGTGAGGGGCATCCGCCCGGGGATCACGGAACAGCCCTGAAGGGGCTCACCTGATCTCCAGGATCTTCTCCCGCATGGCATAGACCACGGCTTCCATCCGGGAGTGGAGCTGGAGTTTCTCCAGGATATTGCGGACGTGGTTCTTCACGGTGTTCTCGGAAATGAACAACTGCTTGGCGATGTCGCGGTTGTTCTTGCCGGTGGCGACGAGTTTCAGGACTTCGAGTTCGCGGTCGGTGAGCCGGGGCGCGGGAAGAAGGCGCCGGTCGTCGGTGCGCTGGATCATCGATTTGAACTCGGTGAGGAGTTTCGACGCCATCGACGGGCTGATCTGGGACTGCCCGTCGGCGACGGCCCGGATCGCCGTGGACACCTCGTCGGTGGAGATCTCCTTGAGCAGATATCCGGTGGCACCGGCTTTGATCGCGTCGTAGAGGTCGGCCTCCTCGTCGCTGATCGTCAGCATGATGATCTTCGCGCTGGGGGCCACTTCCTTGATGGCGGTGCACGCCTCGATGCCGCCGCGTTTGGGCATCCGTACGTCCATCAGCACGATGTCGGGCAGCAGGTCCGCCGCCTTGTCCACGGCCTCCGCGCCGTCCCCCGCCTCGCCGACGACCTGGATGTCCTCCTCCTGCTGGAGGACGATCTCCAGTCCCCTGCGGAAGAGCGCGTGGTCGTCGACCACCAGGACCCGGATGGGCTCCTTGCGGGGCGAGGTGTCCTCGTCCGCGCCGGCTCGGGTACGGGCAGCTTCTCCGGAAACATTCGTGTCGCGCACGGGCCCGAAGGTGTCCGCCATCGTTCCTCCCCCTGAAGGCCACGGCCTGAAATCACACACGGTCGCCAACGGCACTGCACCGCTTACCGATTGGCTCGGGGGGCCATGCTTTCATGCCCGGCCGCCGGAACGGAGGTCCCGTGGTCGCACGCCGGTGCCCCCGGGGGCGCGCACGCACTCCAGGGGCACCGCGAAAACGGTTCGTCAGCCGCCGAGCGCACCGCCCGCGCCACCGGCCTCGTCGGCGGCGAGAGGGTCGGTCCTCAGGTGGATGACACCGTAGTCGTAGGCGTGCCGCCGGTAGACGACGCTGGGTTCCTTGGTCTCCGCATCGACGAACAAGTAGAAGTCGTGGCCGACCAGTTCCATCTCGTAGAGCGCCTGGTCGAGCAGCATCGGGGCCGCCACGTGCATCTTCTCGCGCATCACCAGCGGGCCTTCGCCCTGTACCTCCAGCGAACCGAACTTCGTGGTGGGTACCTCCTGGGCCGCCTGGTCGTTGACCAGTTCGCCGTCCTCGTCGAACGCTGCCGTGCCCGGCACCACGTCGCCGACCTCGGCGGCCGACAGACGGCCGTTGCCGCGGCGGCTGTAGCGCTTGTCGTGCTGCTTGCGCAGCCGCGCCTCCAGCTTGCCCGTGGCCAGGTCCAGCGCCGCGTACGCGTCGCCCGCAGCCGCTTCCGCCCGGATCACCGGACCACGCGAGCGGAGCGTGATCTCCACCCGGTCGGAACGGTCGGCCTGACGGGGGTTCGGCTCCTTGGACACCTCCACGTCGAGGCTGATCACCTTGCCGTCGAACTTCTGGATCTTGTCCAGCTTCAGCTTCTCGGCCACGTGCTTGCGGAACCGCTCGGGCACCTCGGTCTTGCGGCCCTTGACGACGATGTCCACGCAGAACTCCGTTCCCGGATCGCTCCGCAACGGTGGCGGAGCGCCTCCCTTTTGCACCAGGCTCCAGTGGCATTCCGGAGCCTCGGACTCGGTGACCTTCCACCTCCTCCTGCCCACCGGCGGGTTCACCATCCCACCGATCTTCCGACAGCTGAACTCCGGATGTCGGCCTGCCCGAAACCTGGTGGTGCATTCGTCGAGGCCTGGGGTTCACCATTCCTCACCACCGAACATAGCGTGCCGACCGCCTTCTCGGCACCCGCTACTCACGCGTACCTCCGTTCAGGTTCCTTTGCCCTTCCACCACCTGCGGAGATGAAACATTTCTGTCAGTTCCGGTTTATTCCGAAGGCAGACGGAGAAGCTGCGACCACAACCGCTCGGGGCGGCGGGAACGCGCCCGCCCGGGGCAGTGCCGGACCGACCGCGCGGGCCGCCTCCGCCAGCGTCGCCCCGGTCGTCAGCAGGTCGTCCACGAGCACCACCCGGCCGACCGCGAGGAGCCGTTCGGCGCCGGGGACCGCCTCCAGCGCGCCCGCCAGATTGGCCCGCCGCTCGGCCGCCCGCAGCCCCGCCTGGTCGGCGACCCGGCGCCGCTGCCGCAGCACGGGGAGGACCCGCGCCGGGGTGCCCGAGCGGCGCAGCGCGGCGGTCGCCGCCCGGGCGAGGCGCCGTACCGGATCGTGCCCGCGCGCGGCCGTGGAGCGGCGGGCGGAGGGCACGGGCACGAGCAGCAGGGGCCCGCCCTGCCCGGACCACCCCGGCCCGGCCCGTACGGCAGCCGCGAGGGCGTCACCGAGCGGCCCCGCGAGCGCCAGGGCGCCACGCTCCTTGTGGGCCAGCAGAAGGGCGCGCACGGCGTTCTCGTACGGGGCGACGGCGTGCACCACCGGAAGCCCGGGCGGCTCGGGCGAGGGCCGCACCCGGCACGGCTCCCGGCCGCTCAGCGCGGAGCCGCACGCGGCGCACAGCTCCGTACGCGGCCTGCCGCAGCCCCGGCAGGCCACCGGCAGGACCAGTCCGGCGAACTCCCGCCACCATTCCCCCACAGCACCACCCTGCCCGCCGCCCCACGCCCCCGCCACCCCTGTGGACAACGCGACCGGGAGCCCCTGTGCGGGCTCGGCGGGAGGTGTCATCACCCGGCGGGAGCCGGTGGCGTCGCCCCGCGGGCGGTGCCGGCGGATCGTGGCCGGGCGTCGGCAGTGGGACTCAGCCCGGGTAGACCAGCGAGGTGCCCTTCTTCAGCACGGTCTGCCAGTTGTCGCCGGGCGACAGCTTCACGATGCCGTCGCTCATGGTGTCCGCCATCAGCGGCAGGAGTTCGTCGTCGGCCGCGGCGATCGACTCGACCTGGTTGACGCCGGGCAGCACCTCGGAGGACGAGGTGGACCCGTCCGCCTGCACGTAACGCACCTGCTGGACCCCGCCCTCCTCCTTGCCGACCACGACCAGCCGGCCGCGTCCGGACCAGGAGACCGCGGTGACGTCGGTGAGCTGCGGCGCGGCCTGGCGCAGGTCCTGGACGGACACCTGCTGCGTGGCGCCGGAGCCGACCCTCTCGACCCGGCCGATCTTCAGCGTCCGGTGGCCCTTCTCCCCCACGAGCAGCGCGATCCGCACCCCGTCGGCGGACATCCGGAGCGCCTCGATCCGCTCCCCGCCGAGGCCGGGTACGTCGACCTCCTGCGGGGTGCCCTCGCCGCCGACCAGCCTGAGCAGCCGGGGTTCGCGCGGGTCGCGGTCGGCGACCCAGAGATCGCCCCGGCCGTCCCAGCTCGGTGCCGACAGGCGGTTGTCGGCGGCGGCCGCGTGGCTGACGACCGGAGCCTCGGCGGGCAGTTCGCCCTCCTCGACGATGGACGCCACGTACAGCCGCCCCCGGTCGGCCGTCACCCCGGCCGCCTTCTCCTCGTCGCGGGAGACACCCACCGCGCTCATCGGCCGGGTGCCCTCGCCCAGCGGGCCGGTCACCGGTACGGGCTCGCCGCTGCCCTTGGTCGAACCGGGGATCCGCAGCACCTTCCCCTCGTCGACGAAGTACTGGCCGACGGGGGATCCGGAGCCGCGGTCGGGGGTGAACCCGGTCGTCTCCTCGGCGCCCAGCGAGCAGAGCACCTTCCGCCCGTTCTCCAGCTCCACCTGCTCGACCCGGGCGGACGTCAGGTCCCGCAGGGTGAAGAGCACCTGCGCCGCCATCCTCCGGCAGGCGCTCCGGGTGGCGTGGGCGGCCTCCTTGTTGAGCGGCACCTTGAGGACGTTCTGGTCGTCGGGCGCCAGCGAGGTGACACCCTTCTGCAGCGTCGTACCGGCGGGGAAGCTGGAATCGACGACGGGCCGCAACCAGTCGGTCGGCCCGTCGAGGAGGGTCCGGATGGTCTGCGTGGTGGCGTCCATCCGCGTCACCGGGTCGGTCCGGTTGCGTACGTAGACGGGGTCGGCGACCAGCGCGGCGGGGCCGCCCGCCGAGCCGGCCGCGAAGTAGTAGGTGTTGACGGAACGGTAGAGCCGCTTGAAGTCGGACTGGCCGAGCACGAGCCCGTCCGGCACGGAGCTGATCCGCCACTCCTGCCTGCCGTCGGCGCTCTTCTCCCGCACCAGGTGCAGGCTCTGCACGTAGTCGGCGGGCGCGATCGGCTGGTACGAGCTCTGCGCGTCGACCTCCGCGACCTTCTGGCCGCTGAGGGTGTAGGTGGTGTCCGTCGCCTCGGTCTCCGGGCCCCGCGGGGCGGGGGCGTTGCGGTTCGGGGCCTTGGCGAGCACGGTGGTGCCGGCGGCGGGGCGCCAGGTGCGGGCCGCGTCCTGCGTCAGATAGGTGCGGGTCGTCCGGAACGAGGGGTCGTCGCTCGTCATCGACTCCAGGAAGCCGTCGACCACCTCGCCCGGCTCCGCACCGTCGCGGGGCGGAACGGCGTAGACCTGCACCTGGGCGTCGCCGGCCTGGGAGGCGTCGACGGGCTTGACGTCCCCGACGACGGGCATCGACCCGCAGCCGGCCAGCAGCAGGACGCCGAGGCCGAGCACGGCGGTCGTCCGCCCGGCTCTGCGGCGGCGGCCGTCCCTACGACGGTCAGAACCCACGTCGGGTGTCCTCCTGGTCCGGGAACCTGTCCGGGATCTGCTCCCGGGCCTGCTCGGGGATCTGCTCCCGTGCCTGCTCGGGGATCTGCGGTGAGGGGGCGGCGGGAGCGGAGCCCGGGCGGGCCACCACGCGCGCACCGCTGCCGGGCAGCGCCGCGGGGTGGACCGAGGCGGGGGCCTGCCGAGAGGCACCGGGCCGGGCGGAGGCGGGCAGCGCGCCCCGGTCGGAAGAGCTGGGCTGGTGGGGCACGGCCATCACCCGGTTCCGGCCGTCGGCGTCGGCGTCGGTTCGGGTGTCTCCCGCACCGGAGCGCTCGCGGTCCGCCGCGTTGCGCCGCGAGTCCTCGGGCTCCAGGGGTATCGGGGACCCGCGCAGCGGCTCGTCCGCCGTACGGGGAAGGGTGAGCCGGAACTGCGAGCCGCCACCGGGCTCGCCCCACGCCTGGAGCCAGCCGCCGTGCAGCCGGGCGTCCTCCACGGCGATGGACAGCCCGAGCCCGGTGCCCCCGGTCGTACGGGCGCGGGCCGGGTCGGCACGCCAGAACCGGTTGAAGACGCGCGTCGCCTCGCCGGGCTTCAGCCCGACGCCGTAGTCGCGCACCGCGACGGCGACGGCGCCCTGGGCGACGCCCATCCGCACCACGACGTCCCGGCCCTCGCCGTGCTCGACGGCGTTGACGACGAGGTTGCGCAGGACACGCTCGACCCGCCGGGGGTCCGCCTCCGCCACGACCGGCAGTTCGTCGCCGACCACCCGGATGCGGGTGCCCTTCCGCTCCGCGAGGGGTTCGGCGCCGCCGATCACCCGGCGGACGACGGAGCGCAGGTCGATCGGCTCGGCGTCCAGCGCCGCCGCCCCCGCGTCGAACCGGCTGATCTCCAGCAGGTCGGAGAGGAGGGACTCGAACCGGTCGAGCTGATCGCCGAGCAGTTCGGCGGCGCGGCCGGTTATGGGGTCGAAGTCCACCCGCGCCTCGTGGATGACGTCGGCCGCCATCCGCACGGTGGTGAGCGGGGTGCGCAGCTCGTGCGAGACGTCGGAGACGAAGCGGCGCTGCATCCGGGACAACTCCTCCAGCTGCTGGATCTTCAGCTGGAGGTTCTGGGCCATCTTGTTGAAGGCCTCGCCGAGCCGGGCGATGTCGTCCTCGCCGGTGACCTTCATCCGCTCCTGGAGCCGCCCCGCCGAAAGCCGCTCGGCGATCCCGGCCGCCATCCGTACGGGGGTGACGACCTGGCGCACCACGAACCAGGCGATGGCGCAGAGGAGGACGACGACGAAGAGCCCGGCGGTGGCGAGCGTCGTCTTGACGAGCGCCAGGGACTTCTCCTCCTGCGTGAGCGGGAAGAGGTAGTACAGCTCGTAGGGGTTGTGGTCGATGTCGTAGAGCCGCTTGCCCACGACGAGCCCGGGCTGCGACTTGCCGTAGGAGTACCGGATCAGCGAGTACGTCTGGAACGCGCCCGGGCCCTTGTCGACCGACTCGCGCAGGCGGTCCGGGACGCTCGACGCCTCCACGCTCCCCGAACCGCGCGGAGCCCGGCTGGCGGTGCCCTGGTTCACGGAGTCCGGGCTGAGCGCCACCACGTTGAAGGCGTTGGCGCCGCCGCTGGCCAGCTGGTCGACGAGGTCGGTCCGCCAGGAGGTGTTGGCCGACATGCCGTCGGAGCCCTCCTCGCGGCCCGGTGTGAGGGGCTCGTTCGCCTTCGCCTGGGCGGCGGCGAACCCACCGGCGGCCTGGGTCTGGGCGGCTCCGCCCTTGGCGTCGAGCAGACCGTTGCGTACCTGTCCGATGACGACGAAGCCGAGCAGCAGCACGACTCCGAGCGACATCAGCAGGGTGCCCGCGACGACGCGCAGCTGGAGGTTGCGGCGCCACACCCGCACGGCGGGCAGCAGCGGACGCCGCACCCAGCGCAGCAGAAGGCGCGGGAACGGACCTCCGGGCGTCCGGTCGGTGAACAACTGGCCGCCCCGGAGGAGGGTGGAACGCCCCGGTCCGGCAGCCCGCTCCTCGGGGGCTCCGGGCTCCCCGGGGCCAGGAGCAGCGCTGCCTCGGGTCATGTCAGCTGGGTCCGGCCTTGTAGCCGACGCCACGCACGGTGACGACGATCTCGGGCCGCTCCGGGTCCTTCTCGACCTTGGAACGGAGCCGCTGGACGTGCACGTTCACCAGACGGGTGTCCGCTGCGTGCCGGTAGCCCCACACCTGCTCCAGCAGGACCTCACGGGTGAAGACCTGCCACGGCTTACGGGCGAGCGCGACCAGCAGGTCGAACTCCAGCGGGGTCAGCGCGATGGACTGACCCTCCCGCTTCACCGAGTGCCCGGCCACGTCGATGACCAGGTCACCGATGGTCAGCTGCTCGGGCGCCGGCTCCTCCGACCTCCGCAGACGTGCCCTGATCCTGGCCACCAACTCCTTGGGCTTGAACGGCTTCACGATGTAGTCGTCGGCCCCGGACTCCAGGCCCACCACCACGTCGACGGTGTCACTCTTCGCGGTGAGCATCACGATCGGCACGCCGGACTCGGCCCTGATGAGCCTGCAGACCTCGATGCCGTCCCGTCCGGGCAGCATGAGGTCGAGCAGCACCAGGTCCGGCTTCGCCTCCCGGAAGGCAGCAAGTGCCTTGTCGCCGTCCGCTACGAACGACGGTTCAAAACCTTCTCCACGCAACACGATGCCGAGCATCTCGGCCAGTGCGGTGTCGTCGTCGACGACAAGGACGCGTCCCTTCATAATCGACATCATCCCATTAGCTAATCGTTATCTGCGATGACCTGGCACACAGCTCGGCCAGTCCGGCCCTCGTGACCGGCGAAATGACGCCCTCCTCCGTGACGATCGCCGTGATCAGTTCCGGCGGTGTGACGTCGAACGCCGGGTTGTACACCGGGGTTCCCAGCGGCGCGACCACCTCTCCGCCGCCCCCTCCCCCACGGGCCCCGGACCGTGACGATGTGAGCTCCGTCACCTCGCGGCCGGAACGCCGCTCGACGACGATCGACGCACCGTCCGGGGTGCCCTGATCCACCGTCGTGGTCGGTGCCACCACGACGAACGGCACGTGGTGGTACTGCGCGAGCACCGCGAGCGGGTAGCTCCCCACCTTGTTGGCCACGGAGCCGTCCGCCGCGATGCGGTCCGCGCCGATCAGTACCGCGTCGACCTGTCCCGCCGCGAAGAGCGACCCCGCCGCGTTGTCCGTGAGCAGCTGGTACGCCATTCCGTGCCGGGCGGCCTCGTACGCGGTGAGCCGGGAGCCCTGGAGCAGCGGACGCGTCTCGTCCACCCACAACCGGCGCAGCCTGCCCTGCCGATGCGCCGCGAGCGCGACGGCGAACGCGGTCCCCTCGCCGCCGGAGATCAGTGCCCCGGTGTTGCAGTGGGTCAGCAGGCGGTGGCCTCCGGCCGGCAGCAGTTCGTCCAGGAGGGACAGGCCGTACCGGGCCATCCGGTCGGAGGCCTCGGCGTCCTGGCGGTGCAGGGCCCGCGCCTCGGCGAGCGCCGCGGCGGCGGCCCCGTCGGGCGCCGCCCCGTCCGCGAGGGCCGCCGCGTGGGCGCGGACCGCGCGCCGGACCCCGTACGCCAGGTTCGCGGCGGTTGGCCGCGCCGTGGCCAGCAGCTCCGCGGCCTCGTCCACGTCGTATCCCCGGACCGCCGCGAGGGCGACGCCATATGCCCCGGCGATGCCCAGCAGCGGTGCCCCGCGCACCGCCAGCGTCTGGATCGCCCGTACCAGCGCGGGTGCGTCGGTGCAGACCAGCTCGACCTCCTCGGCGGGGAGCCGGGTCTGGTCGAGCAGTACCAGGACCGGGCCTTCGGGCGGCTCGTCCCAGCGGAGTACGGGAAGCGCGGAGGGCTCGGTGCCCACCGGCGATTGCGCGTCCTGATCAGCCATCCGCCCAGTCTGCCCGCTGGGAGGCCCACATATGAAGGTGCCAACCAGAAGCACCTCGAACGCACTTCTGCCCCGCGTGGCACGATGGCTGCCAACCTGCCGCCCCGATGCGCGGTCAGGACGGTGAAGGAGCCAGAATGAACGACTCTCCGGGCTGGGCCCCGCCCGGATCCGCGGCCTCCGACGAGCAGGGCGCAGGCGTACCCCGCCCCTCCGGACCCGTCGACTCCGAACCACCCACCGGCTCCCGGCCCCCGAACCAGGACAGCGCGAGCGGAGACAGCGCTGACGGAAACCCAGCGACCGGAAACCCCGCGAACGGAAACCCCGCAGACGGAAGCCCCGGGGGCAAGGACGCCACGGACGGTCACGGCACGAATCGCGCCCGGGCCGGCGGCAACGGTGCGGCAGGCCAGTGGTCCCCCGCCCAGCCACCGCCCGGCCAGTGGTCCGCCCCGGCTTCGCCCGCACCCGGCCCGGGGGCTCCGCCGCCGGCACCGGGCTGGGGCGGCAACCAGAACCCCGGCGGCTACCCGGGCTGGGGTCACCCGACGCAGCAGGGGCAGGGGCACCCGGGCTGGGGCGGATCTCCGAACTGGGGCCACGTTCCGATGGCACCCAAGCCGGGTGTCGTCCCGCTCCGTCCGCTGAGCGTCGGCGAAATGCTCGACGGGTCGGTCTCGGCCATGCGCGCGCACTGGCGTACCGCGCTGGGAGTCAGCCTGGTGGTCGCCCTCTTCGTGCAGATCGTCTCCGTCCTGATCGAGCGCTTCCTCCTCCCCGAACCGATCACGATCGACCCGGACGCCTCCGAGACCGAGGCCCTCCGCCAGTCCTTCGACGCGATGCGGTCCATGCTCATCACGAGCGCGCCGAGCGCGCTCCTCGGCATGGCCGCCTTCCTCTTCACCGCCTCGGTGCTCGGCGTCGTGGTCAGCCGCTCGGTGCTGGGCCGCACCGCGACCTCGGCCGAGGTCCGGGCGGAGGTGCGCCCCCGGATCCTGGGAGTGGTGGGGCTGGCACTGCTGCTCGCGGTGACGACCGTGGCGATCATGGCGGTGGGCGTCGCTCCGGGACTGCTCGTCGGTTCCGCGGCGGGCGCCGGTCTCCTCGGGCTCGGGTTCTTCGCCGCCTTCGGAGTGTCCCTCTGGCTGATGGTCGTCACCTGCCTCGCGGCCCCGGCCCTGGTGCTGGAGCGTCAGTCGGTGGGCCAGGCGCTCCGCCGGTCGGCGAAGCTGGTCCGAGGCGCCTGGTGGCGGATCTTCGGCATCCTGGCGGCCACCTGCGTGTGCGTCATCGTCGTGTCCCTGGTCATCGGCGTCCCCTTCCTCCTGATCGGGCTCTCCGTCGACGGCGGGGCATCCGGTGGGCTCTTCAGCAACGACCCGGCCCCGACCGGCTGGCTTTTCCTCGTCGTCTCCAGCATCGGGAACGTGCTCATCTCGATGCTGACGTACCCCTTCGTCTCCGGCGTGGTCTCTCTGGTCTACGTCGACCAGCGCATCCGCCGCGAGGCTCTCGACCTGGAACTCGGCCGTGCCGCCGGGCTCCCCGGATACACGAACACCGGAGGCTGATGGCATGACGGGTGCGGGGGGCACCACCACATCAGGGCCACATGTGTGGGCCGGTCCGAGGTTCGCAGACATACCCGTGGACACACCGCGGGTTCCCGCACGGGAGGCGGCGAAGGCCGAACTGTCCAAGGGGATGTACCACGAGGGCGACCCCGGCCTGCTGCGACGAGCCTTCGACTCCTTCTGGGACTGGATCGGCGGGCTCTTCGACTCGGCCGCCGGCATCGCGCCCGGGGGACCGTTGGGCGTCCTCGTGCTGGTCCTCCTGGCCGTGGGTCTGGCCGCCGCCCTCTGGTGGCGGCTGGGTACGCCGAAGCGGGAGGCCGGCTCGGCCAAGCCCCTCTTCCGGGAGAGCGGTCCGCGCGGCGCCGCGGAGCACCGCACCGCTGCCGAGAGGCACGCGGCCGCTCTCCGCTGGACGGAGGCGGTCCAGGAACGCACCCGCGCGATCGTCCGCTCCCTGGAGGAGCGCACGCTGCTCGATCCCCGCCCCGGCCGCACGGCCGACGAGGCGGCGGAAGAGGCCGGACGCCGGCTGCCGGACCACGCGGCCCGCCTGCGCGCCGCGGCCCGCACCTTCGACGCCCTCACGTACGGCGGCCGTACGGCGGACGAGACCGCGTATCTGGCCGTCCGCACCCTCGACAGCGACCTCGAAGCAGCGCGGCCCGCCACCGCCATCACGACGGGAGCCGTCGGATGACCGGGCCCACCGGCACCTCCAGCCCCGCCGGTACGAGCGCCGCCCAGGGCTCCACGTACACGGATGCGGCTCCCGGCCCCGCCGGTAAGCGCCGGGCCCCGGGCTCCACCTCCCTGGCCGCGACCCCCGCACAGCTCTGGAAGCGGGCCCGCGGCTTCCTGCTGGCCCTGCTCGTCCTGGTCATCGGTGGCATCACCATCGCGGCCCTGCAGCCCGGCAGCCACCACGGGACGCTCGATCCCCGCTCGGCCGACCCGGAGGGCAGCAGGGCCCTGGCCGAACTCCTCGAGCGGCGCGGTGTCACCGTCGACGTGGTCACCACGCTCGACGGCGCCGTCTCGGCGGCCGGACCCGACAGCACACTCCTGGTCGCCGCCCCGGACCTGCTCACCGGGTTCCAGCAGGAACGCCTCTCCGACGCCACCGCCGGCTCCGGGGGCCGTACCGTCCTGATCGCTCCGGGAGAGCCGTCCGTACCCGTACTCGCCCCCGGTGTGGACGTCGGACCCACCGTCAGGGTGACCGCACGCGCCGCCGCCTGTTCGTACCCGGCCGCCCGCCGCGCGGGCACGGCGGACCTGGGCGGGGTCACCTACGCGACGGACGAACCCGGTGCCTTCGGCTGCTACCCGGACCACGACCTGACCTCGCTCCTCGTCGTCCCGCGGCAGCACGGCGAGACCGTCCTGCTCGGCGCTCCCCATCTCCTGGTCAACCAGCACCTCGCCCACGAGGGCAACGCCTCGCTGGCCCTCCAACTCCTCGGCTCCCGTACTCATCTCGTCTGGTACCTCCCTTCTCTCTCCGACCCATCCGCCACAGAGGACGGCCAGGACACGAACGGTGACGGCGGCTCCAGGCAGGACCACCGGGCCGGTGCTGACTCCGGGCAGGACCATCGCACCGGTGACGGCTCCGGCCAGGACCACGAAACCGATGCCGACTCCTCCGGGGACGACCAGCCCGACTTCTTCGATCTGATCCCCTCCGGCTGGTTGTGGGGCACGCTCCAACTCGCCGTCGCCGCCGTGCTCGCGGCCGTCTGGCGCGGACGCAGGTTCGGTCCGCTGGTGACCGAGAACCTGCCGGTCGCCGTCCACGCCTCCGAAGCAACGGAGGGTCACGCCCGCCTCTACCGGAAGGCCGGCGCACGCGACCGTGCCGCCGCCCTGCTCCGCGAGTCGGCCCGTACCCGCCTCGCCCCACTCGTGGGCGTCTCTCCCCGCGACGCGCACTCCCCGGACGTACTCGTCCCCGCACTCTCCGCCCGGCTCCCCGCCGACGGCGGCCTCGATGCCCTGCTCTTCGGCCCGACTCCGGCCGACGACACCGCACTGGTACGCCTGGCCGACCAACTCGACGCCCTCGAAAGAGAGGTACGCACGTCATGAGCGCCCCGACCCCGGCGATCCCAGGGACCTCCGCGGCTCCCACGAACTCCGACGACGCCCGCGCATCACTCGAAGCCCTGCGCTCCGAGATCGCCAAGGCCGTCGTCGGGCAGGACCCGGCCGTCACCGGACTCGTCGTCGCCCTGCTCTGCCGGGGGCACGTACTGCTGGAGGGCGTCCCCGGTGTGGCCAAGACCTTGCTCGTCCGCGCCCTGGCCGCCTCCCTCGAACTCGACACCAAACGTGTCCAGTTCACCCCCGACCTGATGCCCAGTGACGTCACCGGGTCCCTCGTCTACGACGCGCGCACCGCCGAGTTCTCCTTCCAGGCAGGTCCGGTCTTCACCAACCTGCTGATCGCCGACGAGATCAACCGCACGCCCCCCAAGACCCAGTCCTCGCTCCTGGAGGCCATGGAGGAGCGACAGGTCAGCGTCGACGGAACCCCTCGCCCCCTCCCTGATCCCTTTCTCGTCGTCGCCACCCAGAACCCGGTGGAGTACGAGGGCACGTACCCCCTCCCCGAGGCCCAACTGGACCGCTTCCTGCTGAAGCTGACGGTGCCTCTTCCCACCCGGGAGGAAGAGATCAACGTCCTCACCCGTCACGTCGAGGGCTTCAACCCACGTGACCTGAAAGCGGCGGGCATATCCCCCGTCGCGGGCCCGGCCGACCTGGAAGCCGCCCGAGCCGCTGTCGCCACGACCTCGGTCTCCCCCGAGGTCGCCGGTTACGTCGTCGATCTCTGCCGTGCCACCCGCGAATCCCCCTCGCTCGCTCTCGGTGTCTCCCCCCGCGGCGCCACCGCGCTGCTCTCCGCCGCCCGTGCCTGGGCCTGGCTCACCGGCAGGGACTACGTCATCCCCGACGATGTGAAGGCCCTCGCCCTCCCCGCACTCCGTCATCGCATCCACCTGCGGCCCGAGGCCGAGATGGAGGGCGTCACCCCGGACGCCGTCATCACGGCGGTGCTCGCCCTCGTGCCTGTCCCCCGATGAGGCGGTGACCATGGCCCTCACCGGAAGAGCCGCTCTCCTCGCCGCTGCGGGATCACTCCCTGTAGGCATCCTGGCCCCCAGCTGGACCGGGATGCTCGCGGTCAATGCCCCCCTCTCGCTAGCCATTCTGTGCGACTACGCCCTGGCAGCACCAGTACGAAGCCTGCGTTTCACCCGATCCGGTGATACAACTGTTCGACTTGGTGACGGTGCCTCGGTGCAACTCTCCGTGACCAACGGCTCCCGCCGCCGCCTGCGTGCCGAGCTCCGCGACGCCTGGTCTCCCAGCAGTGGAGCGACGGCTGCGGAGACCGGCACGCCCCGCCACACGGTCTCCGTCGCCGCCGGCGAGGCGCGGTGGCTCACCACGCTGCTCCGGCCGACCCGACGGGGGGATCGTGTCCCCGATCGGGTGACTGTCCGGTCGTTGGGCCCGCTGGGTCTCGTGGCACGCCAGGGCTATCACCGGGTTCCGTGGAACGTCCGGGTGTTCCCGCCGTTCTCCAGCCGCAAGCACCTCCCCTCCCGTCTCGCGCGCCTCCGCGAGCTCGACGGGCGCACGAGCGCGCTGAGCCGTGGCGAGGGAACCGAGTTCGACAGCCTCCGCCCGTACGTGCCGGGTGACGACACCCGGTCCATCGACTGGCGGGCCACGGCGCGGCAGTCGGCGGTGGCCGTCCGTACCTGGCGCCCCGAACGGGACCGGCACATCCTGATCGTCCTCGACACCGGCCGCACCTCGGCCGGCCGGGTCGGTGACATGCCGAAGCTGGACGCCGCGATGGACGCCGCCCTCCTCCTCACCGCACTGGCCGGGCGGGCAGGGGACCAGGTGAACCTGCTCGCCTACGACCGGCGGGTGCGGGCCCAGGTCCGAGGCCGCACGGCCACCGGGGAGGTACTGGCGAGGGTGGTGGACGCCATGGCGACGCTGGAGCCCGAGCTGGTCGAGACGGACGCCCGCGGGATGAGCACCGCCGTCCTGGCCGCCGCTCCGCAGCGGTCGCTGATCGTGCTGCTGACCACTCTGGACGGCGCCCCCGCCGAGGAGGGACTGCTGACGGTCCTTCCGCAGCTCACCAGGCGCCACACGGTGATCGTGGCGGCGGTGGCTGATCCCCGCGTCGAGGAGATGTCCCGCAGGAGGGGCTCCGCCGAGGCGATCTACGAGGCCGCCGCAGGTACCCGCGCCCAGGCCCAGCGCCTGCATGTCGCGGAACGTCTCCAGCGCCGCGGAGCCGTCGTGGTCGACGCACTGCCGGAGAGCCTGGCTCCGGCACTGGCCGACGCCTACCTCTCGCTCAAGGCGGCCGGCCGACTCTGAAGAGCTCCTCCGCCCTGTTCTCGGTTTTCCACCCGGAAGGCAGTGAACAGGGCGTGGGGAAGGCCTGGAATCCGAGCCTGCCTGCCTGCTTGCCTGCCTGCCTTCACGTAATTGTCCCGGAACGCAGAAAACCCCCGTGCCACAAGGCACGGGGGTCTCCCGGAAAAATTGTTCGGCGGCGTCCTACTCTCCCACAGGGTCCCCCCTGCAGTACCATCGGCGCTGAAAGGCTTAGCTTCCGGGTTCGGAATGTAACCGGGCGTTTCCCTAACGCAATGACCACCGAAACACTATGAAATTAACCAACCGGATGAAAACACGGCGGTTATTATTTCAGAACCAACACAGTGGACGCGAGCAACTGAGGACAAGCCCTCGGCCTATTAGTACCAGTCAGCTCCACCCGTTACCGGGCTTCCACATCTGGCCTATCAACCCAGTCGTCTACTGGGAGCCTTAACCCCTCAAAGGGGGTGGGAATACTCATCTCGAAGCAGGCTTCCCGCTTAGATGCTTTCAGCGGTTATCCTTTCCGAACGTAGCCAACCAGCCATGCCCTTGGCAGGACAACTGGCACACCAGAGGTTCGTCCGTCCCGGTCCTCTCGTACTAGGGACAGCCCTTCTCAATATTCCTACGCGCACAGCGGATAGGGACCGAACTGTCTCACGACGTTCTAAACCCAGCTCGCGTACCGCTTTAATGGGCGAACAGCCCAACCCTTGGGACCGACTCCAGCCCCAGGATGCGACGAGCCGACATCGAGGTGCCAAACCATCCCGTCGATATGGACTCTTGGGGAAGATCAGCCTGTTATCCCCGGGGTACCTTTTATCCGTTGAGCGACAGCGCTTCCACAAGCCACTGCCGGATCACTAGTCCCGACTTTCGTCCCTGCTCGACCCGTCGGTCTCACAGTCAAGCTCCCTTGTGCACTTACACTCAACACCTGATTGCCAACCAGGCTGAGGGAACCTTTGGGCGCCTCCGTTACTCTTTAGGAGGCAACCGCCCCAGTTAAACTACCCATCAGACACTGTCCCTGATCCGGATCACGGACCGAGGTTAGACATCCAGCACGACCAGAGTGGTATTTCAACGGCGACTCCACAACCACTGGCGTGGCCGCTTCAAAGTCTCCCACCTATCCTACACAAGCCGAACCGAACACCAATATCAAACTGTAGTAAAGGTCCCGGGGTCTTTCCGTCCTGCTGCGCGAAACGAGCATCTTTACTCGTAATGCAATTTCACCGGGCCTATGGTTGAGACAGTCGAGAAGTCGTTACGCCATTCGTGCAGGTCGGAACTTACCCGACAAGGAATTTCGCTACCTTAGGATGGTTATAGTTACCACCGCCGTTTACTGGCGCTTAAGTTCTCAGCTTCGCCGACCCGAAAGTCAGCTAACCGGTCCCCTTAACGTTCCAGCACCGGGCAGGCGTCAGTCCGTATACA